>CAYJCX010000013.1:0-2493 GCA_964368775.1 uncultured Candidatus Saccharibacteria bacterium | reverse complement strand
TGCGTATGAAAGAAAACCATATGCGTATAGAACATGCTCCGGACGCTTTTGTTTATACTATTGGGCCGCTTGATGTAAAAGGACTTTACCGTCAAAGACTGCGCTGGATATATGGCTTTATAAAGAATAGTTTTGATTATCGCCATTTAGTTTTTCGTCGTCAGTATGGGAACATTGGGTTCATTACACTGCCGTCGGGAATTGTGTCTGTTCTTTCTGTTATCTTTTTGTTCTTTTTTACTTTGTATAATTTAGTTAGTTTCCTATATAGAAAGATACTTTCCATATCGGCTACTGGGGCAGTATTTAACAGCCCTGATTTAACTCTTAGCTGGTTTTATGTACCAACTAGTGCAATATTGTTTATTACAATTCTTGTGTATTTGGCAGTCTTTAATTCATTGTTTATTGGGCAAAGAATTAAAAGCGGTAAGATAAAACTATCTGTAAACATAATCTTCTTTTTCTTTGTATACAGTATTGTGGCTCCATTTTGGATGATGAAGGCAATTTATAATGCTATAACTGGCTACCAAGCTAGTTGGGCAAAAGAAAGAGACGCTCGTGGAATTTAGTAGTATTTAATGGTAATCTTTATTTATGCAAAAACAAGACATTAAAAGATATATAGTAGTATTTTTAATCACAGTAGCTTTGTTTGTAACAACGATGGCTCTTTCTTCTTTTCTTTCTGGACGTAAGCTAGAAAATATAAAATCTATCCAGGATACTGTAGCTATAGATATTATGTCTTCTGAAACACAGTTCCAGCTACTACAGGAACTATCTTGTAAAGATGTTGCGGCAAACACATTGTCTGATACTTTGAATGAATTAGCTGACAAGATAGCTTATAGCGAACAAAATATTCGCAACAAAGACCAAGTCACAGAACTAAAAAGATACTATTCTTTGCTAGAAATAAAAGACTATCTTTTGATGCAAAAGATCAAGGCTAAATGTGGATCTACTGTTGTACCAATATTTTACTTTTACACTACTGCAGAGAATTGTAGCGAATGTATAAAGCAGTCCGCTGTACTAACAGAGATGCGCCGCGAATATCCAGAACTACGCATTTATTCTTTTGACTATAATTTAGACCTAACAGCACTACAGTCTCTAATAAAAATCTTTAAAGTTGAAGATACTAAATTGCCAGCATTGGTAATGAATGACAAGCTTTATACTGGATTTAACTCACAAGAAAGCATAGAAAAAGTTGTACCAGAGATTATTAAAATGAAGCAAATTCGTCTTATAAATGAGAAAAAAGCAGCCGAAGCGGCAGCCAAACTAAAGGCAGAATAATAAATAAAAATATGGATCCAAATACTCTAAATCAATCTTTTAACTCAGGCGAGGTGTCAAACCCACCCAAAAATAAACGTCAAGAAATTGAAGACGCGGCCCGAGAGAAAAAATATTGGTTTATTGCTACCGGTGGAGAATATTTCCGTACCACGCTTCAAAAGGTCTTTGATTATCCTAGTAATAGGGGATGGAGGATGCTTAATTTCTGGCATCCAGTTTCTCGAGAAGGGAGGATTATTAAAACTATTTTCCCAATATTATTTTTTTTCCCAATTTTGTTTATTTTGATTGCTGGGGGGTCAGTAGCAGCTACGATTTTCTTAGTAGTATATGAAGTATTGTTTATGTCAGGAATAGTTTTTATCTATTATAAAAAAGTAGATAGGAGTATAGTTAAAGAGCTCTATGAAATAGAGAGAAGTAATCCGCATAAATACGATAAAATAGCTTGGATTTACATTACTATAATATTGATTGCTATTGCGGGGTGATATCATTTGGTTTGTATGCTAAATCTCAAAAGATAAAAATTGCTGAAAAATTTATAGAAAACATCGCAGTTGGTAATATAGAAAATTCATACAATCTTTTGTCTCCTAATCATAAAAGGGGGATTAGCTTAGAATCTTTTACAGCTAGCGCGCTACCATTTACAACTTTTGGGATGCCTTCAGATGTTGTTTTAGACTATAAACGTGATAATAAATATGTTGTTGGAGACGTACCAATAAGGAATTCAAGAAAGTTACGTGTAGAAATTTTAGTAAATAGAATAACCGGGGGAACATTCCTAATTGATAGTTTTTCTATAAGTGAAGCAAAATAAAGCTCAGCCAAAATAAAAACCCCGGATATCCGGGGTTTTTATTGTTTGGAGCCGCTTCTCAGACTCGAACTAGGACGTTCACTTTAGTTATGCTTTGAACGTGATTATTTTGTTTTACTTTGGAGCCGCTTCTCAGACTCGAACTGAGGACCTTCGCTTTACAAAAGCGTTGCTCTACCAACTGAGCTAAAGCGGCGTAGTTCAGTAAACTGATGTCTAATAAATTAAACGATAGCCTACTGAACTATGATTATATTAGCACCTTTTTATTTTTATTTCAAGTAACAAAAAGAGTGGATTTTAGTCCACTCTTTTGTCTATAGATTCTTCGAGATGAGCCAGGTCTTGGCGGA
>CAYJCX010000012.1:13900-17561 GCA_964368775.1 uncultured Candidatus Saccharibacteria bacterium | reverse complement strand
ATTAGTCTCTCTAAATGATATTCCATTTCGTCCCCTGGTTTCATTCCAAAAAGTAATTCCGTATAAAATTTCTCGGCCTCGCCTTCTTTCCAAACCTTACCTGCGGATTTGGTTTTACTATAAACAAACGGTGATATACCCAAAGATGTCGCAGTATCTTTGGGATTTTTTTGTATCAGTACCAATGTCTTTATGGCCCAAACAAGACGGCCCATTACGGCTTCGGCGCTTTCACCTTTATCTATTTCTTTTCTATATAACTGCCAAGTTTTTTTCTTGTCTTTAGAAAGTAGTGCGTCGGTAATAGCAAAAGGATTGTCTCTCTCTTTCTCTTCTGATTTTAGACCCAGTACCCCGCCCTTGGCGGAGGTGAATGCTTTTTCGATATCTTTAATTACCGCGTCTTCACAAAATACAAACAAATGCTGAGACTGGCCCAGTTTTTCTAAAACTTTTAAAGTCTCGTCTTCATACTGGTCTACCAGCCCATCTATAATGTATGCAAACTTTTCGCCAAAAAGAGAATTGCTCTCTGCGCGGTAAGCTAAATCTTTTGGACTAATAGTTTCGGCAGTGTGTTTTTCTACAACAACATTAGCTTTAGTCGAAAAAGAAGCCACAATTTTTTCGGCTTCTTTGCGAACATTTTTATAATCTTTTCCAAAAACAAGTGACAGCATATTACAAAACGCGACCTACACGCTTCATATACTTTAAATACAGGTCGCCATATTTTTTTATGTGACGCTGTTCTTCTTTTTCCATAAAAGTAAAAATAGCTACAACGTAAGCAACAATTGATGTTACCAAGATACTATATGAATTCATCAGTAGCGCCGCACCAACCATTAGTAGAAAGATGGACAAGTATGTTGGGTGTCTTGAAAAAGCATAAGGACCCATACGAAAATTTCTTTCACCATTTGGCAAATATTTTGGTTTTTTATTTACTGTTTGAGCCCAATAAATAACAGTAGTCGCTAACACCGCAATAACCAAACCAATATTTTCTATATTAGGTAAATTAATTCTAAAATTCATTAATACATCAACAATTAAACCTAATACAAAAAAGAAAAAGAACAAAGTATAAGACTTTGAAAGTATTATTTGGATATCCCCCGAAGGTTTTACTGTTTCTGTCATAGCAATGTTTGATTGATTTAGTGACATAAATAAGTATTAACGTACGTTTATGTACCGTACTAATATTTATATTATACCATTTCTCCCCAGTTCTTTCCAGTATGCATATCTGTCAAAATCGGCACGGATTTCTTACCATCCAGGAATTCTTCATCTATTGGTTTTTCCATTATCTGCCTAATTTTCTTACTGGCGCTATCTACCAGTTCGTCCTTGATTTCAAAAACTAGTTCGTCGTGAATTTGTAGTATTGGGTACACGTCTTTCTCAAGCTTTTCTTTTTCTAGCATGTTCCAAATGTTCTTCATGGCTATGCGGATTAGGTCTGCTGTGGCTGTTCCTTGTATTGGGGCGTTCCCTGCCATTCTCTCTGCCATAGCGCGCAGGAATGGGATATTGGATTTAATATTAGCAATATAGCGGCGGCGACCAAACAATGTCTCGGTGTAACCGGTCTTGCGGGCAAATACCAAAACGCTTTCTATATACTGAGCCACCTTTGGGAAACGGCTAAAATAAGTATCTATCACGGCTTTGGCTTCATTTCTAGAGATCCCCATTTCCCTGCCCAATGCAGTTGATCCCATACCATATAATATTCCAAAGTTAATAACCTTGGCACGGCGGCGCATGTCTTTGGTTACTTCATTTGCTGGAACATTATAAACGCGAGACGCGACTTCGCTATGAATATCCTGACCGTTGTTAAACACATCTATTAAGACCGGATCTTGAGAAAGTATTGCTACTACGCGCAATTCTATTTGTGAATAATCAAACGCCACCAGCGTGTATCCAGGACGTGCAATAAAAGCTTTTCTTATTTCCTTGCCAGTCTCTCCTTTTACAGGAATATTTTGTACACTGGGGTTAGTAGATGCAAACCGCCCAGTAGTAGCGCCAGATAAAATAAAAGTAGGATGCAGTTCATCATTCTCGTCCAATAGCCCAAGCCATGCATCGATATATGTACTGCGCAGTTTTTCGCTTTCTCTATAGTCCAGCATTTTTTGGATAATAGGGTGCACGTCTACGAATTTGTTTAATGTGTCTACGTCGGTAGAATAAAGTCCGTCTTTTCTTTTCTTTAGACCTTTTGTTGGCAAAGCTAATTTTTCAAACAAAACTTGAGAAAGTTGTTTTGGAGAATTTACATTAAACTGCTCCCCCGCTAAATCTACAATTTCTTTTTCCAGATCCGCTAGCTGCTGGGTTATCTTTTTGGAGAAACTTTCTAGATATTTTCTATCCATGCGCATACCACGAAGAGACATTGCATTGGTAACAGTAATCAAAGGATGCTCTACTTGTTCGTATAACCAAAGCAATTTCTTTTCTTTTTTGATTCTTTTATCCAGCTCTATGTATGCAGTATCAAATGTCTCTGTCCCGGTATCAACCATTATGGTATCAACGTCTGCATTAGTACGCTCTGAATTTAGTAGCCACACCATAAGACGCGCTTCTTCTAATTTTATAGGGTCTATTGGGTCACTAAATAAATCTATTTTTGATTTAGATTTTTTCTCAGAAAGAGTCAGGGCTTTTTCTGATTTTTCTTTTTTAGTCTTATCTTTAGGAGCGCTAACTGGCTTTACATAATTAGGGTCAAAACGAGATAGCATGTTTCGGAATTCGTATTTCTTAAAACACTGCTCCACAACATTTGCATCAAAAGATTCATTCCATGTCTTTGTTGGAATTTTTACTTTTACTGGCGCGTCCATACGAATAGATGCCAGCATTTTAGAAAAGACAGCTCCGTCTTCGTTTTCTTTTAGAATATTTAATATTCTGTCTGTTATACCAGCAGCTTTTACTTCTTCCGGATTTTTCTTTAAAACTTTATACAGATTTTCTATGGTTTTAAATTTCTGAATTAAAATAGTTGCAGTCTTCTCTCCAACACCTGGTACACCAGGAATATTGTCAGATGCGTCGCCGCGCAAACCCTTGTAGTCTTGAATGTAAATTGGTTCAAAACCAAATCTTTCTATTATTGCCTGCTCATTTAATAAAACAGTATCTGTAATTCCTTTCTTCAGAGTAAACACACGGATATGATCATCTTCTACCAATTGCAGTGTGTCCATATCACCAGACGCAATTATAATGTCGTAGCCATCTTTAGCGCCATATTGTTTTGCAATGGTACCGATAACGTCGTCGGCTTCATAACCTGGCGCGTCGTAAATTGGAATATTCAAAGCTTCTATAACTTCGCGAGATGAAATTAGCTGGGTTATTAAATCATCGTCTCCTTTTTTACGAGTGCCTTTGTATTCTTCAAAAACTTCATGGCGAAAAGTTTTACCCGGCAAATCGTAACATGCAAATATATAATCAGGTTTTAGTTCACGAATAATACTGGAAACCATATTGCACAGTCCATACAGTGCCCCGGTAGGTGTGCCGTCTGAACTACGAAAATCCGGCAAGGCATGGTAAGCCCGGTGGATTATGGCATGGGTGTCTAGTAGTACGATTCTCTTTTGCATAAGCCCATTTTAGCACA
>CAYJCX010000012.1:10983-13800 GCA_964368775.1 uncultured Candidatus Saccharibacteria bacterium | reverse complement strand
TAGTTTATTTGGCTGCATCCACGTAGGGCTTAGTGATGTGCTTCTTGGTCATGATCGTCGTAACTATGAATTGTTGTTGTAGTAGAAGTTTTCTTATTAGATACTGGCATTAGGAATAGTCTTACAAGATAAGCTAGGCCTAAGATAACCAATATTAATATTAACCATCCTAGTAATGAATTAGGCAGGAATCCTCCTCCAAATATTGCTGCACCTGTTAGAGATGTTCTACCATTTCTAGCATCAGCACCTGAGATAAATCTATCTAAATCATATGCTACGGCTTCTTCTTGAGCAGTAGTAGTTGGGTTAGTGTATGACATACTAGCGTTTGCCACTAACATATCAGAATCTACTAGACTACAATCTACATCGGCTTGAATAAATTTAGCATCTTCTTGGTTTGGATTTATTGTTCCTACATTAAATGTAACAGTGTTTGTAGTTTCGCTAAATGTACCACCACCTGAAGATTTTACATATCTAACTCCTGCTGGAAGCTGTACTTCGAGTACTGCACGGTCTAGCACAATGTTAGAAACATTTTTGTAAACTATTTGGTAGTCCACAACATCAGAACAAGTTAAATCTTCTCTACGGTCATCGATACGTAAAAATAGTAGAGATGGTGCAGAGTTAGCAACAATACGTTCTGCTGGGACTGTAGTTACGATTGGGCGTACAACAGTGCGAGTTGTTGATGGACGTGTAGTTGTTACAACAACTGTATTTGATTTTGTAGTACAACCACGCAATTCTCCTTCTTTAGTACCATAACTATTTGTTGCTACAAGTTTGTAATAGTAAGTAGTCGATGGAGCCAAACTTTGAATGTAGTCACCAAATTGGTAGTTACCAGTATTTGTTCCTACTATTTCCTGCTTTGTTGTGTACATTAGATTAGATGGAGATGTACCATATTTGAAATAAGCATTTGTATTACCTGGTGTGTTAATACGGACAATACCATTTAGTTTACAACTGTTGTTTGTTATTTCTGTAGCAGACAATGTACTAGCAGTAGAGCCAACATTAACAGGAGCATCTACATTGTATTCGCTCATTTTACTAGCATTATAAAAATTCCCATCAAAACATCCTGGGTCCCCTGCGTCAACTTTGCCATCACCATCATTGTCGATATTGTCAGAACAAACAGGTTTTGTTACTTGGCCAACAGTTACAATAGCGTTAGCTGATGCTGTGTTAACACCGTAACCAGTAATAGTATAGTTTGTACTACTTGCTGGGTAGTCTATGCGTGATCCTGCAGAATTTACAGCAACACTGCCAATATTTGGATAAATAGTTACGCTATTACAATTATTACTTGTCCATGACAATGTTGTAGGTTGTCCTGATTGTATAAATGTAGGACTAGCATATAAAGATACATAACATTGCTGTTGTGCTGGACGAGGAATACATGCACCTGGTTGCCCATAGTTTAATGCATATGGATCATTACAAATAGGTTGTTGTGGTGGGTAAACACATTCAGCATTTGCGCCGTAGTTTAATGCAATTGGGTCAGTACATTTTGGTGTATAAACTACTGCTTTTTTTACAATTGTAAAAGTAGCCACAACATAACCTTGGTAACAGTAAGCATCGCCTGATGCTGCACATTTAGTATAAGATTCTACTGTTCCACCATTACCTAATGCAAAACTATTTAGTTCAGCTACATTAGTAATAGATTTCATTAATGTTTGACTTTGTGGGCCAGCATTACGACGTTGGAAAACTTTTGCACCATTAAATGCAATTTCTGCATCAGCAGGCAAAGTTAAACTAACTGTCTTAGGACCAGCGCCGCCAACAGATGAAGATATACTGTTAGTAAAACTGTAACCAAAAGAACCACCTTTAACAGAAATAGTTCCGCGTGCATTTTGTGCATCGTTTTGACTAGTGTTTCTGTAATACAGATTAACGTCTATTACTTGTCCGTAACTGGCAGCTACGTCATTTTGATAATTAGCACAACCATTTTGCAAAGGTTGGCCTGCGATAGCAATACCAGCAACTGAACAGTCAGCACCTGGGTTACCTTCATTAAATGCAGCATTGGCTGTTCCTGAAAAGGCAAACAGCACCATAGCCACAAAAGAAAACGCTAAAAGTTGTATAATCTTTTTCATGGGCGCATTATATCATCCTTTATAGGCATTTGTCAAGTTTATTCAATAAAAAGTCCCCTGTGTCAAGGGTAATGTTAGACAAAAAAACAACCCCGATTTCTCGGGGTTGGAATAATTTTAGAGTAAAAAAAGATCAAGTTCTTGGAACAATAGTCCATTGCCCACTAGTAGCTCCACCACCGTTAGAAGAACCTCCGTTAGTAGTGTAGACGCCACTTCCTCCGTTAGACATTATGCCCGTATTGGGATCATAAGTACTACCGGCATTAGACATTGTACCATTCCATTGAACAGGTTGATTAGTAGAGATAGTTTCTCTATGCGTCATTAACGTTGGAACAACAATAGCAGCTACAGTAGCAAGAAGAATCAAACCGGTGTAATTCTTTTGTTTTACCTCGGGGTGACACTGATGAATTGGCTCTTGTTCAAATACACGGTTCCCGGGGCTGGATGAAGAGTTGGTGTTAGTATTAGTGTTAGTATTGTAATTATAGTTATTAATAACACTACCGGAACTTGCTTGTGGGGCAGATTCACAAGTTAATTTCTCAACTTTGTTGCCTACACCAGTAGCATAATACCAGACACCGTTGTTTAAAACATAAGCTCTGCCTTTTGACCATTGATAGGTCTTAGATGGATCCTTGGGTTCCATTTCTATTTCCTTGCC
>CAYJCX010000012.1:9169-10883 GCA_964368775.1 uncultured Candidatus Saccharibacteria bacterium | reverse complement strand
AACGCTTTAGTTGTTAAAGATGTGGTCACCAGCAGCGCTAGTAATACCACTTTGATTAAAATTTTCATTTTCTTATATTTTTTAATTTTTTTGTATATATTGTTTATTAGTACAATTATATCACTTTTTTAGTATTAAGTCAAGGGTAAATATCCTTGCAAAATAAGGCTGGAAATATGGTTTTTGGGGTGCTTTTCCTGTACAATATTTACATGTCCACAACCAGTGATAAAGACGAACAGAATAAGACTATTGAAGATTTTCGCCGTAGAGAAGAAGAGGCTTTGATGCAGCTACTTTCCGAAGAAAAATACCATATCCCCTATATAAACCTGGCTACTGCTAATATTGATAACGAATCCCTGCGTTATGTTAGTGAAGCTGAAGCTCGCAATGCCGAAGTTGCGCCTTTTCATACATCTGGGAAAAAAATAATGATAGCAGCACATGCGCCATCTCGCGGAGAAGTAGCTGTAATATTAGAAGGCATCAAACAAAAAGGTCTCGAGCCTGAATTATATATCGCATCTCGCGCATCACTTGAACGTGTTTGGGAGAGATATGTAGAACTATCTGGCGCAACAGCCGGAGCAACAGGCAGTATAGAAATTTCTGGAGAAGTTATAGAATCTCTTAGTGCACAAATAAATACAATTACCGACATCAAAGGAAAAATAGACGAAGCTGGTAAAGACAGTATTCATTTTACATCTCACGTTTTACAAACAGTTTTGGCTGGCGCAATGAAGCTAAGCGCGTCTGACATACACATAGAACCCAACGAAGGAGACGTAACAATTCGTTACCGTCTTGATGGAGTCCTGCAAGAAGTCGTAGTCTTGCCGGTAAAATTTTTTCATCTTATTGCATCACGTATTAAATTAATCTCTGGAGTTAAAATTACAAACACTGCTATTGCGCAAGATGGACGGTTCTCTATTTTTATAGGAGCAGAAGAAATTTCTGTTCGTGTATCTTTAATCCCGGGTGCGTATGGCGAATCTATTGTTATGCGTTTACTAAATCCAAAATCTATCCGTGTTGGTATGGAAGAATTGGGTATACCCGACAATTTGTTTAAACTTATCGATACAGAAATTCGTAAACCAAACGGAATGATACTGCTGACTGGTCCTACTGGGTCTGGTAAAACAACATCACTATATTCATTCCTGCAACGTATTTATTCTAAAGAAGTAAAAATAATTACTATCGAAGACCCTATTGAATATCACTTGCCGGGTATTACTCAAACTCAAGCAGACGTAGATGCTGGTTATACTTTTGCAGCAGGACTACGCAGCGCTCTTCGCCAAGACCCAGAAGTAATAATGGTGGGAGAAATCCGTGACCACGAAACAGCAGAAATTGCGATCGAAGCAGCGCTGACAGGACACATTGTGTTCTCAACTCTTCACACCAACAATGCGGCAGGTGTTATTCCTCGATTCATCGACCTTGGTGTAAACCCAAAGATTCTTGTATCTGCACTGTCTCTTTCTATTGCGCAGCGTTTAGTACGTAAAGTTTGTACAAAGTGTAGTACCACTCGCCCTGCTGATGCTAATGAAATTGCCGAGATGAATGCAGTACTAGATGGAGCAATAAAAAATGGTAAAGATTTAAAAATTTACGGAATAGAAAAAGCAGATAGTTACGAAGTAGCCGTAGTTCACGGCTGCGAAGCATGTAACATGACTGGATACAAAGGACG
>CAYJCX010000012.1:0-9069 GCA_964368775.1 uncultured Candidatus Saccharibacteria bacterium | reverse complement strand
ATAATTAAAAAAGAAAAAGAATACGATCTTTTAGATTCAAATGGTAATTCATTAGGAGTATTTTACTATACAACCAAAAATACTCTCTACTTGCAAAGAAACGCAAAAATAATTCTTAAAAATTCAAGCTACACAATAAGTTCTAAAAATTGGATTGGTAGATTAGAAGGTTTACCTTGGGTTTTATTGTCTAGGCATTTTTTAAATAAAATGACACGCGATTCAGATAATTTAGAATACGGACTCTGGCACTTTACAACACATCCAAATTCATCACCCACCCCAATACGTTTTGAATTCCCTGATGGTCGATTTTGTGTTAGTAGTTCATTAATGAAATATGGCTCCACAGAAAAGTGGGTGGACCAAGATGGAAAACAAATTGCTTATTTAAAAGTAGTTAAAAACTTTTTTCAAACAAAAGATGTATTAGTCGAAACAGACCTTGATCTATCAAACGAAGAGAATGCCGCTTTAATATTCTGGATATTTTATAAAATAGCAAAGATAGAACATATCACAATTATTGCAGGTATAATTTTATTCTTATTTTTCCTTGCTCCATTACTAAGTATTTTGTTTGGCTTTCCGCCACAAATAGGTAAATAAAAAGCGAGGTTATTCCCTCGCTTTTATCGTTTGTATTTTTAATTTAGTCGCCTCCTCCTTCTTCTGGATAAGCTTTGAAAATTGCTCGGTCCAGTCCAGAGACAGCGGCAACAGTTGCTTTATATGCAATGCTGTCATTAGTCGGGTTTTTATGTAAATTATACTCTCGAAGCCATGTATCGATACTATGACTTTTGTAAGAAAAATCATTATCATGACTTGAAGATTTCAATATTGCATAACGGAGAAAATTTTCAGTTTTACTGTTAGGATCAAAAATTCGACTCCTTTCAGGATCAGAAATTTTTTTTACAAATTCTAGTGTATCAATCTTTCCTTTGTAATTTATAATCATTTTAAAACCCTTTTTATAAACAATTGTTTCATTGTTAATACCAAGACTTTTATCCATAAGACGTTGTTTTGTTCTTGTGTAAGTTAATGGGTCAACAGGGTCGGCAAAAAGCCAAAGTATATTATGTTTATCAGTAAAAGGAAGAGACCATTTTCTATCAAGCCATCCAATCTTATTCCAAGTGGTGGGTTGCAATGGTTTTTTCTTGTCTTCCAGAGATACGAATGGGCAGAAGAATAATTCCCCGTTCCATTTGAAAATTCCTTGGGTTATTTGTAGCAGATAATATGCCACCATACCCAAATTATCGGTTGGTATTTTTTTATATTTCATTTTATTTTTTCTTTAAAGTACCATTTAGCACGGGCCTTGTCAAATTTAGAATGTGTGATATAGTACGCTCAATAAAATAATTGAAAAAATGAGTAAAGTAAAAACAGTATTTATCGCACACGCCATAAGTGGTGATGTTGCAGGCAATTTAGAAAAAGTCGCCAAGATATGTAAAGCCATCCATTCCACAACCATTTTGCCCGTATTCCCCAGTTTTACCTGGCGGCAGTATTTAGGACAAGACGATGCAAAAACAATTTATCTAGCCGGGCTAGTAAACGAAGAATATTTCCGAAGATTTATGATTGATGAATTATGGCTTTATGGTTCAACCCTAAGTTCTGGTATGCAGAAAGAAATAAAACTAGCAATCTCTTACGATATACCAGTTATTGCAAAAACAAAAGCGATGAAAACGTTGCTTCAGAGGTTTTTTGAAATTGAGAAAAAAAATGCAGAACCAGGTAGTTTTTTTGAAAAAACATCTTTTTCAACAGGCCAAACGTTTCTTGTGGACGACATCGGTGGTGGTAACGTTGAAAATTTCTGGATAAAACCTTCTGACATCGTAGCCGATAGCACAGATTTTTTAGAAAGACGCAGCTTCTTTCAGGGTGCATTTGGCCAGGCCGAAGCAGAAAGAACAGCTTATCTCATATGCAAATTTTTCAAAGAGCAAGGAAATTGCTGGTATCCAGAAACCCTAAAAAGATTAGATGGGTATGTTGTAGAACACGAACCAGACCTAAATGGTTTTTGTGAAAACTTTTCAGACGGACAATATGGTGAACTGACTTCGGACAACAAGATAATCTTTATGAACCTATTCATCGAAAGATGCGCAGGATTCCGAGGAATAAACGAAACAGAAAGATCACATGTTCAAAATGTTTTCGAACTAACTTCTAAATAAAAAAATTATATATATTATAGCCACTTCTTAATTGAGGTGGTTTTTTTATTTTTACAAAAGAAAAACCCCCGCAACGCGGGGGTGGTCATAAAGACAACATTAATCTATAAACAATCCTTGCAAAGCACAAGTCAAAGCAAGTAGTAAAACCTTGTAGGATAGGTACAGTCGGAACCAAACCGTCCTCCGCGAGAGTCACCGGGCCAATAGAGCTGATTGCTTATAGATTACTATCGTCTTTTTAAAAAACAAAGCGCCAGCTAATGCTGTGCTATACTGTTACTATATCAAGTAGTGCTTTTATTAACAAGCACATCTGATATGTTCGTGAGTACATTATAGCAAATTGGGGTAGAATTGTCAAGCCCCTGCAAAGCTAGGTCCTAAATCCCCAAAAACCCTTATATATGAAGCCCGATGCCAAATTTTTAGACCAACATCTGCGCCCCGAAACTTGGGACGAATATATTGGACAAGAAAGTATTAAACAAAATATACACATCTTGTTAACAGCTGCAAAATCTCGCGGAGAATCTGCCGAGCATATGCTGTTTTACGGTCCCCCAGGTTTAGGTAAGACTACACTGGCTCATCTTATCGCAAAAGAAACTGGACGTAATATTACTGTTACATCCGGGCCAGCTATTGAGAAAATTGGAGACCTGGCAAGTATTCTAACTAACCTCGCCCCTCACGACATATTGTTTATTGACGAAATACACAGACTATCTAAACTAGTTGAAGAAATCCTGTACCCAGCAATGGAGTCCGGCGTAATGGACATCATGATAGGCAAAGGTCCATCTGCTCGCAGTGTGCAATTAGAATTGCCGCCTTTTACATTGGTGGGCGCAACTACTCGTATTGGGCTACTGTCTGCCCCACTAAGATCTCGCTTTGGCGGCGGTGTTCACCGTCTGGAATATTATACTGACAGTGAGATGGGTAAAATTTTAAAACGCTCTGCAAATATTTTAGATATTCCAATAGAAGATGAAGCAATTGGGCAAATTGTAAAAAGGTCTCGCCGTACACCTCGTACTGCAAACTATTTTCTAAAACGTGTTCGTGATTACGGACAAGTAAAAGGAATGGATCTTTCGCACACTGCAACAGATGAAGCGTTAACACTGCTGGGAATAGACGAAGCCGGTTTAACCGAAATAGACAGAGACTATTTAAAAACTTTATATACAAAATTCAAAGGAGGCCCAACAGGTATTCAAACAATGGCTGCGGCACTGCACGAAGACGAAGGAACACTGGAAGACGTAATCGAACCATATCTATTGTCGCTGGGTTTTATAGAACGTACTCCCCGCGGACGCACCATCACTGATCTTGGAATAAGCCACATTAGTTAAGATGACAAAAGACAAAACAATAATTATTGGTATAGACCCTGGGATAGAAAGACTGGGTATAGCAATACTAGAAAAAAATATTTTAGAGAACCCAAAAGAAAAAATAATATTTTCTGAATGTTTTAAAACTTCTAAAAATCTTTCCACCTCAGAGCGGCTTTATTTAATCCATGCACACGTCACCGAAATATTGGCCAAATATAATCCGGACATAGCAGTAATAGAAAAGATATTTTTTACTGTAAATCAAAAAACCGCAATAGTAGTAGCGCAGGCTCGCGGCGCTGTCATGGCTACAATGGGCTTGAAAAATATAGACGTAATGGAATTATCGCCTACAGAAATAAAAGAATGCATCACCGGAAATGGTAATTCTAAAAAAGAAGATATTGCTAGAATGCTGCCAAAAATCATCAAATTACCTGACGGAATGGCTGGAGATGATGAACTAGACGCAATAGCTGCGGCATTGACTTGTAGCTCTAAATTACGTTATTCACAGATTTTATCAAAATAGTGCTTGCCTAAATTCTTTATATATGTAAAATTACAAAACATAGAACGTAGTAGTTAATTATTTTGTAAATTCATGTACACAGAGGATGAGAACATAAAACATGGTGACGAAGAAGAAGCTTTTTCTGGAGAAGTAATTGGAGAAGATGTCTTAGATGATGTTGATCCGTTAGTAGAAGACGAACTAGCTCCTATTCAACATCACGAAGATGATGAAGACCCGCTGTTTGATTTCTTCGGAGGAGACGAAGATGATCGTGATGGAATGTACTAAATACTATATACAAAAACCACCTGGGCTAATCAGGTGGTTTTTGTATATCTTATTTTAACTCTGCGTAAATCTTCATTAACAACCTCAAAATCTACAGAAGCGTATGCAATAGAAATATCTAAATCTATCGCGGTTGGCCATTCTACAAAAACTAATGTTCCAGATTCGCTCAGAAACTCTTCTACTCGCAGTGATTCCTTGTGATGTGGCTCCAGCCTGTACGCATCAATGTGGACGATTTTATACAGTTCTGGAAGCACTTCTGAATTTACATCGTATGATTTCATTAACGTAAAAGTCGGGCTCTTTACTTTGCTCTCTACTTCTACAGCTTTTGCAAACTCCTGAACAAATAAAGTCTTACCAGAAGCCAGCTCGCCATTTAAAAAAATTATTGCACCGCCCCCTTCTAAAACTCCAGGTAGCTTATTAATTAACGCCATTACTGGGTTAATCATGTCTTCTACCTTATTCACAAGAAATAAATTTTCGTTATGCATCTGCCAAAATTTTAGTCTTATAATATCTATATTTATTCATAGTATTCATTATAAATTTAGGCAGATGCATGGTTTTTTATTCGTAAAAATCTTTTTTTACCAATACGGTATGTTCCTGGAATAGCTATAAATTTAACATCTTTTACTATTTCTTCATTCTCCATATGTTCTATCGAGGAAGATTCAACAAGACGAGTAAATTCTGATTTTGATGGCACCAATTCACATTCTATAACTATCTCAGATAATGTTTTTGTAGGGTTATAAATCAATGTGTCTGGGACTGTTTCTGGAATCTTTCTTTCTGAAAAAGTTTCTTCCCAATTCTTTTTAGCAGATTCGGCAGCATCTTTTCCGTGTAATTCTTTGACTATTTCATATGCTAAATCTAATTTAGCTTCTTTGGGATTTTTACCATTAGCTAAATCTGTTTCAATTGTTTTAACATCGGCTTCCGAGATTCTAGTACAAACATCAAAGTAACGAATTATTAGATCATCTCTTAAAGACATTATTTTACCAAACATACTGTTGGGTTCTTCTGTAAGATTTATAGTATTACCCCAACTAGAACTCATCTTGCGTCCATCTAGCCCTTCTATTAGCGGCAGCATTATTATATCTTGCGGTTCTTGGCCATACATTCTTTGTAGTACCCTACCCGCAAGCATGTTAAATTTTTGGTCAGTGCCGCCAATCTCTACATCACTCTTTATTGCCACACTGTCATAGCCTTGCATGATTGGGTACAAAACTTCACGCAGTGAAACGCGTTTACCATTTTCTAAACGCTTTGAAACCAGTTCCCTGCTAATAAAATCATTTACTGAAAAGGCATCAGCAAGTCCTGAAACATCAGAAAAGGTTAATTTGGAAAGCCATTCACTGTTTCTATGAATTTCACATTTATCAATATCAATTATTTTAGCAGCTTGCTCGATATAAGTTTTTAAATTTTCTTCAACAATATCTTGCTGCAGCACTGGGCGCTCGGAATCTTTGTCAGATGTATCCCCAACAACACCAGTAAAATCGCCAATAATAAACACTATTTGGTGTCCATCATTTTGAAAATCCCTAAGCTTTCTTAAGGCTGTAGCGCGGCCCAGGTGAATATATGGGCTAGTTGGATCAATGCCCAGTTTAATCCTTAGTTTTTTACCAGAATTTAGCTTATCTTCTAGTGACTTTTTGTCGATAATTTCCGATACGCCTCTGTTTAGAATATCCTGATTCATAAGCAAAATATACCACAAAATAGTGCTTTTTAAAAATTTAGTTTTGTAATATTTTATAACTATTTACGTATCAAAGATTAGGTAAATATTAACTAATTTATAAAGCTATTCCACATAAAAGGTGTTAAAATAATATCATGCGCAAAATAATCCAAGATATGTCTCGTCATATAAAAACAAAGACGACTACAATTTTTTCAGAGCAAAAGAAAAATCTTCACAAAAAAACATGGAAAGACTATGCAAAGTATTTGCTGTATGCATTTCTTGGTTTTTTAGCTTTGATTTTTGCTATTGCTCTTTTTTACCTGGCAACAGTTCCCCTGCCAGATATCTCCAACTTTGACAAGCGTGTTATTTCTCAATCTACAAAAATTTATGACCGTACTGGAAAAATTTTATTATATGACAACCACAACACTATTCGTAGAACCGTGGTGGATTTAGATCAAATTAATCCTTTTATTGCACATGCTTCTATTTCTATAGAAGACGACCAATTTTATAAACACAACGGGGTTAGAATTAAATCTCTAACTCGTGCAATTTTGTCTAACATTTTTAAAACTGGTAATACGCAAGGTGGATCTACACTGACTCAACAAATTGTAAAAAATACATTCCTAACGAGAGAAAAGACTTTTACTCGTAAAATCAAAGAAATAATCATAGCAATAAGACTAGAGCAAAAACTGACCAAAGATCAGATCTTGGAAATTTATTTAAACGAGGCCCCATACAGCGGTAATGTATATGGGGTAGAAGAAGCATCTCAAGTTTATTTCAAGAAAAAAGCTATCGATGTAACACTAGCTGAAGCATCTTATTTAGCGGCAATCCCCCAAAGCCCTTATTATTATGACCCAAATGGCGCGCACAAGGACGAGCTAGATAATAGAGCGAACTATGTTCTAAAGCGCATGCATGAATTTAAATATATAACCGACGAAGAATATTCCGCAGCCCTGGCTGAAGATGTTTATTTTGTACCTAAAGCTCAATCAGCAATAAAGGCACCACACTTTGTATTTTGGGTTAGAGATTATCTAACAAAGAAATACGGAGAAGAACGTGTAAACCAAGAAGGTTTAAAAGTTATTTCTACTCTTGATTTTGAACTACAAAGTTTTGCAGAAGATGAAGCAAAAAAAGAAGGCTTAAAAAATGAAAAAGAATACGGCGGTGAAAATATTGCACTAGTTGCCATAGACCCAAACAACGGACAAGTTTTATCTATGGTAGGGTCTCGTGACTTTTTCGATAAAGAAATTGATGGGCAATTTAACGTTGCCACTGCCGCTCGTCAGCCTGGTTCATCATTTAAACCTTTTGTTTATGCTACGGCATTTAAAAAAGGCTACCGCCCAGAAACAGTTTTATTTGATGTATTTACAGAATTTAATTCAAACTGTAGCCCAGACGGCAAAGGTAAAGAATGTTATACCCCTGATGATTTTGATAATAAATTCAAAGGCCCTATGATGCTAAAAAATGCATTAGCAGAATCAAGAAACATCCCCGCAGTTAAATTATTATATTTAGCAGGAGTATCTGATTCTATTAACACAGCTCGTTCTATGGGTATAACAACATTAGGCAGTGCTAAAGATTACGGTTTGTCTTTGGTTCTTGGTGCTGGTGAAGTAAAACTAATAGACATGGTTTCTGCTTATGGGACTTTTGCTACCAGTGGCGTACATCATAACGCTACTGGAATATTAAAAGTAGAAGACAAAGCTGGAAATATTTTAGAAGAATTTAAACAAGGCGACGGAGAACAAGTACTGCCAGATTACGTAGCTAGCGCTATTTCTTTGATACTTTCAAATGAAGACCTGCGTGCACCTACATTTGGCCGAGGTTCATCTCTAAGCGTCTCAGGATACAGTGTTGCTGCAAAAACTGGTACAACTAACTCTAACCGTGATGCTTGGATTGTGGGCTATTCCCCTAAAATAGTTGTGGGGGCTTGGGCTGGTAACAATGACAACACTGTGATGAAAAAAGGTGGAGCTCAACTAGCCGGACCGTTATTTAAAAAAGTAATAACAAAACATTTACAAAAAGTTGGAGATGAATCTTTCCCTGTAATCCCTGTGCCAGATATGGGGGGTGCTCCAATACTGCGCGGATTATGGCAAGGAGGAGAAAGCTTTTATATAGACAGTATTTCTGGAGGTCTTGCAACGGACTTTACTCCAAAGGAATCTCGAGTAGAGAAAGTCTTAACCAACGTTCATTCTATTTTATATTGGATAGATAAAGATAATCCAACAGGTCCGTCTCCTAAAAACCCTGAAAATGATCCCCAATTCAAGAATTGGGAATATGGCATAAGAAATTGGTTAAACAAAAATTATGTACCCAATGTGGGCAGTTCTAGTATTCCAAACTACCAAGATACAGTGCATCAATCAATTATTTCTATTCCTGTAACAATGACAGGGATAGATGATGGCGCTGAAGTAAAAGAAGAAGATAAAATAAAAGTTACAATCTCAATGGATTCAGTAACAATAAAGAATATAGATATTTATATAGATTCCAGAAAAATTACAACTTTAACAAATGTTCCATGGGAATATGAAATAGATATTAAATCTTTAAAGCTAAAAAAAGGTTCTCATATTATAAAAGCAATTGCTTATGATACATTGCTGTATAGCGGCGAAGATGTATTATCTTTTAACTATATTCCAGAAGAAATACCTATTAGTCCAGAGACACCACAATAATCCCATGATCATCTTTTAGTTTTTGTAAAATCTCTTTACTAAAACTTAGAACTCTATTTCTCTTGGCTCCAAAAATTTTAATTTTAGCAACGTTGTTTTTTATAGCAACGTTGTTTTTTTCTATAGATACACTAGTTAATTCAAAAATTACATCACACAACACCTGTTTTTCTACTTTTTTTTCAAAAAGCTTTTTTGCGGCGCCAGTAAAATAACTTTCTATGTGGTCCAT
>CAYJCX010000011.1:8738-19747 GCA_964368775.1 uncultured Candidatus Saccharibacteria bacterium | reverse complement strand
TTAGCAGATAAGAAGTAAATTATGGCGGATACAGAATTTAAACCAATGGAGATAGCTGAACATTTTATAAACAGACATATAGATAATACAGACGCAATGATGAATTTTATAAAAGAAAAGGATAAACAAGAAGAGATTAGATGTGATTACTGTAAAAGGATTATACGAAAAGAAATAACGGTTAATAATTACAGTAGGGATACACCTTTTTGTATGTTTTGTGGTCAATCAGATAACCCAATAGACTAGTTGCGCATTATAAGTTAAACGTGGTATAATTAAAGACATATGATACTAAATATATTAATCGCAGTTCTATTAGTAGGGTTCGTTGCATTATGTATTGCCATTTATCAGCTAGATAAAAAAGTCCAAGAAATGTTTTACGACATAAACGAAGGCTTTGAAATGGTAGATGAAGACATTTGCTCATTAGAAAAGATAGTATTCTATAATGCTAAGAAGAAATAATATGGAACAAGAAAAACTAAGTGTATTCCAAGCAGAACTAAACGAATTATTAAAGAAGCACGGAGTAGAGATATTCCCGCAAATGACTATCGGGGTTAAAGAAAAATTTGATATAGAAAAGTTAGAACAACCAAAAGAAGATGCTACTAAAAGCGTGGATAGCACTCTTTAAAATCTGGATAGTATGCGTATTCTTCTGGCTTGGGTATGTATTCTGGGGTTTGCTATAAGCGACCTAATAGCAAAAGGCTTTGAATCAACTAAGAAAGAAGTAGACTACAAAGTAAAACCTGACCCTTTATGGTTATCGCTCTTAATAATCTGGCGTTACCCATTAAGACTGATAAACAAACTAGCTAATTGGTTATATAGTAATTTACATTAAATCGTGGTATAATATTCTTATGGAAGAAAAAGACAATACAAGTAATATCAAGCCAGAGAGAGATGAACTAGGAAGACTATTACCTGGATTCACTGCTAACCCTAATGGTAGACCAGAAATGACTGAAGAAGAAAAGCTTAAGGCTAAGGCCCAGCGAGATATTGTAAAAGAATATAAAGAATCTCTTAAAGAAGCACTACCTTTATTATCTCCAGTTCTTATAGCTAAAGCAATGGAAGGAGATATGGCAGCACTCAAAGAAGTTAATGATAGAGTAATGGGTAAATCTAAAGAGACTGTAGAGCATCAAGGTGGTGTAAATATACAGTTTGCAGAAGTATTTAAAAAAGAATAGTTATGTATAAAAATAAAGCCGATGCTTTAGCTTATTCAAGAAAATATTATAGAGAAAATCATGAAAAAGCATTAGAAGCTGGTAGAAAATGGGCTAAAAATAATAATGAAAAGGTTAAAATAACTAAGAAAGCCTATTATGATAAAAATAATAAAGAAATCTTAGAGAAAAGAAGAGTCTGGAAAAAAAATAATCCAGATAAGATGAAAAATTATAGCCTAAAACAAAATTTTGGTATTTCCTTAGAAGATTATAAATCTTTATCTGAAAAACAAAATCATCTATGTTTAATATGTAAACTGCCAACAAAAACTTTAGTTGTAGACCATAACCATGAAACAGGTAAAATAAGGGGACTTTTATGCCATTTATGTAATTGTGGAATTGGACATTTTAAAGAAAATATTAATTCTTTAGAAAATGCTATTAATTATCTCAAACAATATGCTAATCCCACATAAAAAACAGGAAGAATTTATAAAGTCTGAAAAAAGATTTAAGACTTGTCGAGCAGGCAGAAAAGGTGGTAAAACTGCTATGGAAGTTGAGATTATATCATTTAAGGCTGTAGTTAGTGCTTCTAAACTTAATCTAACTAAAACTACGTTTGCAACAGGTAGAAAGATAATATATATCGCTCCTACTCAAAAACAAGCCAGAGAAATTGTTTGGGCTTCATTTAAAAATAGATTAGATGGATTAGCTAAATTTAATGAGCAAAGACTAGAAATACAAATACAAAATGAAGATGGGCTAACTACCACAATAATGATTGGTGGATGGGAGAATAGAGAAAACTATCGTGGTCTTACTGATGTTATACATATAACCTTTGATGAATTAGATACATTGAGGGACTTTTTTGTTAATTGGCAAGAAATTTTTAGACCTATGTTTCTTGACACAGGTGGAACAGCAGACTTTATTGGTACACCCAAAAAAGAAAGTGGAAATCTAAGACGATTAGAAAAAGTAGCTGAAACCGATACTAATTGGGGTTCATTTCATTTTACATCACGAGATAACCCACATCTTTCAAAAGCAGAATTAGATTCTATAGAAAAAGAATATGAAGGGGATAGAGCATCATATCAACAAGAGATTCTAGCTGAACATATAGACAATGCTGGTGCACTCTTTAAATACACAGCACTGATAGACGTATTCTCAAACACAGTAGACAAACAAGATTCTAAATATCTTATTGTAGACATTGCAGATGATGGCTCAGATAAAACTAAATTCTCTTTCTGGGAAGGACTAGAAGAATACAGACGTGAAAGCTTTGAAAGATTAAACACTGAAAGCATTATAGCTAAGATTAGAGAATACGCAGCAGACCAACGTATTCCATATTCTCATATCGCAGTCGATGCAATAGGTGTAGGAGCAGGGGTGGCATCATCATCCATGTTAGACGGAATAATCGGCTATAAGTCATCCTACAGCCCTATAAAGACAGATATGGACATAGTTAGACTACCTAACGTAAGCCAAGTATCAAATCCTTTAGGCGGTCTAGTATCTGATTATAGAAATCTACGCTCTCAATGTGTCTTTACTCTTGCGGACTTAGTTAATAACCATAAGATAGCATCACGTGTAACAGGGAAAGATAAGGAAGTTATTATTGAAGAACTATCAAACTATCAAGAAGTTTCAAAAGGTGATGGCAAAAGACAAGCTACAGCTAAAGAAGACATCAAAGAAATCATAGGACACTCTCCAGATGACTCAGACACGTGGATAATGAGAATGTATTTTCAAATCATGGGAAAGATGATACCAGAACAAAGTGAAGAACGTTCTAGGGTTATAATAGAACAGAAAAATCAATTCTCAAGAAACAGGGAAAATATAAGTTTTAATTCAAACAGATAGACTTTACAAATTAATATATGTTATAATTATATTATAATCTAATAAAAATTGGTGGAATAATTTTAAATGGATGATATTACAATAACGGAATTAGTCCGTAGAAATGAAGAGAACTATATTGATGGAACTACTACAATTTCAAAGTATGTAGACTGGTCTTTATATGAAAATATAGAGAAAATAGATGCGTATTTAAATAGTAAACACATTTCAGGTGATACAGATTCTCTAGGTAGAGAAAAACCTTTCTTTAATATTGTTACTGCTGCTACTAACGTCTGGTATCGTGCTACTGATATAGACCGCAAGAACATCCGAATCAAACCTACTAAACTCCAAGATACTATTGGAGCTTTCTTGGCGACTGTACATCTACAAAGCTGGATGCGTAAACAAAACTTTGGTCAATTTCTTAATGACTGGGGACGTACTCTTTCACGATATGGCTCAGCTGTAACAAAATTCATAGAAAAAGATGGGGAACTATACGCAACTGTTATTCCTTGGAATCGTCTAATCATAGACGCAGTTGATATGAATAACGATGTTGTTATTGAAGTGTTAGAAATGACACCAGCTCAACTTAAAAAGCATAAAGGTTATGACCAAAAGGTAGTAGATAAACTACTTGATACCGTATCAGTTCGCCAGACAATGGGTGGTCAGAACAAAGACAATAAGACAGGCTATATTAAACTATACGAGGTACATGGTGAAATGCCTTTGTCTTATATCACAGGGCGTGATGACGATGATGATACTTATGTCCAGCAAATGCACGTTGTTTCTTTTGTAGAATCTAAAGAGAAAGGAGAATATGACGATTTCTGTTTGATTTCAGGAAAAGAAAAGAAAAACCCTTACATGATAACTCATTTGATTAAAGAAGATGGGCGTACAATGGCTATTGGTGCAGTAGAACACTTATTCGAAGCACAATGGATGATGAATCACACTGTTAAATCTATTAAAGACCAACTAGACTTAGCATCTAAGCTAATCTATCAAACATCTGACGGTAATTTCATAGGACAAAATGCTCTTTCAGCTATAGAAAACGGAGATATTCTAATTCACAACGTAAACGAGCCACTAACTCAAATCAATAACAACTCTCACGATATAACATCACTACAAAACTTTGGTCAGCAATGGAAAACACTAGGTAATGAAATCACAGGGGTATCAGAGTCCATGTTAGGCAATAACGCACCGTCTGGGACAGCGTGGCGTCAAACAGAGGCACTTCTACAGGAGTCTCATTCACTCTTTGAACTCATGACAGAGAATAAAGGACTAGACCTTGAAAATATGATGCGTGAATACATAATTCCTTTCATAAAAACTAAGATGGACACTAAAGACGAAGTGGCAGCAACTCTAGGAGATTATGATGTTGCTCGTATTGAAGGAATGTATATCAAGAACGAAGCTATAAGACGTGCTAATACTACAATCAAAGAGCAAATACTTTCAGGTCAAATAGCTAATCCGCAAGACATGCAAGCTTTAGAGCAAGATGTTAAAGGTGAACTAGCACAACATGGTAATCAACGCTTCTTTAAACCATCAGAAATAGACGACAAGACATGGAAAGAAGTATTCAAAGACTTAGAATGGGATGTAGAAGTTGAAATCACTGGCGAATCTTCAGACAAACAAGCAGTAATGACAACTCTTAATACAATGCTAGCTACTCTTTCAAGACTACAAGGCAGACCAATGAGTCCAGAAGAAAAGTTTGTATTTAATAAGATACTTACAGAAGCAGGTTCAGTTTCCCCGATAGAACTTTCACAGTTGGAAGCTGAAAAACCACAACAAGACCCTCAGACATTACAAGCTAGCCCTAACGGTGGGGTGGTCGGTCAGCCGATGCCTGAGGCACTACCAGTAAGTCAATAAATAAATGTCAGAAAAAAAACAGACAATGCGTTTCAATGACGCAGAATTGTCAATAATAAAGAATACTTTTGTAGAAAATGAAGAACTAATGAAGGCTATGCGTAAAGTATTTTTACAAATGCCATTAACTATCTTTGATACAAGTATTTTAACTGGAGCGTTTAAAGGAAAGAAAGAACTTATTGCTCTAATGAATAAGACTTTCAATCCAGTATTAGACCCAGATGCACCTTTCCACCAATTAATAGACCTATGGATGTCTGTAGATGTTAAAGATAAATCAATTAGTGATTTGATGCCTATATTTAAAGGTAGAGAATTATTAATAGATATACTTGCACAACAACTTACAGCTTTAGAATCTATTGCTAATGGTAAGGATGTAAAATTTAAGATTAAATTATCAGACCTAACTAATATTAAAGGAAAGGAAACTGAAGAAATTTATTCAAACATAATCGCACGCAACACTCTTATTAATCATGTTGAAACACAATTAACACAAATTTTGTTATTAGCAGGACAAAAAGAAGAAACTGTTGAACAAACAAAGACTCGTTTGATAAAAAACTCTGCAAAATAATTGCGTAGTTTATTATTAGTGTGATATAATTATAATATAACTGGTCTTGGCTTTAAGACCTAAAAGAAAACCTATGGACGAACAAAATGATGGCTTGGACATCTTAACCCAAGAACAGGATGTAGAACTTGATACTACAAACGGATACGAAGAAGAAGATACAACTGACTGGAAAGCGAAAGCTCTAAAGGCAGAAGAACTCTACGAAAATCAACGTATTCGTGCAGAAAAGGCAGAGAAGTTAGCTAAGGCTGTAAAGTCTGAACCAACTACAAAGCAATCTCCAAAATCTGCTGGAGAAATAAGCACTCAAGATTTATATGCTCTAATAGATGCTAAAGTTCCACAAGAAGATATCAACGAAGTTAAAGAAATTGCAAACTTAAAAGGTATCACTATTGCAGAAGCTCTAAAATCTAATATTGTAAAAGCAATCTTAAGTGATAATGCAGAAATGCGTAGAACAGCTCAAGCATCTAATGTTGGAACTGCAAGACGCACTACTGGAAAAGTATCAGACGATGTATTACTTTCAAAAGCTTCTAAGGGGGAACTCCCAGAATCTGATGAAGATTTACAAAGACTGATTAACGCCCGAAAAGGAATCAAATAAAAATCGGTGGGTTTAATCAATTAATTTTATAAACCCAAAATGCCTAATACAATTAGCACAAAGACTTACCGCGATAAATATCGCATGGCAACTCTTGAAACAGCATTACGTGTTGGTCTTGTTGCAGAAAAAATCTGTCAAGTAGACCGCTCTGATGCAAAGACTATTCAGTCTCCTTACCAAACAGCTCCTACAACTGTAGTTCAAGCTCTAGCAGGTACATATACACCAGCTACATTCACAACTACAGACGACACATTGACTGTTGCTGACGAATTTATCGTTTCAGAACACATCATGGATTTCGAATCTACTCTAAGTAAATTTGATTTGTTTGCAGCTCGTACAGACGACATGACTTACTCAGTTATGGCTTCTATCGACTCATTCGTTCTAAACAACCTATGTGAAGACGGTACAGGTGCTTACACAACACCAGCAGGTGGATTCACAACTGCTGCAAACATTAACGTAATCATGGGTAACCTTCTTTCAAAGGTTGCAGGTTATGCTGACGTTT
Organism: uncultured Candidatus Saccharibacteria bacterium; assembly: GCA_964368775.1. GTDB lineage: Bacteria > Patescibacteriota > Minisyncoccia > Phycocordibacterales > UBA9973 > 2-01-FULL-33-17. Next base: position 13,034 of record CAYJCX010000011.1, on the reverse strand, counting down.
ACAAAGGACTATTCCTAGTTATCGAAAACACTGATGTTCCTGGATTCGTACAAGCTCAAGCTACAAATGGTTTCTCATTTGCAGACGCAGCTCTAAACAACGGATTCATGAATAACTACATGGGTGTAGATATCTATGTTGTACGCTCTGGTCTATTTACTGACGCTACAGTTGGTACAAAGACATGGACAAACTCTGGACACCGTGTATTCGGTGTTAAGAACATCGCTACTTACGCAGCACCTCGTGGAATCCAAATGGAGGAAAAGGGTGTTACAGGTAAAACTGGAAAAGAAGTTGCAGTTTATGGTTACATCGGTTTCAAACTATGGACACCAAAAGCAGGTCTTATCGTAGACATTACATTAGCTTAGTCTAAGTATCCCCCTAGTGGGGAGCTTAGAGGGTAGAGTTTCCCACCGATATCTCTACTTTCTAAAATCCCCACTAGAATTAATAACTAAACGAAATATAATATGTCAGTAACAACTACAATAGGACCAGTCTTAACAAAAGCAAGACTAGACAGTTCAATAGAGACACACCAATCTCCAGCTTCTATCCCAGCTACAGCAACAGCTACAGCAGGACAAGTTGCTAGTGGTTATATCTTAACAACATCAGCAGCCGCTACAACAATTACTCTACCAACAGGAACACTATTGGGAGCAGAATTGAATGCAGTAGCAGGAACTTGCATGGATTTGTTTATTGATAACACAGGTGGTGCAAACACAGTAACAATCGCAGTTGCGGTTAATGGTATTCTTTCAACAGCAGCAGCTGATACAGCAGGCTCTTTTGGAGATTTAACAGTAGCTTCAGGTGCAACAGGTTTGGCGAGATACACAATAATGTTCTCAAGTCCAACAGCTTACGTTTTCACAAGAACTGGATAATGTCCCTACTCAGTCCCTTATGGGATTGGGATAGCGAAATTAAAAGCTAAATAAAACATATGGTATTCAACGACACAGTAACATCACAAGGATTAGTTCAAGACACATACTTTGAAGCAAGTGCTAATTCTTCTGCTTACCCTATAGCAGACCTAACTAGAAACGCTAACAATGCTCTTGATAACGTAGTAACTTTAATTCTTGGAGAAGATTCTCGTTGGCAGTTTGATTCTACAAACGCTACTGATTTACCTATTGGTGTTACAGACCTAGTGTCAGGTCAAATAGACTACTCTTTTGATGCAGAATTTCTAGTTATTAAATCAATAGAATGTAAAGATTCAGGTGGTAATTGGCAAAAACTTATTCCTATTGATAATTATGATGAAGACGTAGCTTTGTCTGCTTTTGAAACAACTGATGGAAGTCCTAAATACTATGACAAGATGGGTGAATCAATTCTTTTATACCCAGCTCCTAGTTTTAACTCTCCAGGAGGTCTAAAAGCTTATTTCCAACGTAACATAGAATATTTCGTAGCTGGAGATACTACTAAGAAGCCTGGATTTGCAGAACATCTACATAAATACATTTCACTATACTGTGCTTATGTTTATGCTTGTGCAAAAGAACTACCAAAGCAAAACTCTCTAAGAAACCGTCTTGATTATTACGAAGGTAACCAATTAAGAGGTGGAAACGACAAAGGAGCTATTGCAAAGTTCTACGCTTATAGAGAGGTAGACTTTAAAAAGAAATTAACACCTAGAATAGAAAATACACGATAATATGGCAACAATCTGGGCAACAATTAAAAAATACGCATCACAGTTAGGTCTAACTTATAACGCCAGTGGTAAGACTTATAACGAAGCAAACGTCAATTATTCTGGCAAATTATCAACGCAATGGTCTAAGCAGACTAAAAATTAATCATGTCTATAAACTTTCCAACATCAATCGATACACTTAGTAACCCAATTAGTACTGACTTATTAGAAAATGCAGTAGCAGGTCTTGACCACGATGTACAACACTCAAATGCTAATGATGCTATTGAAGCGTTAGAAGCAAAAGTTGGTGTAAACTCATCAGCAGTTACAACATCTCACGATTATAAACTTTCAGCAGTTACAGGTAGTGAAAAAGCTCTAACAGCAGGAACATCTACTCAATCTGTTACAAATTTAACTCTAGTAACTCCAACACTTACTCTTACAAGTGATGCTACTGGGGATATTTACTACAGAAATTCAGGTGGTGCATTAACTCGTTTACCTATTGGAACAGCAGGACAAATTCTTGATGTTTCAGGTAGTGGTATTCCTGAATGGACAGCAAACCCAGCAGCAGCTGACGCAAGTACAACAGTTAAAGGTGTAGTTGAACAAGCAACAACAGCAGAAATTAATGCAGGTACAGCAACAGGAGCAACAGGAGCTAAGTTATTTATGAGTCCAGACCAATTTGTTGTATCAAATTATGCTGTTCCATTAACCGATGTTCAAACATTTACAGCTGATGGAACATGGACAAAACCAACAGGAGCAAAGTCTGTCTTAGTACAAGTGTGGGGTGCTGGTGGTTCTGGAGGTGTAGGAGATGCTGGTGGTACAGGACAAGGTGGCGGTGGTGGTGGTGGTGGTTCTTATAATGAATTTACTTTTACTGCTAGTGATTTATCATCAACAGAAACAGTTGTTGTTGGTGTTGGTGGAACTGGTGGTTCTGGTAATGGAGCTGTTGGTGAAGACTCATCATTTGGTTCAACTAAAGTAGTCGCTTACGGTGGTGGTGGTGGTTCAGGTAGTTCTGGAGCTAATGCTGGTGGCGGTGGTGGTGGTATTGCTTCTGCTGGGGCTTCTACTACTGGAACGACTGGAGGAGCAGGTGGAAATATTTCTGGAGGAGCAGGTGGTACTACTGGTGTTAATCCAGGAAATCCTGGTACAGCTTCATTATTTGGTGGCGGTGGTGGTGGTGGTTCAAATAATACTGGTGGTGCTGGAGCGTTAAGTGTCTATGGTGGCGGTGGTGGTGGTGGTGGTGCATCTAATACTGGTGCTCCTAGTACAAACTCATCAGCTGTTGGCGGTTTATCTGTCTATGGTGGCGGTGGTGGGGCAGGTGGTCCTTCACAAGCTGGTTCAGTCTCAGGTGGAGTTTCTACATACGGTGGTTCAGGTGGTGGTAGTTCTTATGGTTTAGCTGGAACAGCTGGTTCAATACCTGGTGGTGGTGGTGGTGGTGGTTCTGACGGTGGTAATGGTGGTTCAGGAGCAAGAGGTGAAGTTATAGTAACAACATATTTCTAAATGGATAAAAACGGAGTAGTAACATTTTCAGACTGGTTCAAAGGTATGGTTAAACACCCTATCTATGGATTTGGGCTACTTAAAAACGTAGAAGTCTTTGAAAACAAAGGTATCTGTAAAATTAAAAATAGAACAGTCATTGATACTACTGTTACTCCAACTGCTTTACCTATTGCTGAAGTCTACGATAACTACGGAAATGTTTATACTCTTACTGGTGAAACTGGAAGTGGAGTATGTTATAAGAATGGAACATCTATACAATCAGGTTTAGGTTTAATTGGCGACCTTTGTATTTATAAAGATTACTTATGGATTCGTTCTTTAACTACATTACATGCTTATGGTCCATTAAATAATGCACCGCAATGGTTTGGAAATACTCATACTGGTTTAGCTTCTGGCTATGCGGGTAAACTACTTGTTGGACAAGATGACTACTTATATACAACAAACGGAAATGCAATTACAAAATATAACATTACAGGTACAGGAACACCTGCAGTAGCTCCAACTGTTGCAGTTAGTACAACACTTGACCTACCAGATGGACAATATGCTTCATGTCTTGAAGAATACGGAACTAAAATAATCGTTGGTACTCATGGTGGTTCTTCATACTATGACCGTGGTAATTACCCAGTAGCTAGATTATATGCATGGAACAGACAAGCTGGAACTTTAGGTAACCCTGGACTTGCTGACCTACCTATTATCTTTAGTGAAAATGGTATAAACGCAATTAAACAACACGCTAATAAACTTTATGTTTCTGCTGGAACACAAGGTAATATTTATGTTACTGATTCTACAAACTATACAAAGATAGCAACGCTTCCATATACTCAAATTGGGGTAAACTATTCTTCTACTGTTTATAATAATGCAATGGACATTTCAGCTAAAGGAACTCTACTTATTGGTTTGTCTGGAGATTATAGCCCGTTATCTTCTGTAGGTATTTATGAAATAGATATGAATACTGAAGGCTATCCAGTTTCTTATTTTGTAAATTCTAGCGCTACTATTGGTACAGAAGCATCTCCAACTGCTTATAAAATAGGTTTTGTTAATGCAAAAAA
>CAYJCX010000011.1:0-8638 GCA_964368775.1 uncultured Candidatus Saccharibacteria bacterium | reverse complement strand
GCTATTACAGATTCAGAATATATACAACTTAAAATAGAATTAGACCAAGCATTAGCTACTATTTATGGGTCAAATATTAATTTAATATCAGTTAAAGTTTGGTAATATGAACCCTATAATTCCCCACACACATAATGACGTAGATTCTCCTAAACTTTCAGCACAAGAATCTATCTTAAATGCACCACAGTCAGCTCTAACTACTGGAACTTCATCAACTGCTGGTGCAGCTTATACTGCAACAGAACAAGCGATGATAAATAATTTAAAAACTAGAGTTGCTGAGTTAGAAACTAAATTACAAGCTTTAGGTTTACTCAGTTAAATGATATAATATATACATATATGGACAAAAACAATCCAAATAATCTAACACCAGAACAAATAAAAGCAGGATATAGTACAGTTGCTGGTGCTTATGACCCTGTAACTGGAAAACTAAAGACTGCAACACGAGATGCTGTAACTTCTATACCTACACAACCAACTGCAATAACACCACAATCAATACAGCAAGTAACACCTATTAATGTTCCACAACCAGCATTATCTGTAGCACCAACAGTGCCTGTAACTAATAACATAGCTGATAGTTACTTGAAAGATATTGCTCTAACTGAAAATGAAAAAGCAGCTCAAACTGGAGAAGGAGATTTAATCTCTAAAATGTTACAGAATATAACTAACCAGCAAGGTGAAAGTACTTATCGTTCAGAACTATTACAAGGTTCAGGACTTGGGACTCTTAAACAAGACCTACAAAGTTTAAACTCTCAAATCTTAAAGAAACAAGCGGAAGTTGCGCAAAATGATATTCAGTTAGTTGCCAATATGCGTGCAGAAGAACGCCGAGATACACTATTACCTTTTGCACAAATGGGTCAAGCTAAACTTGCAGGTGATGCTGCTATTATGCGTGCATTAAAGACATCTGAAATAGGTGTATTAAATGCTCTAGCTATCGGAAAACAAGGAGATATAGCTTTAGCTAAAGAAACTATAAACGAGGCTGTAGACGCCAAATTTGCCCCATATAAGGAGCAAAACGCCCTATATGAAGCACAACTCAAAGCTATTCAACCATTTCTTACAAGTGCCGAGAAAAAACAAGCTAACGCACAACAATTTAAACTAAACCAAGCTGTTAAAGAAATTGACAAGGTATCTGATTTCCAAAAGACTATTTTAAGTAACGCTTTGTCTAGCGGAGCATCGCAGTCTGTAATAAACGGTATTCTTAATGGTAAGACAAGAGAAGAAATCACTAAAGCAGGTGCAGGGTATTTGCGTTCTAAAGCAGATATTTTAGATGAAAAATTAAAAAATGAACAAATATTAACATCACAAGCTAGTAGAAGTAAAATATACGCAGATATTGCTAAAGATAAAGCAACTGCTAATGGTGGAATAAATCAGGAAACTATAACAAAAGCTATTGAATCTAAAACTGGTCAGAAAGTTATATCTACAAAAAATCTAATAGACCAAATGTCTACTCTAAATAATCTTTATACAAAATATGGAGCAAGACCTACAGATGCAACAGCATTAGGAGAAGTACAATCAGCTCGTGCAGCTGCTCAGCTAGCTATTGCAGAAGCATTTGGACAAGGTGCAATCCAAGAAGGAGATAGAAAACAATATGAAAGTATGATTGGTACATCTTTTGGTATTGCTCCAACTGCTCGATTGAATCAAGCTATAAAAACACAAGAAGCAAATTATACAAATCAATTAAATACTTTAGATACTGCATATCCTGGTATAAAAACTTTAAATACTTTTTCTGGTTCTAATAATCTAAATTCATATCTTGATACTGTTGATAAAGTAAGTTCATCTGGTCAATCAAAAGTAACAGATTATCTAAGTAGTCTACCTAAAATAGGAAATAAATAATATGGATAAATTTTTAACAAAAGATAAAGTTGCGGTAATTATACAAAATGCACCAACGGGTACAAAACCAGAAGACGTTGTTAATGGTTTAGTTTCTCGTGGTTATAAACTAGAAGGATTTAATGACCAACCAGAGCCAGAACAACAAACACAGAATCAACCCCAAGAAAAAAATGGTAGATTAGTTGTCGGCTCTACCACCCCAGACCTTAGTTTAGTTAAAGGAGTAGCTAAAGGTGTTGCATCTACAGTTAAAGGTATTGCTGATTTAGGTGATAAATTTCTTAACACTGTAGGAGCGCAAGAATCACAACCAGTATACCAAGAAGGTACTCCAGAATATAACGCAGTTAATCAGGCTTTAACCCCAGTAAATAGTAGAGAAAAATTAGGCAAAACAGCAGAACAGATAGCAGAATTTGCTATACCTGGAACAAAAGTTTCAAAAGCAACACAAGGTGCTAATTTTGTGCAAAAAGTAGTTCCTAGAGCTTTAACATCTGGAACAATCGCTGCAGCACAACAAGGTGAAGTTGGTAAAGATGCATTAGTAGCGGCAGGAACAGAAGTTGTATTACCTGGACTTTCAGAAGCTGTAAAACCAGCTACAAGACTAATTTCAAGAGTATTTAAAGGATTAGCTTCTGGTTTATCTGGCGTTAGCACTGATGCTATAGATGCAATAGTTTCAAATCCGTCTGCTTCTCAAGAAACAGTTAAACAACTAACAAAATCAGGTAATAGAGAGGTACTAGAACAAAACTCTAAAACAATTGTTAAAGGTATTGGTAAAGTTAGACAAGAAGCTCGTCAAGCATATGGTGAAGCACTTGATACTCTAAAAGAAACAGACATTAAACCAAAAGCATTTAGAGATAGTGTACAAGCTGTATTGGATAAATACGGAGTTTCTACGTCTACAAAAACAAAAACTGGTCTAGCTGGTAATAAATTAGCAAAAACTGAAAGATTACTAGAAAATATAGAATTTGAAGACCCTAAAAATATAAGTAAAGCTAAAAAATTAATTCAAGAAGTTCAAAATGCTGAATTGAACGGTAAATCTTTGAAGGCTCTTATGGATAAAATTTCTAAAGAGAGATTTTCTATTGCAACATCTGATGAAAGATTAGCTTTTAATGCTTTTATAGGAGATTTAGAAAATGGTCTTAAAACTGCAATCAATAATTCTACTGATGCATTAAAAGATATGAACCTTAAATATACAACAGACCTTCAATTAACTGAAGCGATGGAACGTATATTTGGTAAGGTTAAATTCCAAAATGCAAAAGAGATAGACAAGGCTTCTCAAGGTCTTGAAGCATTGTTTAATAAAAAAGGATTATCACCAGAATATATTGATGATTTCCTTACTAGAATTGGTGTAGCACCGTCAGATTTTAGAGCAAGTGAAGCGACAAGACAAATAAGTGAAAAGGTTATGAGTCCAACAAATACTGCTGGAGTTAATGTTGGGGAATTAATAAGAAGCCTAACTGGTGGAATTGTATCTCCTAAAATGATAAGAGATGCTGCAATTTTAACTGGAAAATCAGAAACAACGATGAAAGAGTTATTAGAAAATACAGCACCTGCTCTAAGAGGTACGTTAATAAAAGTATTAACAGGTCAAGACTAACGAGTCATTCTTTGTAAAAATGCAGCAATGATTATGCAAACCATTACAAAGATGATTACTTTAGCAAAAGCACCAATTATTGTTAATATAAACATATACCCCAACTCTATACCCATTAACCATTAAGTCAATACATTTATCCACATGGACAAACTAGATAAGCTAAACAAGATAATATCTATAGCTAATAAACAAGCTGTAAAAGTTGAAGATGTAAAAAAATTCATTGACTTTGTTTTGAAGTTTGTTAAAGAGGAAAAAGATAGTCTAAGTAATGGTTATACTGAAAAAATAGAAGAAGCGTTAAATGCTATACAGTCTAAAAGTGATATTTCATTCAAAGAATTAGATAATAAAGGAGATGTAATTATATCAATGTTTCTTGAAGCTAAAGAGCTACTTGAATCAATAAAGAATATTAAATCTACACATGGGAAAGATGGTAAAGATTACATACTTACTGAAAAAGATAAAACAGAGATAGCTTCATTTATAGAAGTCCCAATAGTAGAGAAAATAATTGAGAAAACTACCGAGAAAGTTATTGAAAAAGTAGAGAACGAAATAACTGGTAATGCAATTGTTGATTTAATTAATGATTTACCCTTAGAAGAAGACCAAAAGATAGACGCTTCTCATATCAAAAACCTCCCAGAATTTAGGGGGGGTAAATTTTATGGTGGAAGTGGTATTAAAGAAATAGTTGCTGGAACTAATATAACTGTAGATAATACAAATCTGGGTTATCCTGTAATTAACTCTACTGGTAGTTCTGAAACATTTGAGTCAGTATCTAAAAACTTAAAATCATACCCATATCAAATAACATATTCTGGTGGAGCTGTTGATACAATAACCTACGATTTAGGTGGTGGATTAGAAATAGTAAAAACCTTTGGTTATACATCTGGCGATGTTACAACTGTAACTTTATCAGGAGACACACCATCAGGGATAGATTTAATAAAAACTATAGCTTATTCTGGGGGGAATGTAGATTTTATTAGTTATTCATAGTATAATATATGTATGAAAAAAGACACAAAACAAGTAAACCAGGAGATAAATCTAAATTCAAAACTGGAGGGGTCGATTAGGATTCTAATAGAAAAACTAACTCAATCAGGAATTGATACAAAAGATAAGAATATTATTATTAATAACGGTAAATTAACCATAAATTAACATGTCAAAATCAAACACTTTCGAAAATGACCTATTGCAACTATTATTCAATAACGTAGATATTGCTGATATTGGAGATGCAGGAGGAATCCAAAACAGTGCAACAGCAGGTTCTCTTTATGTAGCATTACACACAGCAGACCCAGGTGAAGCAGGAGATGCAACTACTAACGAAACAGCATATACAAACTATGCTCGTGTAGCTGTTGCTCGTTCAGGTGCTGGATGGACAGTATCAGGTAACGCAGTAACAAACTTTGCTCAAGTAACATTCCCTGAATGTGGAGTAACAGGTGCAACAATTACATACGCTTCTATTACAACAGCATCATCAGGAGCAAGTAAAATATTATATTCTGGAGCATTGAGTTCATCTCTTGCAGTAGCTAACCAGATTACACCATTCTTTGCAGCATCTACAGGAATAACAGTAACAGAAGATTAATATGCAACCAACAATCATTTCAAAAGAAGAATACGAATCAGGGAATTATCCTAAAGGAGTACCTATTATGGTTGCTATGAATGTTGGTATGGAAGGTAGGGGTGGTCTAAATATTGGTAAAAAAGAACCTACACACATAAAGATAACACTTAAATCCGCATAATGATTCAAAACATCGAACAATTAGTACAAGCAGAACTAGATGGTAAAGAACGCCGTTATACTTGGCGTAAAACACCATCACAAGTAACTGTAGCTGGACTATGGTTCGATTTATCTATGAGTCCAGGGCGACCAGTACCTAAGTATTGGTTTGATGCTCCACCAGCAGTCGCAAAACAAATCACATATTCATCCGATGGTGGACTTGAACATGGTGGCGGTGTTTCTCCTAGTGAAAAGTATTTAAGACTTACCACAGGAATAGCTACAGCAGCTACAGCACTACCGCTTACGATGATTCTATGTGATTACTTACTTTACTACCCATCAATAGATGATTCAGTATTAGACGAACAAATACTAGATAATTCAGTAACACTACCAAGATATACAGACGGTAAAGGTGTACAAGTTATTGCAGTATCAGTAGCAGGTAGAACAGGTGGTGCTAGATTCTATTTTACTTACACAAATTCTGAAGGAGTAAGTGGTAGAGTATCACGAACTTGTTATCAAAATTCATCTGCTGCACTTGGAACTCTACAGAATAGTGGGCAAAACTCAAATGTTTCTGCTATGCCTTTCTGTGGGTTACAAGATGGTGATTCAGGCGTCCGTAGTATAGATTCTGTATTTATGATTGATGCAGACGTAGGGCTTATGACTTTTATTCTGGTCAAACCTTTAGGTACATCTGTTATTCGTGAAATAACTGCACCAGTAGAAAAAGATTACTTCTTAGAGTCTGGACTTATTCCAAGAATCTATGATGACGCATATCTTAGTTTTCTTTGCCTCCCACAAGGAACATTAGCAGCAACTGCTTTAATGGGAGATATTAAAGTGGTATTTACTTAATAATTAATATAAATTTATGGCAGGTTTTACATCGCAAAATCAAATAATACAAGCACAAACAAATGGTCAAACTTGGAGAGCTGACTGGTCAAAAAACATGAATCCAACAGCAGCAGCTGTAGCTAACGAGTGGCACACATTGTTTCGTGGAAATGGTAACCCAGGTCCAGACGCTATCTTTGACGTAGGGGCTAACCTTACTTTCCAAGCAGTAAAAGATACAACAACATCAGCATCAACTATTCCACATGGTGGAAACGTACAACCAACTTATTCAAAATTTCTTCTTAGTGGTTCAGCAGTTTCAGCAGCAGCTACAGCACAACCAACAGTGGTAACCCTTGTTGATGTCGTTGGATTTTACCGCGTAACATCAGTAACAACTACTACAGCTCAATCTACAACAAATACATTAGGTCAGACAGATACATTTACAGCAGATGCTGGTACAGATGTTTGTACTTGGACTTCAACTGCAAATATTCCATCTAACGTATTAACTGGAACAAGAGTACGCTTAACAACTACTACTACACTACCAGCTGGTTTAGCATTAGCTACTGATTACTATGTGATTAGAGTATCAGATACAACATTTAAATTAGCTACATCATATGCTAACGCAGTTGCAGCTACAGCTATTAACATCACAGATGCAGGTACAGGTACACACACAGTAAACTGGTTATTACCTCGTTATACTAATGGTGCAGGACTTAATGCGATATTCTTCAACCCAGCTTCAACAGCTATGGGTGCAGCAACTCCTAGCCTTTCACTTGTGTATACAAATTCATCACAAACTGGTTCAAAATCAACTCCAACAGTTCTACCAGTAGGTAAAACAGCTGCTTCTAACTCACATATTCTTTACACTGGTGCAACTGGTGCAGGTAAATATAACTATGCAGTTCCTAGAGCTTCAGGAGATGCAGGAATTGCACAAATAGATAGTATTCAAAACTCAACTTCTTACATTTCTGGAACTTACTGTGTAGCAATATATAAAGAAATTGCTCGTTTCCCTGTAACAACTCTAGGAGTTGCAGCAGAACGTGATTTTCTAAATCAACTACCTTCACTTCCTAGAATATACGATGGTGCAGCACTTTACTTTGTAATAGGTAGTGGAGCAGCAACACCAGCTAACTCAGCTTTCTCTGGTCATTTAGATTTTATCTGGAATTAATATATGGCATTATTAGGTAATTACAGTGTGATACTAAAGAATCCTGCGACCTTTATAGGTGGTACACAAGTCAGTAATTGCCGTAATGCTATGGGTGGAACTGGTCAATTAAGACAAAGATACTACCCAGAAACAACAGGAGGTTTACCAACTACTACAGCATTAATGGAAGGATATTTACATCCAAATGCTTGGATGATGCCGTATGATATAGGTTCTATGACTACAAGCAACCTAAATGGTAGTGGTTCAGTTTCTTTGACTGGTGTTAATGGTTTAAGTGGTGTAGTTACTATGGATGGCGTTGGCTTATTAAACGCTACAGGAGGGCTCCTAGCGGGTCTAGTAGTAGAAATGACAGGTGTTGGTAGTCTATCAGCATTAGGTGGTGGACTACTCGGAGCGATAGTATCTATGGCAGGTACAGGGACACTTGCAGGTATAATTGGAGCAACAGCAGGCTTAACTGTAACTATGGATGGTGTAGGAACTCTTACAGCTTCCCCTAAAGGTACAGGTCAAATGGTTCTTGATATTTATGTAAACCAATCAGAAGCAACAGTTAATCAAATTGTCGCAGCAGTATGGTCTGCTCTTGCAGCAGAATACAATGTATCTGGTACTATGGGTGAAAAACTTAATGGTGCAGGTAGTGCTGGAGACCCTTGGACAACAGATTTAACTGGTTACAATACCGCAGATACAGCTGGTAAAATAGTCAAACAAATTAAAAGTATAGTTCAAGCTCAACTATAATGGAACAAATCAAAGAAATCTTTAATTTAATAAAAGAAGATACTATAACCCCTAAAGAACTCAAAGAGTTTCTGGTGATGGTTCTTACTGTAATTAAAAAAAGTAAAGATAACTTTGACGCTACTGCTAAAGAAAACCTTGGAACTATAAAAGAAGCTTTAGAATATATTGAGAGTAGACACAACCAAACAATAAATACTGTTAATCGTGAAACAACAGAACAGAAAGAAGATTTTGATGCACAAATAAAAGAAATTAAAAATTCTATAGAAGAATTAAAATCTATTGAAGTTAAAGACGGTAAAGATGCTGATGAAGATGAAATAGTTGAAAAAGTTTTATCAAAAATTGAATTTCCAGAAATAAAGGATGTAATATTAGATACTGGTGAAGAAATAGTAGATAAAATAAATGCTCTACCTGTAAATGAAGAAAACCAAATAGACGCTTCACATATTAAGAACTTACCAGAATTTACTAAGAGAGTTGTGGGAGGTGTAGT
>CAYJCX010000010.1:4348-22107 GCA_964368775.1 uncultured Candidatus Saccharibacteria bacterium | reverse complement strand
GGAAAGTACACACTAAGAAAGAATGAAGGGGAAAGAAACAAAGATTTAGATACAAAATATGGTACCTTGATTGCTGATATTCTAATAAACCGAGGAATTAACGACCTGGAAATGGCACGCCGCCATCTAACCGGGAATTTAGACGAAGAACACGGTGACCCATTTGCAATAGGCGACATGGATAAATCTTTAGAGCGCATAAATTATGCTATAGAGAATAATCAAAAAATAGCCATCCATGCAGACTACGACTGCGACGGTATTCCCGGTGCAGTAATATTGTCATCTCTTTTCAATACTATTGGCTACAAAAATTATATCGTTTCTATCCCAGATAGAAATTTAGAAGGTTACGGTTTGCATACGGACCACGTAGAAAAATTTAAAATAGCAGATGTAAATTTAATAATTACGATAGACATGGGCGTTACAGCTATTGAATCTACTAACCTGGCTAATGAATACGATATGGATGTAATAATTACAGATCATCATACAATAGGAGATATTGTTCCAAATGCATACGGAATAATCCACCCAAGAATATTTAATAGTACTTATATAAACAGAGAATTATGCGGGGCAGGGGTAGTCTATACTTTGGCGCGCGGCTTTGTACAAAAATACGGAGAGAAATATTCTATCCCGAATAATTTTATAGATACAGTAGTAGACATGGCAGCATTTGCAACATTGTCTGACATGGTAGAACTAACAACTGAGAACAAAGCAATTGTTAAAGAGGGAATGGCGCGTATGAGATCTCGCGCGCGCCCTGGGCTTTTAGCATTAGCACGTAAAGCGCGTGTATATTTGCGAGACTTAACCCAAGACGATATTACATTTATGATTGCACCAAAATTAAATGTAGCATCTCGTATGGGTAGCCCTTATGACGCGTACAAACTATTAATGGAGACAGATTCAGTTTTAGCAGACGAGCAAGCCGAAAAATTAACAGCACTTTCAAACGAAAGAAGAAAGCTTGTAGCACTAATGGTAAAAGAAGCTCGCCGGGAAATAGCCAAATGGAGCAAGGATGAAAAAACAGTAATAGTAATTGGCCATCCGTCTTGGAAGGTGGGGCTACTGGGACTAGTAGCATCCAAAGTAACCGAACTATACGACCGCCCAACTTTTGTATGGGGACGCAGTGAAAAAGAAGACAGTGTTTGCTACAAAGGATCTTGCCGCGGTAACGGAACCATCAACATGCACGAAATAATGAAAAACGTAGAAGATGGTGTGCTACTAGAATACGGCGGACATTTTGAAGCAGGTGGATTTTCTGTAAACCCAGAAAAAATTTATGACTTGGAAGATGCGTTAGTAAAAGCCAAAGATGCAGTACAAGCGGATGAAGCACACATTACAGAAAGCCAAAAAAATATTGATGCAGTACTGCCAATATCTTTAATCCATATCAATTTGCACCGCGCATTAACAAAGCTTGCTCCTTTTGGGCCAGGGAATGCGGAACCAGTTTTTGTTTTTAAAAATGTAACCGTGCTAGATATCAGAACATTTGGCACAGGTAACGCTCATTTAGAAATAGCTTTTCGTGACAGTAACCAGCTTAGCTCTAGCGCTTATGCATTTTATACAAAAGTAGAAGACGTAAACAATCCTAAAATTGGCGACCAGGTTCACATAGTGGGAACACTGGATTCAAAATTGTGGCAAGAAACAGTGCGAGTAAGACTAAAAGATGTTATAACAATAAAATAATATGCAGCACACAATTGTAATTTATACTGATGGTAGCGCGCTAGGTAACCCAGGACGAGCAGGCTACGCTTATTTAATAATAGATAAGAAAAAAAATACGGTGTCCGAATACGGCGGTTTTCGTGAGCATGCTACAAATAACCAAATGGAAATGCTGGCATTGTCTGGCGCATTTGAAAGTCTTTGCCATATTGAAGCGGAGCAAGACGTGGTAATTCATATAGATTCTGAATATGTTAAAAATGGTATTACCAAATGGATAACAAATTGGAAAAAAAATGGCTGGAAAACTGCCGCTAAAAAACCCGTACTAAACAAAGAGATTTGGATAGAAATGGAAGAGAACTACGAAAAAGCAAAAGCTTTGCATAAAATAGAGCTAAAATATGTACCAGGCCATGCCGGCATAGGCGGCAACGAAATGGTGGACACAATAGCCCGGACAATAGCGACAGACGGGGATTGGACATTTTTCTCTGGAGATAAAACAGAATTTGAAAAGCTTAGAAATATAAAATTATAATTTAATTTTATGAGACAATTATTCCGAATAATTATAATAGTAATACCTATAATTTACGGAATATATGTTTCTTATTTTAAGACAGATGTTGCTATAGTTTTTCCTGAAAGTCCTATTATAGTATTGGGTATAATAGACGACTACAAAGAAGAAAGATTGTCTTCTAACCGTTACAGAATAAAAATAGAAGAATATAATGGCGCGGAAGTTAAAGAGACTGCGCGCTTTTTATTAGTAACAAACCCCTATACAAATTATAAATACGGACAAGAACTGGAATTAACAGGAGCAGTAGAACTACCCGAAGATTTTATTACTGATACTGGTAAAACTTTTGATTATGATTCGTACTTAAAACTGAGCAATGTTTACGGTATTATGAGCGACCCAGAAATAAAAATTGTTCAGGATTTCAAAGGAAATTATTTTAAAAAAATATTATTTAATATAAGAGAAAAATTTAGTAATAGTTTGGATAATAAATTACCACAAATGCAATCATCTTTGGCCAAAGGAATACTGCTGGGAGAGAAAAGCGGTATTACAAATAGCCTGCGCGAGAATTTAGCTAAAACCAGTACGTCTCACATTATTGCACTGTCTGGATATAACATTACAATTGTTAGTGAAATTATAATCAAGCTGTCACAAGGGCTGCCTATTATAGCTCGTAGTTTACTAGGTTTTTTTGGAATTTTTATTTTTATTATTATGGCCGGCGGCGGATCTTCGGCTTTGCGTGCTGGGATAATGGCGAGTGTATTATTGTATTCAAGATCACGAGGTAAAAAATATGATGCGCTGTATGCATTATTTTTAGCAACCAGTATTTTAATATTAATTACGCCATTGTCACTAAGATATGATATGGGGTTTCATTTATCAATACTGGCTACATTTGGTTTAATAACATACCAAAACCATATCTTAGTATTTTTTATAAAGAAGAAATTATATAAATGGCTAAGCGAAATTTTAGCTAGCACACTGGCAGCGAGTATTATGACAATGCCGTACATTGCTTACAACATGGGAATTATTTCTATACTGGGAATATTTGTAAATATGCTAGTTGTACCATTAGTACCAGTATTAATGCTGTTTAGTTTTTTGTCTGGAATATTACCCGGTATTTTATCTATTCCTTTTACTTCTTTAACAAATCTAGTCAGCACTATTATTTTAAATAGTATAAACAAAATCGGCAGCATATCTTTTGCTGCCGTATATACAGACAAAATAAATTTAGTCAGTATAATTATTTTGTATTTAATTTTGTTTTATATTGCTTTTAAATTAGTTAAAAAAGAATCGTAGCGTTTTTCTAAAAGAGAGAAGTTAGTATTTTTAATATAATCTTCTACATAATTCTTTTTACCACTGGGCTGATAGTCAGCAACATAGGAATGTTCCCACATGTCTATAGCATAAACAGGGAAGACATTCATTAATTGGCCCAAATGCTGTTCATCTACCCAAGAAATTACCAAATGATCAAATGTAGTGTCATAAGACAATATTGCCCAACCAATACCGCGAGTCATTGCGCATTCTTTCATGCGCATCCAGAAATTGTCTACACTGCCAAAATCTCTTGTAATATCAGCATATAATTTAGATTCAGCTGAAATCTCCTTTGCTTCCCCAGTTAAACTGTAAAAATATAGTTCGTGGTTACGCATACCACAGAATTCAAAAGAGAATCTGCGCTGAAGCTCTGTACGAATATAAGTTTCATCCACTGGCAGGGAAGTTAGCTTTTCTTGGATAAGATTAGCGTGTTTAACATAACCAGCATAAAGCTTGAGATGCTCGTCGATGGTTTGTTTTGTAATACCCACTAATTCTGGGATTATAAAGGCTTTTTCTGTGTATTTTTCCATATAGGCCTAGTATACTACAGATATGAAAAGGCAAAAACTGTACTGGTTAATATTTATCTTAATAATAGCCTGCTTGGTATTTTTAGCTATATTCTACAAAGATCCTACTACAAAGCCCTTAAAAATAATAATGCTGAATGTTGGCCAAGGCGACAGTATATACATAGAAACCCCAAATGGCACCAATATGCTAATTGACGCCGGTAGAGACAGAGCAGTATTACATGAACTGGGAAATGTAATTAATAAAAATAAAATAGACATCATGGAAATATCAAACCCAGATCTTGACCATATGGGAGGTTTTCCTTTTGTAATGGAAAAATATAGCGTTGGTAGAATACTTTCTTCCGGAACAAATCATGATAGTGTGGAATCTTTTAACAAAATAGAAGAATTAGCCAAACAAAATAAAATTGGAATAGAGAAACCAAAAGCAGGTACAGTTTACGTAATAGATAAAGAAAATAACATTACATACACAATTCTTTGGCCAGAAGGTAATGTAAGAGATTGGGATTCTAACCCTGGGTCTATGATTGGATTAATCCAACATGGAGATAAAAAGATACTAATGACAGGGGACGCCCCCAAAGAAGTAGAAGACCAGGTATTAGCTAAATACCAAAATAGCTTGCAAAATATAGATATTTTAAAGGTTGGGCACCATGGGTCTAAGACTTCAACAGGGGAGAATTTGGTAAATACGGCAAAGCCGGTTTATGCATTAATCTCTGCGGGGTTAAACAATAGATACGGCCATCCACACAAAGAAGTGCTGCAAAATTTAGAAAAAGTTAACGCAAATATTTTAGTAACTAGCGAGGCTGGAAGAATAGAATGCACGGTGATCCCAGAAATTCCTGTTTTCTGTAAATAGTCATAATTTATAAATAGTTTTACAGATAAATTGCTTCTCATAAGCTAGCTTAATATGATAGAATAATGAATGTATATGAAGCGTAAAGCTTTCGGTTTGTTGTCTATTTTTCTGGTAATGCTCCAGCTGTTTTCACCTTGGATGATAAACCTTTCTGAGCAGGGAATTAGTGTTGAAAAAAATGTAGCAAACGCGGCAACCAGAGACAAGGTTCTTAAGAATAATACGCAGGACAATACTGATGCTTTTATAATTGTTACGGGATTAGAAGACCAAAAAAGTATTTCTGTATCTCTTTTTACTGACCCAAACTACAAAATAACTTCTTTAAATAAAATAGAGTTTATCAGTGATGAAAAAAATGACAGAGAAACAGGCTGTCAGGCTGACACGATAACACTTGTATCAAATCCAAGCTTAACAAGTCCAATAAAATCTAGTTTTGCAGGAGTGGGGGTAGACAATACTGCTGCACGAGGATATTTAAAACAAGATTTTAAATTTACAATACCCAATACCTTTACAGCTAAATGTCTAGAAGACAATTCGGGTATGGACGCGTGGGGTCATTACAAATTTACATATACAGTAATTAACAGAGACGACCAAACACCAAAAACAAAATCCGAAGAAACAACTACTGGAGATAGTGTTGAATTTTTTGCAGATACTATTGGCAGTGTCCCAAAATATATAAAAGAACATATTGTTTATATAACAGCCCAAAAAGATGCGGGGAATAGTTTTGCTGCAGAGTGGGGGCAAATTAGAGCTACTGATTTTACTAGTTCCGAAATGACAGGATCTTTAATGACTGGAAGCCTTGAGGTAGAAGGAAATAAAACAAAAACTCTATACGGAGATGTAGCAAAACAAACCAAAAGTAGTTTTAAGATAAATTTTTTACAAAATAATAGTGACATCACGCTATATAAAGCAAGTAGAAATGATACAGTAGATTCTTCAAATATACCACCAAAATCAAATGGTGTTTACCAACTAAAGACTGATTGGGGGAGAGCACCCGCAGAAATGGCTTTTGACCCAAACGTAGTAGGTGGATCACAAGTAACTTGGACTTTATTAAACAGTAGTACAAAACAAAAGATAGAAGATGTTTTTACAAGTGCTGACTATGTAATGAACTATTCTATAAAAGAATTAACTCAAGCAAATATTGACGGAGATACAACAAAGCCAGTTATAGACATTGATGTATCAATGATCATAAACAAAAAAGAAAGTAAGGTTTTTGTTCCATGGAATGACAAAGACGGAAACCGTAAAGCGTCTGCGGGGGACATTGCGGGAGAAGACTGGGAAAATTTTACAAGAGAAATTGGTAGTCCAGAGATAGATCGTAGACCAGCTTCAGAAGGTAATGGTTTTTATCTTTTATATTCAGACACAAACGATAACCCAGAAGTGGGCGATTCTGATGTAAAAGAAATAAATTTAAATGAATATATTTTTGGAGAAAAAGTAGATTCTCCAATAATAACAAGAGGTTTAACTGGTATGACTTTTGGTTTAGTACCTTTGGCGGTAACAGAAGCAGAAGTAGCAAGTGGAAAAAAATATTATTTTAGACTTTATGCAAATGAAAATGATCCAGGAATAGACGACTATGGATATACAACTGTTAAAAGTCTTACTCTTAAAAGCGGAATAACTCAAACATCTAGAGGCGCAGCAGCGGTCTTAGAAGACGGAAACGCAGCTGAAGCAGATGACACATGGCTACCACCTTGTGAAGGGTTACAAGCATCTACATGGTTTCAAGGATGTCTAGTGAGAGGTTTCTATTATTTAGTATATCAACCAACATCAGCACTTCTTAGTGTGGCCGGTACAGTACTAGACTTTGTCTTGGCTTATAGTATCCAGCCGGATGCATATAAAGCAACATACATAGTAGACGGATGGAGATTTATACGTGACGCGTGTAATTTGTTCTTCATCTTTATGATGATATACCTGGCATTTAAAATGATCATGGGTATAGGTCACGGCACAAAACAAGCAATAGTAAACACAATAATTATTGCTACGGTTATTAATTTCTCCTACCCATTAACTACAGTAATTATAGATGCTTCTAATATTACAGCTAGGCAGCTTTACTATAACGTATTCAAAAAAACAGATGACGACGGTAAGGCTGTATCTCTTTCTTCTGCTGCAGCAAAAGGTTTTAGCCCCCAAAAAATTGTAATGGAGGGGCTAGAGAGTAACGGTAAAGATACCGGTGATGCATCAAATAGTAAAGGTTCTATTTTTATGATATTGCTTGTTGGAGTAGCGTTTAACATTATCGCAATGGTGATGTTTATAAAAATATCCTTACAATTTATTTACCGTATTGTTGGACTTATTTTTGCAATCATACTTTCACCATTGGCAGTATTTTCTTTTTCTCTTTCGGAAGAGCAAAGAGGAAAACTAAAAGTGGCTGGTTTTGATAATTGGCTATCTGGCCTACTGTCTGATGCATTCAAAGCTCCAGTATTTTTATTCTTGGTAATGATACTACTTCTATTTGTAAACGATAACCCATTCCACGCTTTATTTGGAGATAATCTTAGTACTCTTGAATGGTGGGCTAGTCTTATTGTGCCATTTATGTTAATCATTGCTTTCTTTAAAATCATTAGCAGCGTCACAGCAGATATGACTTCAGCTCTGGCAAAAATGGCAGGTGGAGCAATAGTTGGCACCATTCAAAAAGTAGGAGCATTTGGTCTTGGGGCAGGGGCTGCAGTAGTAACAGGCGGAGCAGCATTGGCTGGTAGATCTACAATTGGCAAATGGGCTGCAAAAAAAGCTGAAGGTATGCGCAATTCTGATGGAACACTAATAAAAGATACCTGGATAAACAGACAAAGATTAAAGGCTTTCGACAAAACAGCAAAAGGTAGTTTTGATCTACGACAAACAGCAGCAGGTAACGCAATCTCAAAATCAACTGGTTTAAACATGGACAATAAATTAGTTGGCATGATTCCTGGAATGAGCGCGGCAGCTACAGCAGGGGGATACATGGCAATGCAAGATCGCAAAAGATCTCGTGCAGTAGAGCGAGGAAAACTATGGCAACACAATAAAAAACTTGAAGAAGAACTTGAACATAGAAAAGAGGCTCTTGAGGGAGAAATGAAAGGATCTGAAAGCGAAAGAGATGGGGTTAAAAATGAGCTAAAAGAATTAAACAATGGATTAAAACGCTATACCGAATCTCTAGATAAAAAAGAAAAGGATATTGATAAGCAATATGAAGGTTCCCTAAAAACAAATGACGCAGATATGTCTCGCTCTAACCAAACACTTTCTGCGTTAACAGCACAAATGGCTGTTGCTAAAACACAAGGAGAAAAGGATAATATCCAGTTAGCTATAAATAAAGAAAATGCCAATAAAGCAAGTATTATTAGTGCTCGCACGTCAATAGAATCAGCTAAAACTGCAGATAAAGCCGCAGCAAAGACACAAGTAGAAAATGATACAGGTGTAAATAAAGATACACATAAAGCACAAATCAAGGCCCTGGAAGACAGAGAAACACAATTAAGCAAAGACATAACAAACACTAAGCTTGGAGAAGAAAAAGAAGTGCCTGATTTAGATAGTCATGGTAATCCGAAATTAGATGCAAATGGTAATCCGAAAATGAAAAAAATTCGTATTGGAGGAATTGCAGGAATCGAACAGAGTATAAGTAAGGTTAAAAATGACCGCATGCTCAAAGCAACATTAGATTATAAACGTAAGAAAACAGGAGACGCCACAAAAACAGTTACAGTTCAGCAACACTTTGAAAAAATATATGGTGCTGATGCGGAAAAGAAGGGTCAAGAGATTTACAAAGATTCTTGGGATCAAATGAAAAATGTCACACACGCTGGATTTACAGTCACAAAAGATGGTAATGGACATGAACATGAACACGAAGTAACACATTTGGTCGACAACCATTTCCACCCAGAAAGTTATAAGAGCAACTACAAAGTTCCAGCTGGAGGATCACCAGCAGGAGGCGGAGGCGGTGGAGACCATGGACACGATAATCATGCTGGCGGGCATGATGACCACGGGCATCACTAATAAAAAACTATATGAAATCAATATTTCTAGAAGAACTATATAAAGGAACCCAAGGCTATCCATTAATAGAAGAGCGTTATAATACTTTGGATGTACCTATTAGAGACCTGATCTCTAAAGATTCTTTAAAAGAAGAGATCACGGCAATGATGGATTCTATAAATCTAACCAAAGACTACTACACATTGATCGCTCAAAATGTTGCATTCTTTTTACTACAAATCATGGAGCCGAAAGATTTACGTGGTGAATTAATAAAAGATTTGCCCGATGTAAGAAAAGATTTAATAGATTCATTGGCACAAAAGATAGAAATGAATCTTATTGGTAAACCAATTCTAAATATTATAGAAAAGAATTGGAAAGATGACGATGCTGAAGGGGAAGAGGTTGCTGAAGAAATGGAAATGTCTTTGGTACCGCTACCTCCAGAACTAACTCAAAAGCAAGAAAAAGTAGACCAAACTCAAAATATAATAGGGATTAGACCAAGTAATAGCTCAATGAATACTCCAGAATCTGGAGAACTGGGCATAGTAGCACCAACTCCAAACTGGGAAGAGAAAATAAAACAAGGATCAGTTAATACAGAAGTTAAAACAGAAAATAGAATATCTAGTGACAGAACATTACCTAAAATTAGCTTACAATCAGGAGACCCATATAGAGAAATTCCAGAAGAATAATATATTCTGGGATTTTCTTATGGTATACTCATATTATATATGCAATTCCAAATGCCAAGATTCTTGGATATTGAAGACAAGGTTATCGGACCTTTAACCTTTAAACAGTTCGTCTACCTGGGCGGGGGACTTGGTTTGGCTTATGTTGCATACCGTTATCTGGGTCTTACTTATGGATTTATTTTAATTGGATTATTTTTGTTTCTTGGTATTAGTTTATCTTTTTGGAAGCCAAATAGTAGACCAGCCATAATAATGTTCCAAGCTTTTTTAAACCACTACACCAAAAGCCATATGTATGTTTGGCAAAGACCAACTAAAGCAGAAAGAATGAAAAAAGATGATAAAAAAGAAATAGAAAGTATTCCAGAGCATCATGGGGTAGAACGCGGCAAAATAGAAGCATTAGCATGGAGTCTCGACGTACTAGATAGAGAAAAATAATATGGCAATCAACGCACCAAAAAGTCAATCATTTGTACCAATAGAAAGAATCCGCGACGGTGTTGTGGAGCTAAAAGACGGCGGACTAAGAGCTGTTCTTCTTTGTACAGCTATCAACTTTACATTGCGCTCTGAAGATGAACAAAGAGCTATTCTTTCTCAGTACCAGTCATTGTTAAATTCTCTAGATTTTGAAACTCAAATTATTATTCAATCTCGTAAATTTGATATCAGACCTTACCTATTAACACTAGAAGGCAGATTAGATAAAATAGAAGAACCGCTATTAAAATTCCAAACACGAGAATACATAGAATTTATTCGTGAACTAACTGGCGCGGTAAACATTATGTCTAAACATTTCTACGTTGTTGTTCCATATAGTGAAGCAGTCATAGAAACTGGTGGGTTTTTTGCAAAGATGTTCGGTGGGGTAGGCGGTCTACGTAAAAGAGAAAGTAAAGAACAAATGGACTGGAACGAAAAAAGAAACCAACTAGAGCAACGTCTGGGTATTGTTATTCAAGGTCTGGGCCGTTGCGGTGTACGAACTGTACCGCTAGATACCGAAGGCTTGGTGGAATTATACTACCGTACATTTAACCCAGGGGACGCAGCTCAGTTTATTCCTAAACAAGAAGAGAAATAATTTATGTCTATACTATCAGGGTTATTTGGCTCAAAGAAAGAAAACGAAAATGGAGGATTGGGTTCTTTGTCTGTAAGACCAGAAGATATTTATACTTCGGCTAATCTAGAGTTGCAAGACATTATTGCTCCATCAGCATTGCAGATATTGCCAACTGCACTGAACCTGGGGGATATGATCGTAAGATCATTCTACGTTGTAGGTTACCCCAGTATTCTTACAGACAACTGGCTAACTCCAATAATTAATTTGGACAGAGTTTTTGATATTGCTATAAACATTAGCCCAATAGACACTGGTAAAATACTGTCTCAATTTCAAAAAAAGGTAGCTGAAGTCCAAAGTCAGATATCTGAAAGAGAAAGCAAAGGTATGGTTCGCGACCCAATGCTAGAAGCAGCATATCGTGATCTAGAAGGACTACGTGACGGATTACAACAAGCACAAGAGAGAATGTTTGAAGTTGGTTTATATATCAACATTTATGCCCAAGATGAAGCAGAACTATTTAAAGCAGAAAATGAAATCAAGGGTCAACTTGATTCTCAAATGGTTTTCCTAAAACCAGCAACATTCCAACAAGATTCTGCTTTTCTCTCTAGTATCCCAACAGGACGAGATGATTTGCGCGTTGTTCAAAAAATGAACACTGAACCATTATCTAGCACATTCCCGTTTGTGTCTTTTGACCTAACAGGTAACAAGGGGATACTGTATGGAATCAATCAACATAATAATTCACTTATTATTTTTGACCGTTTTTCATTAGAAAACTACAACTCGGTAACTTTTGCAAAGTCTGGTTCTGGTAAATCTTTTGCTACAAAGTTAGAAATCCTAAGATCTCTAATGTTTGATACAGACGTAATAGTAATCGACCCGGAAAAAGAATACGAATATCTCTCCGAAGCAGTAGGGGGTAGATATTTTAATGTATCATTGTCATCTGACCACCACATTAACCCTTTTGACTTGCCGATACCTAGTAAGGACGAAACCAATGCTGATGTAATTAGACAAAATACTATTAATCTAGTTGGACTATTTAGAGTCATGCTGGGCGGACTAAACGCAGAAGAAGATGCATTGATAGACCGCGCAATTACAGAAACATATGCATTAAAAGACATTACTGTAGATTCAGACTTCTCTACAGTGGAGCCTCCGCTATTGTCAGACATGGCAGTAGTATTAGCTGGAATGGATGGAGCAGAATCAATACTGCGTAAACTAGAGAAATACACAACTGGTTCTTGGTCTGGGTTCCTAAACAAGCCAAGTAATGTGGATATTAACCGTAAATTCGTAGTTTTTTCTATTCGAGATATGGAAGACGAATTAAAACCGGTAGCAATGTATATAATTACACACTTTATCTGGAGTGAAATCCGTAAAAACCTAAAGAAAAGACTAATGGTTGTGGACGAGGCTTGGTGGATGATGAAAAACGAAGATACAGCTAGCTTCCTATACAGTATTGCAAAACGTGGACGTAAATATTATCTAGGACTCGCTACTATCACCCAAGACGTAGAAGATTTCTTGAAATCCCCATATGGTAGACCAATTTTAACTAACTCGTCTATGCAGCTACTGTTAAAACAATCCCCAACAACGATAGATGTATTAAAGGATGCATTTAACTTAACTGACGCAGAAAAATATACACTACTGGAAGCAAACGTAGGGGAAGGTATATTCTTTGCTGGTTTAAAACACGTTGCAATTAAAATTGTTTCATCTTATACAGAAGAACAAATTATTACTTCTGACCCAGCTCAAGTTCTAGCAATTCAAGCAGCCAAAAATAAAGCAAATTAACTTCTACCCCTCTCCTTATTAAGGAGAGGGGGTTGGGGGTGAGGTCTGTATGCTATAATAAATTAATGAAGAAATATATCTTCGTTATTACAACTTTGATATTTCTAGGAGCGTCCACTGCTATGGTATTTGGGCAATCTTTTAATACTGAACCGGCAATTACAATTACAGCTAACCCTTCCGACCCAGAGCCAGGGGAGAATGTAGTTATAACTTTATCTAGCTATGAAACAAATCTAGATTTAACTTATATTAAATGGAGTAGTAATAGTGATTCAAATCAAGGCTATGGTGAAAAGGTTTGGAGAATTAAAATGGGGTCAAATATTAATTCTACAACATTAATAACTGCAGAAATTACCATGCCTAATGGTACAAAAATATTAAAAGAGCTATCTTTAACACCTAGCCAATTAGACATTGCATGGGAAGCTAAAGATTCCAAAGCTCCGCCATTTTATATGGGCAAAAGAATTCCAATAAGAGAAAATAGTATCCGCGTTGCAGTACTAAACCAAGACCCTGTAAAGAGTAAACAAACTGCTTATTATTGGTCCAGAAATGGCAAAGCTTTGCAAAATAGTTCCGGAACAGCAAAGACTTTTGTTGATTTTAAAAATACAGAATTAGACAAAACAGAAAACATAAACATATCTCTAGTTTCAACAAATAACAAAATGGAACGAGACATAAAAATACCAATGCAGGCTCCTAAATTATTATTTTATGAATACCATCCAGTATTGGGTCTCGGATTAAATAAAACTATTAAAGATTCTGCTTTGGGCTACGATGGAACCACTTCTGTCTATGCAGTGCCGTTAGGTCTTAATGCCGGGAATAGAAATGTTGTTTCTTGGAATCTTAGCAAAACTGATGTAAACAACCAAGAAAACCCTTATTTGCTATCTTTTGGCGTACCAGATGAAAATGGAATTGTTCCGATTGGTGTAAAAATAGAAAACCTGGGAACACTTTACCAAGAATTTTTTGGGTCTCTTCGTTTAAATTTCTAAAATGAAAAAGTTTTTATTTTTTGTAATCTTAGTCTTATTTACTGTAGGAATTTTTAATATTACTAGTGCTCAAAATACAGACCCCAATAATATTCCTCAGGCCCAAACCGTAGAAAAAACAACATTTAAAGCAGGGTCATACGAGCTAATCTCCCCAATAGGGAATCTAACCGAAGTTAAAGACCAGTCAGAGAATGGGTTCTCAGACTTTGTGAATTTAATAATTCGTATAGCAATAGCATTAGCAGGAGCAGTTGCTGTATTAACCATAATAGCTGCAGGTATCCAATATATGGGGTCTGACAGTGTATGGGAGAAAGGAGAGAGCAAGAGTAGGATGACAACAGCTATTGGTGGTCTTATATTACTATTTTGTTCCTATTTGATTCTCTATACTATTAACCCTGATTTGGTAAAGATTAAGATAGGGGGGATGAAGTTAGATGAGGGGGACTGGGCAGAATTTAACCCAGCTGTAGAATACCGTTTATCTAAAGAACCTGTGGGTAATTTTACTAGAAGTAAGTATTACGACAATATCAAAACTGCTGCAGCTAAATACACAGCACCTCATTGTATTGCACAAGTCGTAATCCAAAGAGAATCGCGTGGTATCTCAGGTCTTATTGGTCATGATGAAAATGCTCCACTACCTAACAGTATAAAAGCTAGAAGAGAATTCGTTTCTTCTGGGCAAAAATATAGTGGCGAAAAATTTAATAGTGGAGACACTACACTGGGGACAAAAGGTTCTTTTTTAAACAATGACCATATAACTGGAGATATTTATTCAGCAAGTAATTCCAGTAAAGCTGATCTGGGGCTAGACTGGAGATTTTCTCATGGAATAGGCCTAATGCAATTTACTTTTTTCCCTAAAAATAACACATACGTGTGTAGAACAACTGCTTTGACTAAGACAAGCATGTGCCCTAAAGATATGTATGACCCAAATAAAGCTATTCAAGCGGGGGTAGAGCTATTGGAATATAACTTTAAAAAATGTAAGGGTGATGTAGAAAATACATTTAAAGCTTATGGCAGTGGTAATTGTACTACTACAAATAAATTTGCTGTCAGCGAATCTAAAAAAAGAAAAGGTTTATACGATGCTTGTGTGGCGCAAGACAAATAAATATCCAAGTGATCTAACGCATGATTATGATATAATAAATCTATGCACAAAGGTAGATTAATTAGAATAATTCTCATAATCCTAATATTGGGTATGGGGGGATTTATTCTTGTTCGTAATAATAGTCTACAAAAACAAATCAAAAGTGGTGAGATATCTGACATTGGGGTCAAGGATTTTTTACCTTTTGGAACAGGCAATGGATCTGGTTTAGGCCAAATAATAAATGATCTACTGCCAGGAGAGAACGACAACAGGGAAGACCAAAAAAACCAAAAGAAGTCTAATTTAGTTGCTCAAAATATAGCCGGATCTATTGTAGTAGAAAGAGCAGACGAAATAGCTGGCCCTACTGGAAAAGATAAGGATGGTAAAGATATCTTTGAAACAACCCCAGCAATTAGATATGTATTAAAAGAAAATGGTTATGTTTATGACTATTTACCTAAATACAAAAAAAGTTATCTTATCTCTGATACATCTGTTCCGCACGTATCTTTCGCAACTTTTTCACCAGACGGAAACCAAATATTATTCCAATATTTAGCTCAAGATTTAGTAACAGAGAAATCAGTATTGGGGACATTGGGTACAGGAAGTGTCGTAATTTTGCCAGACAATATTATTTCTTTTAGTTTTAGTAATGACGGCCAATTTGCTTATGTCCGGGCCACAACAAACGGAGCTAATTTTATAATAAGAAATAAGTCTGAAATAGAAAGTATTGTTTATAGTTCACCAATCAAAGAATGGAATGTTCAGTTTTTGGGTAAAGATTTACTTATAACAACAAAAGCATCTGAATTATCAGAAGGTTTTAGCTACATAATTAATACAACAACAAACAAAGCAAACAAATTGTTTGGAGGGGAGAAAGGTTTAACTACTAAAGCGTCTATTGAAGGGAGCTATATTTTAAAAGCGATTACACTGGACTCTGGGCCAAGTTTGTCTTTGTATAATGTAAAAACTGGAACAATTTCTTCTTTGGGTAAATTAGGCTTAATAGAAAAATGTTCTTTTAGCCAAGATGCAACAATTCTAATTTGTGCTGTTCCTAAAAATTTTGAAAACAAACTTTATCCAGATTCTTGGTATTTAGGAGAAATTTCAACAAATGATGGAATAGTGCAATATTCTACCGCAAATCTAAATGAAAAAATATTAAACAATCTAATGGATGAAACAGGCGGGGAAGTAGATGTTTGGCAAACTTATATAAATAATGCTGGAAATATAATTACTTTTACAAACAAAAACGACATGAGTCTTTGGAGTTATGCAGAATAAATTTTTTAAAATTTTATTTATAATTGGTCTTTTATTTATAAGCCAATTTACTTTTGCTCAAAATACACAAACCACGGTAAAATCCGAAGTAATAGACGAAGTAAAATTTAAAGCAGGGTCATACGAGCTAATCTCCCCAATAGGGAATCTAACCGAAGTTAAAGACCAGTCAGAGAATGGGTTCTCAGACTTTGTGAATTTAATAATTCGTATAGCAATAGCATTAGCAGGAGCAGTTGCTGTATTAACCATAATAGCTGCAGGTATCCAATATATGGGGTCTGACAGTGTATGGGAGAAAGGAGAGAGCAAGAGTAGGATGACAACAGCTATTGGTGGTCTTATATTACTATTTTGTTCCTATTTGATTCTCTATACTATTAACCCTGATTTGGTAAAGATTAAGATAGGGGGGATGAAGTTAGATGAGGGGGACTGGGAAGATGTTATGCTTCAAGATTCATTAGTCGATAACGATACTAGTCATTCAAATGGACAAAGAATATGTAATTCAACCGCTGAATGCAAAACAATATGTACTACTTATTGTAAAAATGGTAAATGCGACTATAAAAAACCTGTCACTGGAGTATTAGACCCAGCAAAAGCAAAACAAATTGAAAACATAAAAGGTATTAGTGCTGATTCTGGAATGACAGCTTCTCCTTCTGTAATAGAAGGTTTAAAAAAATTATCTGGTGTATTCGCCACAGAAAACAAAGGATACAGCGCATCTATTGCCAGTGCTTATCGGCCAATAAATAGACAACTGGAAATTGCATGTAAAAATCTTAGTCGTGTTCCATCAGCTGTTGCTTATCCTGGTGGTAGTAACCACGGAACAGGTGTAGCCGTAGATATTTACTTAAAACAAAACGGTAAATCTTTATCTTACTGCAACAATGAAAACTCTAAAAAAATGGACGAAATGATGACAAAGGCAGGGTGGAGTAGGTATACAAAAGAAGCCTGGCATTACGAATACGGAGTCAGCGCTAGCCCTACACGCTGTAAATTTCCTAATTGTCCCAAGGCTACTCTGTGCGGTAAATAAAAGAATAACCCCGATTGCGGGGTTATTCTTCTTTATAAGTCACAACGATTCTTCGCTCTTTACCAACACCTGTAGATTCAGTGGAAATATTTTTATCTTTCTCTAAATAAGTATGAATGACTCTGCGTTCATAACCATTCATTGGGTCTAGTTCAATACTGGATTTAAAGAATTTAGCACGTTCTGCCATCATATGAGCTTTTACTTTTAAGCCTTCTATATGGTTTTTTTGAAAGTCGTTGATATCCAGTGTAAGAGGTAAAGGTTTTTGCTCAGCAGTAAGATTTGTTTCTAAATAGCGATGCAAAAGCATAGAAAGAGCATTTAGTGTTTCTCCATCTTTGCCAATCAAAATTCTTGAGTCAGGAGACTTGGCACTGATTGTAATCATTTCACTATCAGGGTCTGTAATAATTTCAATAGAATCTATTTTAGCGCCCATAGATTCTATCAGGTTTTTTACAAAATTTAATGCATCTTCCTGTGTCTTAGCCATATAAAGACTTTAGCATAGCTAAATATCTATAACAAGCCCCGACTTTTTAGGTC
>CAYJCX010000010.1:0-4248 GCA_964368775.1 uncultured Candidatus Saccharibacteria bacterium | reverse complement strand
ATGTTTGTTTTTTAGGTGTCTAGCAATAGATCTTTCTTGAATCATAGTAATTAGATTATTAACTATCCAGTATAGACCAACTGCGGCTTGAATTTGGTAGGCAAAGAACCCAATTAGTAGTGGCAAAACCCATTTCATTTGAACTTGCATAGACTTTTGAATATCCGCAGAAAAACCTGTTTGGCCAGAATTCATAGTAGATTGCATCTTTTGAGTAGGGGACAAATGTACTTGCGCAAACTGAGTAGCCGCAGTTAAAACAGCTATTGGTATAGAATGAACTTTTAATAAGTCGACTAAACCTAAAAATACTGTATTTATTGCAGCTGGAGCATGCACAAAAGAATATAGTGCGCTGCTATCTAAATTCAACCCTTTTGCAAAAACATAATATAGCCCGAAAATAACTGGTATTTGAATAATCAAAACAAGACAACCAGAAAAAGGGTTAACATTCTTTTCTTTATATAGAGCAAAGGTTTCTTTTGCTTCTTCTTCTTTACTTAGTTTTTTTGCTTTAATATCCGCAATATCTTTTTGAATACTAGCCATCTCGATTTGAGACACGATAGCTTTTTTAGATAGGGGATAAAGAATAGCTTTAATTATTATAGTTAAAATAATTACAGCAAAACCAAGATCTCCAAAAGTCACATAAGACAAAAGAAGAACTAGAATATTAAGCAACGGGTTATAGATTAATGTTTTCCACATAGATCACAGTCTATCAGAGCTAAGGCAGTGGGTCAAAGTGTTCTTTCTGCCGGGGGTGACATCGCAATATTCTTTTGACAGATAAATGAGTTGCTTTAAAGAAATTGTATTTTATAAAAGCCTCTTTACTATACTGTGAACAAGTTGGGTAAAAGACACACACCGGGTTTTTAAACCTAATAATACCGGTATCTGGAGAAAGGAATTTTTGGTATTGGTTTATAAGCCAAATTACTATTTTGGACATAATAAAGACTTTATTTCTTTTACCAAAGACTCATATTCCAGAGTATTTAGCTTACTTTTTACAAAAAGCTCATAATATCCAGTAGTTTTAGGGGATATATCTTCCAAAACAGAATAAACCCGTCTTCGGCAACGGTTTCTATCTACGGCTGTTTTATATACCTTTTTAGGCACATGGACGGCAAAACGGTTAGTTTCTGCGGGGGACCAAGTAACAGAAAAAAGAGTGGAATACACTCTTTTACCCTCTTTTTTAAGCTTTAAAAGGTCATTGGCTGTTAGCTTTGACTCTTTTTTAAGCATATTTAGACAGCTAAACTAGCGCGACCTTTACGGCGACGAGCTAAAAGCACCTTTTGTCCATTTTTAGAGGCACTACGCACCAAAAAACCATGAGTCTTTGCGCGCTTTCTTTTGTTTGGTTGATAAGTCACTGACATACCAGACCACAATACCAGAAAAGCCTGAAAATAGCAACCCGGTAGTAGATATTCGACCAGTCCTTATGGACTAAAGATAAATCTTAAGATTTATCAGTCGAATATTCACTACGGGGAGCAACACTGAAAGTTTTCCATAGTTATACACAACTTTCCCACAGGAAATAGACTAATCTGGCTATGCGCAATATTTTGATATACGTATAATGGTTCTATGCAAAACGATGTTGATCCAAAAGTACTGTGGGAAGAATGCCTAACCTCTCTTGAAAAGATTGTCTCTAGACCTAATTTTACTACTTGGTTCAAACAAACTCATATTGTAAAAATAGAAGATGGTGTTGTGTCTATTGGAGTTCCAAATGAATTTGCAAAAGACTGGCTTTATAATAAATTTCATAAAGTTATTTTAAAGTCTCTAGTAGACAATGCACCATATCTAAAAAATGTAGATTTTATTGTCGCTAAATATGATGCAGGTAATGTTCCTAAAATGGTAATGCCTCGTCAGGCTGCTGGACCATCTCTGCCAATACAAGACATGTATGTTAACAAAGAAGATGGATTAAACCCAAGATATACTTTTGATAACATGATTGTTGGTTCTTTTAATGAACTAGCAAATGCAGGTGCACAAGCTGTAGTACGTAGTCCTGGGCTGCTTTATAACCCTTATTTTATATATGGTAATACTGGTCTTGGTAAAACCCACATGATAGAAGCAATAGGGAATACAATAAAAAAACATTTTCCTGAAAAAAGAGTTTACTACACCAGCGCAGAGAAATTTGTTATCGAATGTATTAATGCTGTTCAAAATAAATCTATGAATACATTCAAGGATCGCTATAGAATGTACGACATTTTAATAATGGATGATATCCAAATGATAGGGAAGGGTGAAAAAATTCAAGATGAGCTTTTTCATTTGTTCAATATGCTATACGAAGCAAACAAACAAATTATATTCTCCAGTGATAAACACCCAAACTATATCCCAGGTCTTGAAGACCGCCTAAGGTCAAGATTCTCCCAAGGTATGATAGTAGACGTACATGAGCCAGATTACGAATCCCGTGTGGCTATAATCCGTTCTAACCTGTCTAAAATGGGTGTGGGTATACCAACAGAGAACGTAGAATATATTGCCGCATCAGTAGAAGGCAACATCCGTGAACTAGAAGGAAATATAAAGACTATTGCATTGCAGGCCGACATAAAGAAAAGAAACCTTACCCTGCAAGAGATTAAAGACATTATCAAAAACAGTGTTAAATCTCAAAAACAAATTTCTGTAGACGAGGTTGTAAAAGTAATTGCATCTTTCTACCACCTGGAAAGTGATTCTGTGTACGAAAAAACAAGAAGAAAAGAAGTTGTCCATGTCCGCCAAATTGTAATGTATATATTGAGAGAAGATTTTAATTTATCATTTCCTTTGATTGGACAAAAAATGGGTGGTAAAGACCATACTACAGTTATCCACTCTTATGAAAAGATCAAACAAGAACTGGAGACAAACACTGGATTAATGTCTGAAATCGAGAGAATAAGAGCATTATTCAAGTAGGATAAAAAGTGGAAAACTCAATTTAATTAGAATTAATAAAAAAGATGTTAACAATATAAACATAGTTTGAAAAATATGAGAATTTTAAAAACCTTACAAAATAAACCTTTTAAAAGTTTTCCTGAATTAACAGCCTTAATAGTCATTAATAATTTTTTTATATAAATAATATATGGAACTGTGGATAGATAAAAAATACATAGAAGATATAGTTAGGGCAGTGTCTAGAATTTCTTTAAAAGGAATCATTCACCCAGCACTTAAGCTTTCTAGAATAGTTATAAAAAATAATAACTTTACTATAAGTACAACAAACTTATCTTTAGCTGTAATTGTTACTGTACCTATTAATACAAATGAAGAAAAAGAATATTTTGTAGATACTAATTCTTTTGAACGTGTTTTGTCAGGTATGATTGGTTCTGAGAGTGTACAATTTTTGTTTAAAGATAATTTTGTAGAAATAAAAACAAAAACAGCTAAAGCCAAAATTCCTTATCAGAATGGAGAAGATATGCCTAGTATTCCTACTGTTAATGGTGTAGATATAACTTTGCCAGCCAGTAATCTAAAAAGAGCTTTTCAGGTTACTATTCCAGGAGCTAGTACTACAGACATAAAACCAGAATTAGCATCTCTTTTTATTACATTTAAAAATAATACTATTACTAGTGTTGCAACAGATGCTTTTCAATTAATAGAATATACTGAACAAGTTACAACAACAAAAGACATATCTTTTCTTTTACCAGCTAAAGAAGCAGCTGATGTTCTAAAGATAATTGAAAACGTTGATGGAGCGCTCCATGGGGCTTATAGTGAGACTTTGTTTGAAATAAAGACCAAGACTACTACTATTATTGCAAAACTTACTATGGGGCTTTTCCCAGACTATACAGCAATAATTCCTAAAGAAGAAAAAAGCCAAGTAAGATTCTTAAAAGGAGATTTAGATAATGCATTAAAATTTTTAATGCAACTAAAAAGCGAAAATAATCACATTCACTTTAGTGTACAAAAAGATAATATTATTTTTTCACTTAAAAATTCTTCTGGTGGCGATAGTGAATATATTATAAACAGTAGTCTAACAGGGGATAGTTTTTCTGGAACCATCTTAGCCAGTCATTTAAAGACTTTATCTAATGCTAATCCAGGTGAAGGAATAAATATTTCATTCTACGGAGAAAATAAACCTTTTATTGGTAGCGCAGCCCAAGGTAATTCATTTAGATATTTAATGATGCCTGTTTCCGTATAGACTAATTATGTTATGGA
>CAYJCX010000009.1:13577-22208 GCA_964368775.1 uncultured Candidatus Saccharibacteria bacterium | reverse complement strand
GACTATATTCATTTACTCCTGCCACTGACTATACAGGAGCAGTACCTGTTGCTACCTACACATTAGATGACAGCAGACTCGGTACATCTACAGCAACATTAACAATTACAATTAGTCCTATTAATACTAGTCCTATTAAAATAATACCAATGGGTGATTCTATTACTGATGGTTACAATGTTCCTGGCGGTTACCGTATAAAACTAGAACAATTACTAAAAACAGCAAATGTTAATTACGATTTTGTGGGTTCATTATCAAATGGACCAACAAATCTTACTGATAAAAATCACGAAGGACACTCTGGAGATAGAATAATAGATTTAGATATTTTAGTCGATAATCAAAATGTTATCAGTACATATCAACCTAATATTATTTTGTTAATGATAGGTACAAATGACATTAACAATAATTATTGGCCACAAGGTGCCCGTGGTCGTTTGTCGGATCTTCTTAATAAAATAAGAATCGACAGTCCTACCGCTACGATATTATTAGCAAATATTCCATCTATATACAGTAATATTTATGGAGCTCCTGCAAATTCAACAGATCTTGCAACTTATAACAATGATGTAAAAGCTGAAGCTGATGCTCGTATTCTAGCTGGGCAACCAATTGTATTTGTTGATATGAATGCTGTATTGGGTCAAACAGATTTAGAGGATGGTTTGCACCCAAATGAAACAGGCTACGATAAAATGGCAGATAAATGGTACAGTTCTCTTCAGTCTGCAGGGCTACTTTCTAGCACCCAATCTAATTCAAATCCTGTTGGAGTAAATGATATAAAATTATTTACTAAAAATAATGCTGCATCTGGTAATGTATTAACAAATGATACAGACGCCGATACTGATACATTAACTGTAACTAAATTCACAGTCTCTGGTGTCGATACAACAGCAGGTACAACCAAAACTATCACAGGTATTGGTTCACTTGTGATTAACTCTAATGGACTATATTCATTTACTCCGGAAACTGACTATACTGGTAGCGTTCCAGTTGTTACTTATACTGTATCTGATGGTAAGGGCGGAACAACAACTGCAACATTAACATTAACTTTTGATAGCACTACTCCTTCAGACACATTAACTAACGGTCAATTCGCTTTTACTTTAACAGGATCAGCTAAGACATCAGCTGGAGTCTATGACACAAATAATATCTTAGTCCGCACTCTATGGTCTGGCATTACTTATACATCTGGAAGACACGTAGAATATTGGGATGGAAAAGATGATTTTGGAAACATGATCGCTACATCGACGAGTGTCTATAATATAAAAGTATTATCTAACAACGTTAGTTATACATGGGATGGTGTTGTAGGTAACACAAGTAGCGCTCAAAATGGTGAAGCAAAAATTCGTGGACACCGTACTCCTGGGGATATGGCAACTACAGGTAATAATGCATATTACGAAACTGGTTTCTCAGAAGGTGATCCAACAAGTAATAAATTTAGTCTTTCAGATATTCAATCAAGAGAATATATTATTTGGAATGGATCTAGATCTTTAGATCTTGATGTAAACCATATTGCAACTGACGGTAATTATGTATATTGGGCAGGACAAGATGGGTGGAGTGGTTCTGGTAAATCTATGACTTTTGCTACAAAAGTTAGTGATGATAGTGAGGTATTGTTTAGTAGTGGTGTTAGCGCAACTATGACTTATGGCCGCACCTATCCAAAAGCAATAGATGTAATCACTGGTAATAACCCAGCAAATCCTACTGGTATTGCCGTACAAAAAACTGGTAATTATTTGTTCGTATCTCACGGAGGCATTAACACTATAAATGTATTAAACAAAACTACCGGTGCAGCTGTACGAACAATTACATCATTTACTAACCCACGTCGAACTACAGTAGACGGATCAGATAATCTTTGGGTAGTGTCAGGAACTAATACTGTAACTAAGCATACTGTTAATACTGACGGGACATTGTCAGCGGCGACCTTAACTCTTTCAGGATTAGTTAAGCCATTGGATATTTCAGTTTCGCCAGATAATTTTACTGTAGCAATTGTGGATGGTTCTACATCTCAGCAAATCAAAGGATTTTCTAACTCTAATGGAAATTCTTCTTGGACATTAGGACAAGCTGGCGGTTATGCAACCAGTGCTACTGTCGCTGACGACAAATTTATGTTTAAAGACATAAATGGTGGACACGAAGCTGGGTTTGTAGAATATCAGGGTGATGGATCATTATGGGTTGGAGACGTTGGTAACGCAAGAATGCTTCATTTTAATTCTGGCCGCACTGCAGTTACAGAAAGACGAGGGTCTCTTCCTATGAATTACGCTGCTGCCGCTGATAAAAATAACCCGACGCGCGCTTTCTCTGGCTTACTTGAATTTGCAATTGATTATTCAAAATCATTAGCTGGTACAAATGGCTCATGGGCATTGGTTAAAAACTGGGCTTATGGAATAAATGATACTTTGTATAGTGTCAATAATGCCCCTGAGATCTTTAGAAGCATTATGACCTTATCTAATGGAAGAACTTATGGAACACTTAATTACAAAGTTAATGGCTCAGAAGATGAAGTAGTAGAACTAACTTCTACTGGAAATTTAAGATTTACTGGAATTCGTTTTGATAACTGGGAATCTTCAAGAATTCAGCAGGATGGTTCATTATTAAAATTATCTAATACTTATGATTTAGGCAGAGTTCCTGTTTGGACAAGTAGAACGTTAACTGGATTTGATGGATCAAATAACCCAGTTTGGGCTAATCCAGTTACTATTGCAACTGCTCCGGCTATTACTCTTACTGATCCTTTGTATTACACAGGAGGTGGACCAGTAGTCAAAACAAGTTCTAATAAATTAATTGCTTGGAATAATCAAAAATGGAATACAGGGTATCACTTGGGTGCTGTATCAGTAGGAAGCAATAAATACGATTGGAAAACATCAATGGCTACTTATCGTGAATATGCTGGACCATATCCAGACAACGGAGATTTTGATATTGGTAATAATTCAGAATATCTTGGGGGTATAATAACCGGGGTAGACAAGAGTATTTTCTGGAACTATCATGGAGAATTTTGGAAGGCAAGTCAAACAAACAAATGGCAACATGTTTACGACAATGGTTTACTTGTATCTGTATTCGGGGTAACAACAACAGAGGCTGGAATTATTTATGGTGAGCAAGCGCCTAACCAAGCAGCGGGTAATGCCTTCTCTGGTAATGCTGTAAAAGTTGGTAATGATTACTATATTTACCATAACGATGAGTCTGTTCACGGAGGTCTGCATCGTTGGAAAGTCTCAAATCTTAGTAGTATCGCTGAGCAATCAACAACTGTTACAGGGTATGCATCAAAACCAACGGTAGGTGTAGATTTGATGGCTGGTTTGCCTCAAAGAGGTACACTGGTTAACAATACTGCTGGCTGGGTAAGATCTCCTGCTGTTGATGAAAATACTGGTTATACTAATTTCTGGGATGCAAAAATTGGTTCAATGACTTACAGAAAAGAAGACAGAGATTTGTATATCCAATTACGTAAAGCTAATAGTGAGACGGCTTATGTTACAAAAGGTATTGGGTCTGTCAGTACTAATGTTTCTTCATGGATATTGAATGGTAAAATCAATTTTTACGAGAATTGGCCATCAAGCTCTGATGATACAGCTTTTGCTTATTTTGAAGTATTAGATGATCAAGGAAAAATAATTGCACGTATTGCAAATGAAAAAGTTTGGTCTAGTAATGGATATGATACTTGGGTAAAAGGTAACAGTGCTAGATTATTTACATCTATGACTCAAAGATATTTCGGACTTTACGGCGCTTATCCTAAAGACTTTGAAATTGCAGCTGACGCAACAGGTGTTTCATTCAAGTACGCAGAATTCTCTACGGCCAAAGTTGCATTGTTCGATAGTACTGCTAATTGGAAAAAACCAGCTACTGTAAAAATACATTTCAAAGCCGACCAGTCTCCAAGTGCTACATATGGGCATGCAATAGGAGTACAAAATCTAAGATTTATAGAACAGTAGTATATAAAAATAGCCCCCAAAAGGGGTTATTTTTGTATATTTGGTGGTTATATCTTGCCAAAAAGCCTTGATTATGTTAGGATTTCTAACATGATTACATTAAACGCACAAAAGCGAAGTAAAGCCGACAAGCTAGATGAGATCCGTAAAAACGGAATGATTCCAGCGGTGGTTTATGGCGCTGGCGTAGAGAATACCCCAATCTCCATCCCAGCAAAAGACTTCAAAAAAGTTTACAAGGAAGCAGGGGAAACAACAGCTATTAGTCTAATGCTTGATGGTAAATCTTTGCCATCATTAATTCACGATATGCAATTAGATGCAGTTCGCGGGTTTGCAAAGCACGTAGATTTTCTAGTTGTAGATATGAAAAAAGAAATTCATGCTCATGTACCAGTAGAATTTACTGGTGTATCAGAAGCTGTAAAAGCTGGAGCTGTTTTGGTAAAAGTATTACATGAAATTGAAGTAGCAGCTCTTCCAGCTGATATGCCACATTCATTAACTGCTGATATATCAAAACTTGCAACACTAGAAGACAACGTATTTGTTTCTGACATTACATTACCAAAAGGTGTAACATTGGTTACAGGGTCTGAAGAAGTCGTAGCTGCTGTATCTGCTGCACACGAAGAAGTAGAAGCTGCTCCACTTGATCTATCTGCTATCGAAGTTGCAAAGAAAGGTAAAAAAGACGAGGAAGAGGCTTAATTGTCAACCCGAATCTAATAAAAAATCGTGCTATACTAAATGTATGGTACGATTTTTTAATTTGAAGACTTTTTTTACAACCTTGCTAGTTATTGCAGGGTTATTAACTGTATATATACCTAACTTAGCGCTTGCTCAAACTACAGTTGCTGAAGAACAAGCTAATCGTGCAAAATTGGAACAACAGTTAGCTGAACTTGAGAAAGAATTAGCTCAGGTTACCAATCAGCTTAATACTCAAAAAGGTCAATCTTCATCATTAAAAAATGATATAAGTATTTTAACTACTAAAATCAATCAAAATAAGTTAGATATTAGAGCTAAAAATGTTTTAATTGAAAAGCTTGGTGGCGAAATTAATGACCGAAATAAAACCATATATTCTCTTACTGAAAAAATAGAAAGAGAACACGAATCTATGGCTCAACTTTTAAAGAAAGCTTATGAATTGCAGGATGAAACATCTTTTGTTCATGTTGTAATGTCTGGGCAAACTTTGTCTGACTTTTATCGAGATTTGGATGATTTTCAAAGCATTCAAGATTCCATCAATGAATCTTTAGGTATTGTTCGTACTAACAAAGTAGCCGTAGAAGGTGAAAAAATAGAACTTATAAAAAAACAAGATGAACAAGAAGACGCTAAAGCAAAAATAGAAGCAGCAAAACGTGCAGTAGAAGCTAATGAAAAAGAAAAGCAATCTTTACTAAAAATTTCTAAAGGTAAAGAATCTGAATATGAAAAAGTAAAAGCAGAAAAAGAAAAACAAAAAGCTCAAATTTTAGCAGCACTGTTTTCTCTTCGTGATTCAAACGTGCAAATTAACTTTGAACAAGCTTTGGCTTATTCTACGGCTGCAAGTAAGGTAACAGGTGTACGGCCAGCGTTCCTGATGGCAATACTTACCCAAGAGACTAATCTTGGAGCTAATGTAGGCTCATGTTATTTAACAGATACAACAACTGGTGCGGGTGTTAGTAAAACAGGTAAAGTTTTTAGTAATGTCATGAAGCCTTCTCGCGATATAAAACCATTCCTAGCTATCGTAGGTCGTCTTGGCAAGGATTATTCTAAGACATTGGTATCTTGTCCAATGGCCGGAGGGGGCTATGGTGGTGCTATGGGTCCATCACAATTCATACCTTCTACTTGGGAAGGAATAGAAGCAAAAGTTGAAGCAGCTTTGGGTATTAGCGCCGCAAACCCATGGAACCCTCGTGATGCATTTTATGCTTCATCGATATTTCTAAAAGATTTAGGTGCTGGAGCTCAAACATACACTGCCGAGCGTAATGCGGCTTGTAGGTACTATTCTGGACGAGCTTGTGATTCCAAAGCCCCAGCTAACTCGTTTTATGGTAATTCCGTAATGGGTCTGGCTAATAAGATTCAAGCTAATATTGATCTGGTTCAAGGGAATTAGTAGGTTGCAAAATATAGAAAATATGCTATTGTAATAATATGAAAAAAGATATTCATCCGAAAGATTACCGTAAGGTTGTATTTATCGACTCTGGAACAGGAGCGCAGTTTTTGACTTTGTCTACAGTTAAGACTACTGAAACAGTAAAATACGAAGGAGATAAAAAAGAATACCCAGCATACTTTGTTGAAATTTCTTCTGCTTCACACCCATTTTATACAGGACAAGAAAAAGTTCTGGATACTGCAGGACGTGTAGACAAATTCAAGAAGCGCGCTTCTTTAAAGAAAGCTTAACTAATTAATTAAAAAGCATGTCGGCTATTTAGGCCCGCATGCTTTTTAATTTGCTATAATATACATATGTTAGACATCGAAAAACTAAAAGAAGACTATAAGACAGAATTTCTTGCACGACAGTATGAGAAGCTTTTGGCTGAAAAATCTGACGTAGAAAAAATGATATCCGAGCATCCCGATATGGCAGAAATGGCAACAGAAGAATTGTCTATTATTGAAATTCAGATCAAGGGTATAGAAGACCAAGTTACTGAAATAGAAAAAGCCGAAGCAGACAGTCAGGAATTTCCAAATGAAATTGTTGTAGAACTTCGTGCAGGCGCCGGAGGGGACGAAGCCAGTTTGTTTGCTTCTGAATTGGCTGAAATGTACAAAAGATATGCTGCAAAGAAAAAATGGGCAGTAAAAGTTTTGGACGATGATACTTTCCAATTACGTGGGCAAGACGTATACAAACTAATGCGCTACGAAACAGGTGTGCACCGTGTACAGCGTATTCCATTAACAGAAAAAAATGGACGTATTCATACATCTACTGCATCTGTGGCAGTACTTCCAATTTATAAAAAAACTAAAATAGTTATTAACCCAGCAGATATAGAAATGGAAACATCTCGCGCCGGTGGTGCTGGCGGCCAAAACGTTAACAAGGTAGAAACTGCCGTTAGATTAATCCACAAGCCTACTGGGCTTGCTGTACGCTGCACAATGGAACGTACTCAGCTAGGCAACCGCGAAACAGCTATGAGTATGCTTGTAGCCAAACTTCAAATGCTAAAAGACGAAGAAGAAGCTGCAAAATACGCAGGGGATAGAGCTAGTCAGATTGGTACAGCAGACCGTAGTGAAAAAATCCGTACTTATAATTTCCCACAAGACCGTCTTACTGATCATCGTATAAAAATGTCTTGGCACAATTTACCTAAACTAATGATGGGGGAAATAGATGCAATTATAGACGCTTTTCAAAGCGGGGTAATAGGCGACGCTAACGAAGAAGAATAAGCTTATTTATCCCCAAAAGCTTGACATGACCACTTGCAATGTGGTCATTTTTGTGCTATAATGCAACCAATTCAACATATATTTAGCGCATGAAAAAAATAATAACAACAATCGCAGTGCTTATCGGCACATTGACGCCATTTTTAATTTCTGGTCAAAACCATGACAGTGCCGAGCTATACTGTGTTTCAAGCGCAGTCGAAGAAAAGTTAGAAATGACTTTGTATTATCCTACAGCTTTTGCCTTTATCGGGCAATTCTGGGATACATCACATAGTTATTTTAATTTTCGAACCAGGCAGGGGGTCTGGGTAGAACCAGAAAAAAAATCAGGATTCGGGTTTGTTTCAGCAGAGATTTCTATCAAAAATATATTGGGTATTAAAAAAAGTCCAATATATCTTTCTACTCAAGTTAGATTCAATTCGCACACTTCAATTTGGGCCGGGGCCAATATTTTCTTTTCTGATAATCGTAAGATTAATAAATATTTTTATCAACTCCAATTAGGAGCTTATAGTAATACTTATGAAAAAGAATTTTTGTTTTCTGGCTATTATCAAACTAGGCCATTTTTAAAAATCAAAGATCATAAACGTGTTTTTCTAGAAGGTTTTGCAAATTATTATGCAGAAAGTCGAGAATATAACTACGAATTTGAAGCTGGTTTTAAAATGACACATAGTTTATCAATTATGTGTGGAGTTGAGAGATTTGAAGGCTCCGTGCATGTGCTTGGAGGAATAAGGTTTGAAATGTATGAACATAAAAATTATCATTAAAATCCATGAAAATCTTGATTTACATCGTGCTCCTAGTTTCACCACTATGGATCATGAAAAATGCTCCTCATTATGAAAGTAGAGTTAAAGCAGTAATTGGCGCGATATTCTTTTGGATTTGCCAAATCAACTTCATGTCTTATTATATGAAATTTGATTTGGGTAAAGTTCGCTTAGATAATCAAAGTATTTCTTTATTACTTTTACCATTACTTTTAGATATCTTCTTTATGACTCACGACTGGTCAGCTCCCAACAATGGAAGCTGACCTTTTTATTTGCATTAAAGCCTTATTTTTGGTATAGTTTGGGCGCTTGGTGGCATTTAGTCATTTAGGCAAATTTTTATTATATTGCGTGTA
>CAYJCX010000009.1:6604-13477 GCA_964368775.1 uncultured Candidatus Saccharibacteria bacterium | reverse complement strand
TTGGGCGCTTGGTGGCATTTAGTCATTTAGGCAAATTTTTATTATATTGCGTGTATAGTTCAGTGGTAGAACGCTGTCCTGATAAGACAGAGGTCCTTGGTCCGATTCCAAGTACACGCACCAGTGCCTCGGGCACTTTGTTATGGAAAACAATATTAAAACTAAGATCGCTTGGTGGAAGCCCGCAATAATAATGTGGGCTAAAATGTCAGGTTGGATAATTGCCCCAGCTATTGCAGCACCATTTGTAGGCAGATCTTTGGACGAAAAATTCCAGACAG
This sequence comes from uncultured Candidatus Saccharibacteria bacterium, assembly GCA_964368775.1. Classification (GTDB taxonomy): domain Bacteria; phylum Patescibacteriota; class Minisyncoccia; order Phycocordibacterales; family UBA9973; genus 2-01-FULL-33-17. Next base: position 13,196 of record CAYJCX010000009.1, on the reverse strand, counting down.
ACCAATTATTTTTTATAACCCTTATGGTTTTATCTTTTATTGTCTCTATTATAGGGATTACAAAAATCTCTAAAAACTATATTGCTGAGATGGATAAAGAATCAGAAAAACTAAAACAATCTAAAAAACAAAATGACGGAAACAATTAACCACGAACCAGTAATAAATAAAGCATTAGAAGGTGGCGAAGTAGTAGAGAATTCTCACGAATCAGTGTCTCACGAAGCTACTCTTTATGCAGAACCAATATTTCATATTGGGTCGTTTACTGTAACAAATGCGTTGTTTACTACTTGGATTTCTATTGTGGTTATTCTTTTTGTTGCTATTGCTGTACGTAGAAAAATAAAACAAATTCCACGTGGAATTCAAAATCTATTTGAAATAGCAATAGAAGGTGCTACATCTTTGTGTGACCAAGTTACTAACGATCCCAAAATAACAAAAAAAGCTTTTCCTATTGTATTTGCTGTTTTTATGTTTGTACTGTTAAATAATTGGCTCGGTATTATGCCACTGGGCGGTTTTGGTCTAATTGAGAATACTGAACATGGCAAGGCTTTTATCCCATTAATACGCTCAGGTACAGCAGACATTAATGGCACATTACCAATCGCGATTTTGTCAGTTTTAGGGGCAAATTTATTCGGGGTATTGTCTATTGGTCTATGGAAAACTTTTAACAAGTATGTTAATCTAAGTGCGCTAGGAGGAATCTTTACCAAGGTTCGCAAGGACCCAATGGTATTAATGACTGCTCCTATCATGGTTTTTGTAAGCGCACTAGAACTAATTGGTGAGTTTGCAAAAATTGCTTCACTTTCTTTCCGTTTGTTCGGTAATGTTTTTGCAGGAGAAGTATTACTTCTTTCAATGGCTGCAATTATGGCTTATATTGTGCCAGCACCATTTCTTCTTCTAGAAGTATTTGTTGGTTTAATTCAAGCATTTATTTTTGCTATTCTGACATTGGTTTATTACACAATTGCATCTCAAGACCACGAAGAACATGACGAAAATCATGGGCATCATGAGGAGAGTGAGAAAGTCGCTTTGCAAGAAGCGCATTAAAAATTAGAGGTCAATATTATTAATTAATTATTTTAACAAAATGGAAAATACAACACATATTCCAGAGATCGCAAAGGCTGTAACAATCGCAGTAGGAGCATTAGGACCTGGTTTCGCAATTGGTCTTATTGGTTCTAAAGCTATGGAAGCTATTGGACGTAATCCAGAAGCATCTAGTAAAATCTTCGTACCTATGCTTATTGCATGTGCGTTCGCAGAAGCTATTGCTATTTACGCTCTTGTTATCGCATTCTCTATTAAATAGGGAATTAGGTTCTAGCTTCTAGGTGAGAGCATTACAGCTACACCTAGGCTCTAGTAACTAATTACTAGGAACTATTCACTAAAAACTAATTCAAATGGATGCATTTATAGACACATTTCATATAGATTTGAAAATAATAATCGCTCAAGCGGTTAACTTTGTCGTTGTTCTTTTTATTTTGCAGCTACTTATTTTAAAGCCTTTAAAAAAAGTAATGTCAGAAAGAGCATCTAAGATAGAACAAGGTCTAGAAGATGCAAAGAAGAATAGTGAAATTCTTAGTACTACAAAAGAAGAATACGAAAAAATAATAGCCGAGGCAAAACAATCTGCTAATAATCTCTTTCAAGAAGCTAAAAAAGAAGCAGAACTTAAAAAGACTAAAATGCTTGATGACGCAAAAGATCAGGTTGCCGCAATGATAGAAACTGGTAAGAAGACATTAGAGTCTGAAAAAGATCGTATGATGCAAGAAGTAAAAACAGAAATAGTAAATCTAGCTGTTTCTGCTACAGAAAAGATTCTAAAAGAGACATCTGGGGGAAAAGTCGATGAACAAATTACTAAGAACATTAGTAAGATTGCGTAAGAGATATGGCAAGAATTAAAACCAATGATGTAGCACAGGCAATTTATGCCAGTACTCGGGATAAGACCGGGGCAGATTTGGATTTAGTTCTTAAGAATGCTGCTTTGTTTTTATCTAAAAATAATTTACTAAATAAATCCCAAAAGATTTTAGACAAAGTAAAAGAAATTGAAAACAAAGAATCCGGACATATCGAACTAACTGTAAAAAGTAGTAACCCGTTAGTCCCCGGAAGCTTACACGAGATAAAACATTGGGCTACAGATTACTACAAAGCTAAAAGTGTAGAAATTACAGAAATAATAGATTCTAATTTAATCGGTGGAGTCAAAATACAAGTAGGAAACGAAATCATAGATATGTCTTTCCGAAATCAGGTTAATCAATTACAAGCATTTTTATTAAAGAATTAGTATGAAAAATAATACAGTTATAGAAAACTTAAAAAAACAAATCGAAAACTTTACAGCTGATCTAAAAGTTGAAAAGGTTGGCTTTGTAGTAGAAGTATTTGATGGCATTGCCAAAGTTTCTGGTCTTGCAGATATTAAAGCATCAGAAATGGTTACTTTTGCTGGTGGCGAAACAGGTGTGGCTCTAAACCTGGAAGAAGATACTGTGGGTATTATTATTCTTTCTGATTTCTCAAAGATTAAAGAAGGCGACGAAGTTCGTGCTACTGGTAAAATTTTAGAAGTTCCAGTAGGAGACGCTCAAATTGGTCGTGTATTAAACTCATTAGGTGCTCCTATCGATGGCAAAGGTTCTGTAAAAACAGAAAAAACTAACCCTATCGAAAAGGTGGCTCCGGGTGTTATTACTCGTAAATCTGTAGATCAACCTGTACAAACTGGTATAAAAGCAATTGACGCTATTATTCCTATTGGCCGCGGTCAACGTGAGCTGATCATTGGTGACCGCCAAACAGGTAAAACAGCTATTGCTATTGACGCAATCCTAAACCAAAAAGGCCAAAACATGAAATGTGTTTATGTTTCTATTGGTCAAAAAGATTCTAAACTTCGTAAAATTGAAGCACGCCTAAGAGAAGGTGGCGCAATGGACTACACAGTTATTGTTTCAGCTGGAGCGTCAGAACCATCTGCATTATCTTTTATTGCACCGTATACTGGTGTGTCTATTGCTGAATATTTTATGGATAAAGGTGAAGATGTTTTGATTATTTATGATGATCTTTCAAAGCATGCTGTAGCATATCGTGAAATTTCTCTATTGCTTCGTCGTCCACCAGGACGTGAAGCGTATCCTGGAGACGTATTCTACTTACACTCACGTTTGCTAGAACGTGCTTGCCGAAGAAATGCGGACTATGGCGGCGGGTCTATTACAGCACTGCCAATTATTGAAACACAAGGTGGCGATATCTCTGCATATATTCCAACTAACGTTATTTCTATTACTGACGGACAAATTTTCCTTGAAACAGATCTTTTCTATAAAGGTATCCGCCCAGCAGTAAACGTAGGTAACTCTGTATCACGCGTTGGATCTTCAGCTCAAATCAAAGCAATGAAAAAAGTTGCGGGAACACTAAAACTGGATCTTGCACAATTTCGTGAATTGGAAGCTTTTGCACAATTCGGGTCAGATCTTGATGACGCAACAAAGAGACAATTGGAACGTGGTAAAAGAGCAGTTGAAGTTTTGAAACAACCTCAATACGCTCCAGTAGAAACAGCTCACCAAGTAGCTGTAATGTACGCACTGGTAAAAGGTTACATGGATGATGTACCAGTTGACCAAATAAAAGCATTTGAAGCAGGTCTTGTGGAATACACAGAACAAAATGCAAAAGATTTCTTTAAAGATGTACGCACTACAAAAATGTGGACAGACAGCTCAGAAGAATCTTTCAAAAATGCTTTAACTGACTTCAAAGCTACTTTTGTAAAATAATAATTTATGTCAGGAGCAAAAGAAATTAAAAATAGAATCAAGAGTGTAAAGAACACAAAGAAAATCACGAAAGCGATGGAACTTGTGGCAGCTTCTAAAATGAAACGCGCAGTGTCTTCTACACTAGCGTCTCGTTTTTATGCTGGGTATTCTTGGGATATTTTAACTTCTATTGCTAATTCTGATATTGAAATAACTCATCCTTTATATACACAGCGCGAAGTCAAAAAAGTTTTACTTGTTTTAATTACATCTAACCGGGGACTATGTGGAGCATATAATTCCGGAGTCATTAAAAAAAGTTTAGCAATGTTTCGAGAGAATTTAGATAATACTACTGTAGATTTAATTACTATTGGCCGCAAGGGCGACAATGCAATGCGCCGAATTGGCAGGGATGTGATAGCTAGTTTTACAGAATTGCCAGACAATATAAATCTGACAGATGTTATGCCGATATCTCAAATGGTTATAGATGAATATAGTAAAGGTAATTATGATCAAGTATTGGTTGCTTATACAGACTTTGTTTCAGCCTTAAGCCAAAAAGCAAATATCAAACAAATTCTCCCAATCTCTAAAAAAGAAATTAAAGATTTAATGGATACTATTGGAGAGAATAAAGAAATTTTAAATAAAACAGAACCAGTGGTAACTTATACATTCGAAGGAGACAGAGAATTAATGCTGCAGTCATTAGCTGAAAAATTATCTCGAATGCAGGTATACCAAATGCTCTTAGAATCAAACGCATCAGAACAATCATCTCGTATGGTTGCCATGAAGAATGCATCAGACGCAGCTGGAGAAATGATAGACAATTTGACATTAGTATTTAACAAAGCTCGTCAAGCTAGCATCACACAAGAAATTAGTGAAATTAGTGCCGGAATGAGTAGTGCAATATAAATAATAAATTATTAGAAAAATAAAACTTATGAATAAAACAGGAATAATCAAAAAAATCATTGGTCCCGTCGTAGATATAGAATTTACAGACGGTCTACCAGAAATATATAATGCAGTGACTTTAAATAACGAAGGCAAGGTTATTGTTTTTGAAGTAGAACAGCACGTTGGGTCTAATATGGTTCGTGCTATTGCTATGGATTCTACTGACGGGCTTGCTCGCGGTATGGAAGTAGTTGATACAGGAGCTGCAATTTCTGTACCAGTTGGTAAAGATACATTAGGGAGAATGTTTAACGTACTAGGAGACAAAATTGATGAAGGTGCTGACGTATCTCGCTCTAGCGTTTTGCCTATTCACCGCAAAGCTCCAGATTTTACAGAGCAAGCTACAAAAGTAGAAATCTTAGAAACTGGTATCAAAGTTATTGACCTAATTTGTCCTGTTTTAAAAGGAGGTAAAGTAGGACTATTCGGAGGAGCAGGAGTTGGTAAAACTGTTGTTATTCAAGAATTGATTCATAACATTGCTTCTAATCACGGAGGATATTCTGTATTCGCCGGAGTTGGGGAACGTACTCGTGAAGGGAACGACTTATATCATGAAATGAAAGAATCTGGCGTTCTTCCAAAAGTAGCCATGGTCTTCGGTCAAATGAATGAACCACCAGGAGCGCGTCTACGTGTTGCATTGTCTGGTCTTACTATGGCCGAACATTTCCGCGATCAAGAAGGTAAAGACGTTCTATTTTTCGTAGACAACATCTTCCGCTTTACACAAGCTGGATCAGAAGTATCTGCACTATTGGGACGTATTCCATCAGCCGTAGGTTACCAACCAACTTTGGCAGGAGAGATGGGAGCGATGCAGGAACGTATTACTTCTACTAACAAAGGTTCTGTTACATCAGTGCAAGCAGTTTATGTTCCAGCCGATGACTTGACTGACCCAGCTCCAGCTACAACTTTTGCCCACCTGGACTCTACTGTGGTGTTAAACCGTTCACTATCTGAGCTTGGAATTTACCCAGCTGTGGACCCACTGGACTCTTCATCTACAATTTTGGACCCAAACATTGTTGGACTAGATCACTATAACACTGCTCGTGAAGTACAACGTGTTCTTCAAAAGTATAAAGATTTGCAAGATATCATTGCAATCTTGGGTATGGAAGAATTGTCAGAAGACGACAAGCAACTTGTTCTTCGCGCTCGTAAAATCCAAAAATTCCTTTCACAACCATTCTTCGTAGCAGAACAATTTACTGGAGCGCCAGGTCAGTATGTTCCACTTGCAGAAACAATTCGTTCTTTCAAAGAAATTCTTGAAGGTAAACACGATGATAAATCTGAAGGAGAATTTTACATGAAAGGTGCTATCTAAATAAACTATATGTCTACAAAAAAAATACAATTAAAAGTTGTTACACCAGAGCGTCTTATAATGGACGAGATGGTGGATTTTGTAGTATTGCCAACAACCGAAGGTGAGATAACAGTATTGCCCGGCCATATTGCAATTATTGCAACTATGAAGTCTGGTGATATTGTAGCTCATACAAATGGAGAAGAAATTCCTATGGCAGTTGTCGGCGGGTTTTTAGAAGTTAAGACTGAAAACGGTCTTACAACTGTAGCAATACTGGCGGACTTTGCAGAACATGTTTCAAATATTACAGATGATGAAATAGAAAAAGCTAAAGCAAAATCTATTGAACTAAAGAAACTTGCAGACAATAATGAAATAGTAGACTTTGAACATTTTGCAGCAGAATTAGAACGATCTCTAACTCGAGTCAAAATCGCAGATAAATGGAAAACTAAAAAATACCGTAAATAAT
>CAYJCX010000009.1:1737-6504 GCA_964368775.1 uncultured Candidatus Saccharibacteria bacterium | reverse complement strand
CTAACTCGAGTCAAAATCGCAGATAAATGGAAAACTAAAAAATACCGTAAATAATATTAAATAAAACTCTGGAATAACCCCAGGGTTTTATTTTTACCAGGGGTCTTTCAAAATAAGGATTTTCTGGTATAATGGTGTTACTTATGAAGCAAGAACACACAATTTTACTATATTACAAATACACCCGTATTAAAGACCCGGAGATAGAGAAGCAGCGTCAAATGATAGCTTGTCAGGCACTTGGCTTAACAGGGCGTATTATTGTTGCGAGCGAGGGTATAAACGGCACAGTAGAAGGTAAAACTGAAGACTGCGAGAAATACATTACTTGGATGAGTCAGGAAAAGAAATTCCGTGATATCGACTGGAAAAAATCAGCCGGGACAGGGGACTGTTTCCCAAGACTTTCTGTAAAGGTCCGCACAGAAATAGTGTCTCTACATCTAGTAGATGAAGGACGCGACATCGACCCAAATAAAATAACTGGTAAACGTTTGAAAGCTGAAGAGCTTGATAAAATGTACGAAAACGGAGACGAGTTCTATGTTGTTGATATGCGCAATGACTATGAATTAGAAGTTGGTAAATTCGAAGGCACAGTATTTCCAGGACTTAAAAATTTCCGTGACCTAAAAGAGCGCGTTAAAGAAATAGAACATCTCAAAGATAAAAAAGTTGTAACGGTTTGTACCGGCGGCGTACGCTGCGAAAAGGCTAGTGGTTTTTTACTATCACAAGGCTTTAAAGATGTAGCCCAACTGCATAATGGTATGGTAACGTACATGGAAAAATTCCCGGGCAAAGCTTTCAAGGGTTCTCTTTATGTTTTTGACCAAAGAAAGACAGTAACATTTGATAGTCCAGAAAATCATACTGTTATTGGTGTGTGTCACTACTGTAAAGGTAAAACTGAAAATTATTTTGACTGTTCATATCCATTTTGTCATCAGCAATTTCTAGGCTGCCCTGAATGTGTAGAAGAAAACAGCGGATACTGCAAAGATGAATGCAAAATAAAACATGAAGCTAATTTAGTAAAAGCTTAGCATGGTTGATTCTACTGGCATCTTATACATAGTCGCGACCCCAATAGGTAATTTAGGGGACATGACTTACCGCGCGGTAGAGACACTAAATAATGTAAGTATAATTTACGCTGAAGATACACGCCAGTTCAAGAAACTAGCCAACAAGTACGAAATAAAAACAAAAGTTTTTTCTTATAATGCACATGCTTCTAAGAAAACTCACGAAGAAATAATAAATAAACTTTTAACGGGGGAAGATTTAGCACTTGTCTCTGATGCTGGTACTCCGGGTATATCTGACCCTGGGTCTTTGATCATTTCTATTTTAAGAAATGAATATCCTGAAATAAAGATTGTGCCAATACCAGGAGCCAGCGCTTTAACTGCGGCTGTTTCTGTTTCTGGGCTTTTAGGGAATAGTTTTATATTTCTTGGATTTGCTCCTCATAAAAAAGGCCGGGACACAATGTTTAAAGATGCTGTAAATAATACTGTCCCATCTGTCTTTTATGAATCTACTCACCGCATAGAAAATATGCTGGCATGGTTTCTTAAAAATGCGCCAGATACTAAAATAATGCTAGCGCGTGAATTAACAAAAATGTTTGAAACTATCAGCATTAGGACAGCAGAGCAGCATCTTGCTATAATAAAAAGTACCCCAAAAGAAAAGAAAGGCGAATTTACAGTAATAGTATTACCTAATAAAAATTAGATATAATTCATGACAAAAAAGCTTACAATAGTATTCGGAATTCTGGCTTTTACTAGCGCTATTGTTTATGCCTCATTGTCTATTGGTGAAACCAAATCTAATTCTTCTTTTGTTTCTTTTCCTTTTGAAAAAACTAACTCACAAGTAAACACAGAAAAAATTCTTGATTCAGAAAAGATAGAAGAAAAAATATTACATATTCCCAAGCCCGAACATGTAAAAGGTGTTTATATGTCATCTTGGGTTGCTGGTACTGAATCTGTTAGAAGCAGGCTTACGAATCTTGTAAAACAAACAGAGATCAATAGTATTGTTATAGACTTTAAAGATTCCGAAGGGGTAGTATCACTGCCAGCTAAAACTGGCGCAAATCAAGACCGAATAAATGCTGGTAGAAAAAGAGCCCCAGAATTGGCTCTTTACTTAGAAGAGCTTCACAAAAATAATATCTATACTATAGCGCGTATTGCTGTATTTGAAGACCCAATATACGCGGGCAATAACCCCACGCAAGCTGTACAAAATAGCAGTGGAAATTTATGGAAAGACAAACATGGTTTAGCTTGGGTAGATGCTAGTAGTAGTGAATTTCGCATTTATATATTAGATTTAGCATTAGAAGCCCATGCATTAGGATTTGACGAAATAAATTTAGATTATATTCGTTTTCCTACTGATGGGTCCAAAGACAAAGTATATCCAATTTCTGGTTCAAAACCCAAAGCCGAAGTTATAAACTCTTTTCTTTCTTACATACACAGTGAGCTAAATTCTCGTGGTATACCAATGTCGATAGATGTTTTTGGTCAAATAATGAGCACACAGGACGATATGGGTATTGGTCAATATTATGATGATTTATTAAAGTATACTGATGCAATAGCACCAATGGTTTATCCATCACATTTTTACCCTGGTTATAAAAATATAAAATCTCCAGAATCTTCACCATACGATACTATAAAATATTCTCTAACCGATGCAATTAGTCGCAAGGCTAAGTCTGGTCTTAATACAGAAATCCGCCCATGGCTACAAGATTTTGGTTTAGCTGTGCCATATGATGCAGTAATGGTCCGCGCGCAAATAAATGCGGCAAAAGATTTGGGAATTAATTCATTTTTACTTTGGGACCCTAAAAATAGATATACTAAAGAAGCATTAGAGCTAGAACCTATAAACTAGAACCTAGTTACCTAATATGTTATAATACATCTCATATGGCATCACGTAGAACAATATCTTACATCGGTCTTTGGGCATTAATTATGCCTTGGCTTGGTTTTTCTTGGGGGACTAAAACAGTACTATTTTCATTAACTGGGATACTACTTTTGGTAATAGGTAATCGCCATTATCATTCTGGTAAATCAAAGACTTTAAATGAAAAAGTAGAAGAACTACCTGAAGTTAAAAAAGAATATATTGCAGAACCTACGCAACCAGTGATGCCGGTTTATAAAGATGTTCCTGAATATATGAACCCTGCTACTAGTGTTGCTAATAATAACACTACTAATTACATAAATGATAATTTTTCTAATTCCCATGTAGAGACCAAAGAAGAAAACCATTATGTTGAATCACATACAGAGCCTAAAGTTTTTTCTTATAACCAGGTTTCTGCTAATTCTGAAGTAGAAGAAAAATCTAAAATTAAACCTCGAAAGAAAATAGAAATAGTTACCCGTAAACGCAGTAGTAATTCAAGACCAATATCACTAGACTCTTTAAACACAGAAAATACTAATGAATAAAATCCAATATAAAAATTTAGTTTTAGTTATTGCAATAATTCTAATTGCGGGGACTTCTTTTACTTTGGGTGTTTACGCTTCTACAAAAAAGATAATTAGTTTACCATCAGCTTCCGCATCAGTTACTGCAGCTTCTAAAGATAATACTGATTTAGATTTATTCTTTAGCGTCTGGAATACTTTAAAAGATAAATCTATTCATTATAGTGAAGTAAAAGATTCTGACAGAATCTATGGCGCTATTCAAGGCATGACTGCGTCACTGGGTGACCCATATACTACTTTTATGACACCAAAAGAATCTAAAGATTTTAATGAATCTATTTCTGGTTCATTTGACGGTATTGGTGCCGAGCTTGGAAAAAAAGATGGGATACTAACTATTGTTGCTCCTTTGAAAGGTTCTCCATCTGAAAAATCAGGAATTATTTCTGGAGACAAAATTGTCAGTATTAATGGCAAATCTGCTAGCGATATTAGTATAGAAGAAGCCGTTAGTCAGATTCGTGGGAAAAAAGGAACAATAGTAAAACTAACAATTTATCGTAGTGGTGAAAAAGATGTACGCGAAATAGAAATAATGCGGGACACTATTGTAATTCCTACAACTAAAACAGAGATAGTTGATGGTGTTTTTGTAATCCATATTTATAATTTTGGAGAACACGTAGTAAATGAATTTGAGAAAGCTGTAAACGAATTTAAAAAATCAGGGACTAATTATATGGTACTGGATCTTCGTGGTAACCCAGGTGGTTATTTAGAAGCCGCTGTAGACATAGCTAGCGATTTTGTTCCAAAAGGTAAAACAATAGTTAGCGAAGATCTTGTTAAAGAGGGTAATAAGCAAGTACATACTAGTTACGGATACAATCCTTTTAATATGACGCCCAAAGTAGTAGTACTAGTTGATGAAGGCTCGGCATCTGCATCTGAGATTCTTGCTGGAGCATTACATGACCATGGTATTGCTAAAATAGTAGGGGTAAAGACTTTCGGTAAAGGTTCTGTTCAAGAATTATTACCTATGAAAGGCGGTACATCTCTAAAAGTAACTATTGCAAGATGGCTGACCCCAGCTGGAATTACAATAGACAAAAATGGTATTGCGCCAGATATAGAAGTAAAGCGCGAAGTTGATGAAAAGAATCCTAAAAAAGATAATCAATTAGAAAAAGCAATTAGTGTAGTAAAAGGTAACTAAATAAGTATATGAAAGTAATTTTTTTAAAGGACGTTCCCAAACTTGGCAAAAGAGATGATATTA
>CAYJCX010000009.1:0-1637 GCA_964368775.1 uncultured Candidatus Saccharibacteria bacterium | reverse complement strand
ATGAAAGTAATTTTTTTAAAGGACGTTCCCAAACTTGGCAAAAGAGATGATATTAAAGAAATGAATGATGGCTATGCACGTAATTTTCTTTTCCCTCAAAAGCTAGCTGAGATGGCAACGCCTGAAGCGTTAGCAAAACTAAAAAAGAAATTGTCCGACAGGCAAGCAGGCAATGATGCAGATGATGTAAGAAATAAATTATGTATTGATTCACTAGATGGCTCTGATATTAAAATCTTAGCCAAAGCTAATGAAAAAGATGCATTGTTTAAAAGCATTACAGTTAAAGATATAGTATCTGCTGTGAAGACTCAGCTAAAAGTAAATATAACTGAATCAATGCTGGAATCTGGTTTACATATAAAAAATCTTGGTCAGTCTCAAATAAAAGTTAGCGCAGGTAAACATTCTGGAAATATAAATTTAAATATAGTGAAAGAATAAATAAAAAGCATGGAACTAATCCATGCTTTTTATTTATTCGAATGTAATTGAGATTATTTCAGCATTGGTTCCTATACGTACTGGTGGCCCCCAGGTACCAGCCCCAAAGGTGGTTATAGATGAGCTATTTCCAGTTGTTTTAATACCATGGTAATAGTCTTTAAATATACGCTTTACTATGGCCGTAAAGGGCCAAAATTGACCACCATGGGTGTGTCCAGACACAACTAGATCTACGCCCTGATTTTGCAAAACCAGGTTATTTTTTGGGTCGTGGTGGATAACAATACTTGGGGTATTTGCATCAAAACCAGACTTGTTTAGTCTATTTATTAGCGCGTCTTTGCCTTCGTACGCGTCATAAGTTAAACCAATTATATCTATACCCAAAACTGTCTTTTTGGAATTTCTTAGCCCAGTCGTGTATTGGTCAGTAATTTCGTATAATCTTTTTTCTTCTCCAGAATAAACTTCGTGATTACCTGGTGTGTAGTATGCGCCGTCTGTAGCTTTTAGATTTTGCAAGGGGGATAAGCTTTGTTCCATTTTAAATTTTGGTCCATCTATTAAATCTCCGGCAAATAAAATAATGTCTGGATTTTGGTCTTCTACTTTTTTAACTACTTTTTCTAGAAACTTTTTTCCATTAATTATTCCAATATGAGTATCTGACATTAGAATAACTTTTTTGCCAGATAAATTATTTGCTAATCTATTGTCTTTCGGAACAGTTATATTTGTGACAGTAATATTTTGTGCATTAAATATTCCGTAAATAGGCAGCAGTATAGAAATAGTTATAAAACTATAAACTAAAACTTTATATACTTGGTTTAGTGCAAAGGTAGGGAATAGGGTATTAAGAATAGTTAGTATTATTGCTGAAATAAAGAAATACATTAGTATAGGTAGCCATACTGCAGCTACAGTATAAATTGGTCCTATTACTGGACTGTACATTTTCATGCCTAATATTGTGGTGGCAATAAATAGCAGTGGCATAATAATCAGTAGCCATAATAGTATTTTAGCTGGGCTACCATTTAATACATTTAGATGTGTAAAAGCGCGGTATATTGCATAAGATGCTAATCCAATTACACCCAGGGATGAAAATAAAAAGATAATAAATTTTGTAAACATATATGCTGACTATAGCATATTTGGGTTATAAAAATAAAAAAAGCCAGGAA
>CAYJCX010000008.1:9768-23113 GCA_964368775.1 uncultured Candidatus Saccharibacteria bacterium | reverse complement strand
TGTATAATAAAGAAAATAATCTAACTTAAAATCTTAACACCATGGAAAATAAAGAAGAAAAAACCACAATTTGGGACGCTTTCCGAATAAAATCACTTGATGGATGCTTTATACCAGAAGACACCCAAAAAAGACTAAACATAAAAATAGATAGAGAAAAGGGCAAATTAGTGCCCTATTACGATAAACCAACACATAAAACCGATTAAATTATGTTCGAAAAATATATTGTTTTTATAACACTGACAAAAGTAAAATCTATAAACTGTGCTCGATTAGATATAATGGACATGAAATTGGGCCTTAAAAAAGCCAGAAGAAAAGTCTATACGATGGCTCAATTAGAAGATTTTTTTAATACGTTTAAAGATTTGTTTACACCTGCAGAATTTGAAACCATATTTCGATACGCAAAAGAAACAAAACTTCCAAAAAAATGAGACCTCGATAACGTAAAAGTAATATACTTTTACGTTATTTTTAAGATTGCTTCTACAAAATCACGTTTGTCACACAGCCGCGGAACTTTATTTTGTCCACCCAATTTACCGCGCTCTTTCATCCATTCATAAAATGTTCCTTTGGGTACAAAATGAACAATGGGCAAAGAAAGTATAATATCCCCTTTTCTTTTTGCAGCATAGTCGCTGTTTAGTAGGCACAATTCTTCGTCAAAATGTTTTACGAATAAATCTATTTTAGATTTATCTAATTCTGTTTCCATTACCCATTCATGAGATCCTTTTACTGAATCAGTCTTATATACTGGCGCGCCGGTATATTCTGTAACATTAAAATCCAATTTGGTTTGTAATTGTCTTAATGCTTCATCTACATTACCTACCATTAATTCTTCCCCGTATGCATTTAGTACGGCTTTAGTACGGCCAACTATCTTAATCCGATAAGGGTCTAAATTCGTAAATTCTATCACATCCCCCAATGCGTAACGCCACAAACCAGACACCGTTGAAATAATAATTTCATAGTGATGGTTTAATTTTATATTTTCCAAAGTATAGACATTGCCGTCTTCTATGGATTTAAATTCATAAAACACCCCGTGCCCGCAAAGCAGTAGCATGCCAGCATCCATATCATCAGTATCTTGAAAAGAAAAGAAACCTTCGGAAGCGTTATAAACCTCTACATATTTAAAATTGTTAGAAGGTATTAATTTATTTAGCTCTGCCATGTATGGTTTTATATTTACACCGCCATGAAAAAAAACTTCTAAATTCGGCCACAATTCTAATGCATTTTTGGTGCCATATTTTTTTACAGCTTGCTCTATTATTATATGTATCCAAGATGTTACGCCAGCAAAAGCTTTGATGTCAGCATCCTGGGTAAATTCTAAAACCTTTGGTAATCTTTCTTCCCATGATGTTATGTCTCTAATGCTCTTAGGCAACGCTTTAGATAATTGCGCCCACCAAGGAGAATTAGCATCTAGTATTGCAGACACATCCCCCGCGCAAACTCCAGCTAATTCGTTCTTTTCACTAATAGATCCGCTAATAGTAAGAACACTATCAAACCCTAATTTACTATCAGGAGATCTTTGTAGATAGTTTGCCAACATATCACGAGCGGAAAGAAAATGATTTTGCTCTAATGATTCAGCAGAAACAGGAATATATTTACTGCGTGCATTAGTAGTACCGCTGGATTTAGAAAACCATTTTGTCTTGCCCATCCACAATACATCTTCTTCCCCGTTCCAGGCACGCTCGATCCAAGGATAGATTTCCTCGTATGAACGAATTGGTAATGATTGTAATACTTCTAATTCGTTAGCAGAACTAACTAAATTATTTTCTTTACTATATTTAACAGAATCTAATACAAAGACTATTTCTTTCAAAAGCCTATTTTGATCTTTACATTGAGAAATTTTATCCTTAGGAAGCAAATCCCCACGATACATTTTATAGTAAGCGCGGTACATATCAGGGAAAAGTATGTGCGATAGCCCCATAATAAGTTTTATTTATTCGTCACCTGGTTTTTCTATTAATAGTGTTTCTATATCCATAGATTCCCCGGTTAAACGCATCACATCCTTGTCTACTTTTTTAAATTCCTTGCTAGATGCCGTATAATGATTCACTACAGTTGCCAAAGAGTTACCTAATTTTGCGTGGTAATCTTCGTAAGATTTTAGATGCTTTGCTAATTCTTGGACACGCTTTACTATATCTTTTGCAGATTCTTCTATTTGCATTGCTTTTAGACCCTGCAATACTGTTTGCAAATATGCCAAAAAAGACGTTGGCGAAACAATAATGACTTTATATTTACTGGCTGCGCGTTGAATTAAATTTTCATCATCTTCACTAACGCTACCAACTTTGTTGATTAATAAATCATAGTAAATAGCTTCGTGAGGAATAAACATAAAAGCAAATTCCATGGTACCCTCGCCCGGCTTTATATATTTAGATGTTTCTACTATTCTATTTTTTAAATCAGATACAAAAAGTTTTTCTAATCTGTCTTTTTCTGTCTTGTCTACTGCTTCTATCATTCTATTATAGTTTTCTAAAGAAAATTTAGAATCTATCGGTATTATTTTATCTTTTACAAAAACAGCCGCATCTACAATATCCCCATCTGGGAAAGTATACTGCATTTCATAAGATCCCGGAGGCATTATATTTTTTAATAATGTTTCTAAATAATATTCCCCTAATATACCGCGCTGTTTTGGGTTTTTTAAAATATCTTGCAGCGACTGTAACTGATCAGTAAATCCAACAACTTGTTTATTGGTTTCTTCTAGTTTTGTAATTTTTTCTGTAATATCACGAACAATGCGAGATGTTTCTGTGGACTGATAGCGCATAGATTCATTAATGCTTTTATTAGATTCATTCAATTTAGAATCTACGGTACGAGAAAGTTCATTGATTTGGGTTAAAAGCAGTTGCAAAGACCCATCACCCTCGGATGTATTGTTTTTCTTAAATAAGAAAAAAGCTATAGTAAAGCCAATAATTAAGCCAATTGCAATAACAATACCTGTGTCCATATACCGTCATTCTAGCATATTGGAGTAATAATTTGGTATAATAAACTTAGGATTTTATTAAATAATTTTATTTTTGTATGCATAACAAAAGCATGTCTTGTCTTACTGGAAATTGTGGCTGTATGAAAGATCTTGGTTTACTATTTTTACGTATTGCTGTTGGTTTACCTTTTATTGCTCATGGTCTCCAAAAATTAATGAATATCGAAGGAACAACTGGGTTCTTCTCTTCTATTGGTCTATCTCCTATGTTTGTATACGTAGTTGGCGGAGCTGAAGTTATTGCAGGTCTTATGATACTACTTGGTCTATGGGCAGCAATTGGCGGATGGATCGTATCTCTTATTATGGCAATGACTTATATCTTGGTTAAAAGTAAAGCAAAATTCTTAGGTGGGTACGAGATAGATATGGTTTTCTTCTTCTCTGGTCTTGCTATTGCTATGCTTGGATCAGGTAGATACTCTATAAAAAAAGATGCTTGTTGTGGTACTTGTACTACAACTGGAGTTCCAGGGCAAATGAATGCAAATACATGTTCTCATATGAACTGTAAATGTGGAGACTGCTCTAAATGTAACTAGCTCTTTAATTTCAAGAAAACCCCTATTTTTTTAATAGGGGTTTTCTTTTACCCTAGAAAAAGTATACTAAACATATGCAAGAACACATCATATCTAAACTAACAGTATCAGGACTGCGAGGTATCGTAGGAGAAGAACTGACTGACCAAGTAGTAGCCGACTTTACAGCAGCTTTTATAAGTGTAATAAAATCAGAATCTGGTAAAGATAATCTAAATATTTTAATTGGCCGGGATGGACGAGAAGGCGGCGAAGAAATAGAACAAACCATTGTACAAGCAATAGTAGAATCAGGAGACAACACCACAGTTGGTGGCCTGCTTACAACACCCAGTATGCTTTACCTTACAAAAACATTACCCTTTGACGCGGCAATTATAATAACCGCATCTCATAACCCACAAGAATATAACGGGATGAAGTTTTTAGATGCTAATGGGCAATTTATAAAAAAAGATACGATTTCAAAAATAAAAGAATTATTAAAAAATGAAACTAGTTTAACTAATCAAAATTCAGGATCATTGGGTGAAGCTGTAATAGACACAACACTAAAAGATGATTATATAAACCACATTGTTTCCTTATTCACTAAATTAAAAACAAAACCTCGCGTTATTGTTGATACTGTTAATGCCAGTGGGTCCATCATGGCTCCAGAATTTCTAAGAGCACTAGGCGCTGAAACAATAGCAATGAATGATGAACCAATTGGTACATTTGCTCGCCCGCCAGAACCAAACCCTGCTGCACTGTCAGAACTAGGCCGCGCTACGCTGGGCTACGGTATGGATGTTGGGTTTGGTCTTGACCCAGATGGCGACAGATTAGTAATAGTAGATGAGAATGGTATACCGGTTTTTGAAGAATATACATTAGCTCTAACAGCAAAAGCATTTTATGAAAAATTAAAACAAACTGAGACCCTATCATCTGCGGGGCCTCTTGTGATAAATCTCTCAACATCAAAGACAGTAGAAGATGTTGCTAAAGAATACGGGATAAAAACAATGCGCTCCCCTGTTGGCGAAGCCAATGTTGTAAAAATGATGACAGAAAATAATAGTATGTTTGGCGGCGAAGGTAGTGGCGGCGTAATATTTCGCCCTGTGAATTTTGGACGAGACAGTTTTGTGGGTATGGCTTTAATACTAAATTTAATAGAAGAATCAGGAAAAAAGATTTCTGAACTAGTAAACGAGCTACCTAAATACATAATGCTCAAAGAAAAAATAACAGGGGTGGAAGATTTTAAATCATACGTTCCAAAGCTAATGGACCTGTTCCCCGGCGCAGAGATTGACCAAGCTGACGGAGTAAGATTTGATTTCGATGACAATTCTTGGATACAAGTCCGCGCTAGTAATACTGAACCAATAGTTAGAATAATGGGCGAAGCTAAAGACGAAGATACTATTATAGAATTAGCTAATAAAGTAAAATCTATATTCTAAAACTAAACAATAAAAAATCCCGCACAGTTTTCAAACTATGCGGGACAATTATTAGTTAATTACTTTTTTGGGATTTTCTAAAAAAATCACCCATAGAGTTCATTGCGGGTCGGAATTCCGGTAATGGCTCCTGCCCCATAGTAATCAAAGTTATGTTGTTTTTATCACGAAGCAATTTTGCGTCTCCGTTAATAAAATCCTCAATAGATTGTTCCCTGTTCTTCCAAAGATTCAATACAGAAGCAAGCTCTTTATTTGACAGCTTAGTAGCAGGGAAACCCCAAGAATTTGAACGTTTCCATTCTGATCGGTCAAAAGTTAACCCTCTATTTATTTCATGTTGTTCGCTAACCCGATATTCTTTCAGATCAGAACTGGCATAAAAAATTACTGAGGTAATTTTCCCAAGATCATCAATTCCAGAAATCATAACAATAAAGTTACCATTTCGAGTAAGTCTTTTGGAGCCACCATGAACTACAGAGAATACAGTTTTTAAAATTTTATTTTCCATTTGTGTTGATATTTTTATTAGTAACATTATAGCACTTTTATAGGTAAAAGTCAATATACAGGTTTTAGGCTAGAATTAAGACCCATTTGACTTTTATGGAATTTTCGGCTATATTATGTAAGTAATCTATTACTCGTTTCGAGTTAAAAAGCAATTGAAGGAAAGAATAAACAACCAAATACGAGCACGCGAACTTCGCGTTATTGATCATAACGGAGATAATATTGGCGTTATTGATACGGTAGAAGCTTTAAAATTAGCCCAGTCTCATGGACTTGATCTAATTGAAGTATCCCCCGAAGCTCGTCCCCCTGTTGCGAAGATAGCAGATTACGGCAAATACGCATACGAACTAGCCAAAAAAGCCAAAAAAATGAAGGCTGGTGCGCGTGCAACAGAAACAAAAAGCATTCAAGTTAAGATTGCCACTGGTGAACACGATCTAGAAATGAAGGCCCGAAAAGCTTCAGAATGGCTAGGCGAAGGTCACCGTATCAAGGTAGAACTATTTCTATCAGGTAGATCCAAAGGTATGCCGGATGATTTCTTAAAAGAACGTATGGACAGATTCCTGAACTTTATCACTGTAGAGTACAAAGTCTCTGAACCCTATAAAAAAGGACCGAAAGGACCAATTATAACAATAGAACGAGTTAAATAATTATTATGAAAACAAACAAATCTCTTTCAAAGCGTCTTAAAGTAACACGCACAGGTAAAGTTATGGCACGTGTTGCTGGACAAAACCACTTTAACGCAAAAGCAAAGCGTACAAAGCAGCTAGCTGCTAAAAAGGATGTACAAATCAAGCTTTCACCAAAGCTAATGAGTCAAAACTTACCTTTTGCTTAATATTACTAAATTTCTATAAACTAACATGACAAGAGTAAAACGAGGAACTATAAAGAATAAGAAACGTAAAAATGTTCTAAAGGCTGCAAAAGGCTTTAGAAATGGACGTTCTAAAAAAGAAGCTATGGCACGCGATGCTTTGCGTCATGCTGGAGCTTATGCTTTTGCGCACCGCAAAGACAAAAAAACAGACCGTCGTGGTATCTGGCAAACAACTATTTCTGCTGCTGCAATGAAATTTGGCTTTTCATACAGTAAATTCATTGATGGAATGAAGAAAAAGAACATTGCTGTTGACCGTAAAATCTTAGCTGATTTAGCCGTAAAATCTCCTGAGACTTTCAAAAGAATTGCTGACAAAGTAACTGCTTAACCCGCTAATACCGGTAAAACTCGAAACAAAAAAAACCGTAGCTAAATGCTACGGTTTTTTGTTATAATAATTTTATGAATTACCATTACGTAACAAAAAGATTACTAAGAATAGAAGAAGGTGCGCGTAAGTTCTTTGAAAGAATCCCCTTTTTACATGCATTCTTAGCGGGTGTAGGTGTGATACTATTTTGGCGAGGAGTCTGGGAATTAGCCGATATTCAAAAACTAGACCCTGCTGCATCCATAGTTCTGGGTTCTTTCTTGTTGGGCGGTATAGGGCTCTTTATACAAACATTCGTAGGTAACTCAATAATCATAAAAACTGTAAAAAAAGAAGAGCAGACAGAAAAACAAACTGAGAAAAAAGCAGAACAAGCTTTAGAAGAAGTAGAAAAAGAAGAAATAACATTATTGCATCTTAGCAAAAAAATAGATGAGCTCAATAGTAAAATAGATAGCTTAAATAAATAACCCCAGAGTGCTGGGGTTATTTATTATTGAAAATCTAATTCTATACTATCACTACGTTCTGGTATTACTACCTTGGTGCCATATTCGTCATGCATTCTTTGAGCTAAGAAGTTAGATGAGCCTGGCTCACCTAAAACAATAAACAAAGTCTCTACATCAGGGGCTGCAGTTTTAAACCATTCAACAATATTATCAGAATCTTTATGTCCTGAATAACCAGAGATCTTTGCAATGCGAGCCCGTACTGCCATTTCTTCGCCTGCAATGTGCACGGTCTTGTGGCCTTCTTCTATCATGCGCCCCATTGTGCCAACAGCCTGGTAGCCGGTTAATAAAATAGTACTTTTAGGGTCACCGATATAATTATGTTCATGGTGAATAATACGTCCACCTTGAGACATCCCTGACCCAGCAATGATAACCTTTGGCATTGGTTCGTGTAATATTTCTATAGAATCTTGTGTTTCCATAGTGATAGAAAGTCCTGGGAAAGAAAAAATGTCATCCCCTGCTTCAATTATCTTTCTAGATCTTTCATTGAAATATTTTGTGTACTTTTTAAAGATCTTAGTTACCCGAATACCCAATGGTGAATCTAAGAAGACTCTCATCTGGGGTATTTCTTTGTTTACCATCATAGTATCTATCTCAAAAAGTAATTCCTGAGTACGCTCTAAAGAGAATGTAGGCATTACAAGAGCACCTTTACGCTTGTAGTTGTCATTTAATTCTTTAACGAGACTCTTTCTACGTTCATCTCTTTTTTCATGATTACGGTCACCATAAACAGATTCAGTAACAATATATTTAGCCCCTTTGATACTTTCTGTATCGCGCAGTAATACCGAAGGAGAATTTCCTAAATCTCCTGTGTAGACTAACTTTTTTCCATTGTATGTTAATTCTATCATTGCTGAACCCAAAATATGCCCAGCATCCAATAGACGCACTGTAAACCCATATGGTAAGTTAATTTCTTTATGATACTCTATGCCTTCCCAAATACCCATAATGCCGTTTACAGCTTCATCCGTATACATGGCTAAAATGTTTTCGTCTTTCTCATGCGCTAAAATGTTCACAGTATCTTCTAGCATTGGCAGTGAGATATCTTTTGTTGCATCTGTGGAAATAATACGTCCATGGAAACCACCAGCATATAATTTTGGAATAAGACCAATATGGTCTACGTGTGAATGTGTAATAAAAAGAATATCTATTTCTTTTGGATCATAAGGAAACGGTAGCCAGTTTACAGGGTCAGCTAATTTAACACCCTGTGTAAGACCGCAGTCGAAAAGTATTTTATAGGGCTTTTCTCCATTACCTGGGTGTTCAATCAAAAAATTGGCGCCTGTTGCAGTGCCAAGACCAGAGACAAATGTTAATTTAAGATTCGGGTGTTCAGTCATGTGTAAATTATACACGTAAAAGCATTACCTGGCGAGCTATTTAGGTTCTATTAAGCGCAAATGACGAAAGTAAATAAACAAAGCCTGAACTGCACCAGCTAAATCAAAGAATATATCACTAATAGAGTCTAAAATAATATGCTTGTTGCCTACCATAACAGCTACAGCTAGTTCGTAGCCTTCCCAAAGAGCCCCTATAATAAAGACTAAGCTTATTACGCAAATAGAAATCTTTGTAAAAGAAGCATTCTGAAACCATGAATAACGAAGAAGAAACGCAATAACAAGCAGTGCGGTAAACAATCCCCCAAAAAAATGCATTGGCATGTCGTACCACCAAACAATACTATAGATAGATAGCCACACACCCAAAGTATTTAAGGCAAAAGTACCAAATGTTGCCAAAGCTGCACGCTTAAAAATACGTTTACGGAGACCAGACAGCACAGATATTTCCATAAATATATTCTAGCACTAATAAAACAAAAAATCGTCCCATAGGGACGATTACTTGTTAGGATTATTTGATAAATAGTTACCCTAGTTTGTTACTAGGTGGGTGTATTATCCTATAAGCCAAGGCTTGTAAGAACATCATACTCCCGAATAAAAATTGTTCTAGAATAATATGTCAAATAATCCTTCACTTATTTTATTCTTTTTAAGATAAACGTCAATCTAGACGAAAAAAGAATTTTGTTTTTTACTTTTTAAAAGTATTAAACAACGTGTTCAGAATATATCAAATCTGTATCAATTTTTTTGTAAGTATACAATTCATCTTCTTTGAAGAATCTTTTAATTTCTGCAATACCTGCTTCTACCCCGTCAGATGCATGTACAAGATTTGATTGTGTACTCATAGAATAATCTCCGCGTATTGTGCCACCATCAGCCATATAGCCTTTTGTAGGACCAACAATGATACGAATAGAATCAATTATACCTACACCTTCTAATGCCATTACGATAACAGGTGAAGATTTCATAAAATCACGAATTCCAGGGAAAAATGGCTTGTCTTTAATGTGCATATAGTGCTCTTCTAGTAAAACATCAGATACTTGCATCATTTTAATACCTACGATTTTTAAGCCTTTTTTCTCAAAACGAGAGATAATATCTCCTACTAGATTACGTTGAATACAGTCTGGTTTTAAGATAATAAGAGAGCGTTCTGTTTGCATTTTATTTCATTAATTTATTACTTTTATAAATGCATATTACCAGGAAAAGCCTTTTTTTACAACGTCTTTTCAAAATCTAACATTTCGTATACAATAGCCGAATGCACAGCAGAAAAATTCAAGAAATATACGATTATTACAACATCCCACCTTGGCTACAAGACCACATGTACCGCGTAGCATTGGTGTCAGAAAGACTGTTAAAAAAGACTATTCATACGGATTTAGACAGCGACAGTATTATAGAAGCGGCGCTGCTACATGACATGGGTAATATATTAAAAATGAATTGGAATGGAACAATAGAATTGCCTCTAGAAGAAATAGAAAAATGGGACAAAGTAAAAGAAGTTTTTAGAAATAAATACGGCGAAGACTGCGACGAAGCCACAATGCAAATACTGGATGAACTAAATGTAAGTGATAAGGTAAAAGAAATAGTTACGGCAATGTCTCGTAGTTTACTACATGATGATGATTCACTAGATTCTAGAATATGCCATTATGCAGACTGCCACACTACCCCATATTCTATAGTCACATACGAAGAGCGAATTAATGATATTGCAAAAAGATATAATAAAGATAGTATTTATATTCAAAAAGCATTAGAGCACGGCCAAAAACTACAAAAAGAATTGTTTGGAGACATGCCCGACTTTGAATTAGAAGACAGACTAGAAACCCAAAAACATTGGCTATCTGTTATAGAAATAAGACAAAAATAATCCCGCTAGGCGGGATTATTTTCTATTATACTTTTCCATTATTTCAGACTCTACTGTGTCTCTATCGCGACCATAGCGCATATAAGATAATTCTTTTAGTAATGGCACAATTTGTGTATTACTTGCTGGGTTGTCTGCTGTCTTTAGGTCAAATGGCTTTACTGGCTGGCCTTTTGATAACATTGCCATATAAGCGCAGCGGTTGTCTAACTTCATTATGTCTTGAGCTGTAAAGACTGGATCAAATTGCTTTTGCATAAATTCTGCATCTTCTGGTGAGATACGGAAGCAGGCCTTGGAACCAACGTTACCAAATACAGCACCCTTGATATCATCCTGCAATTGAGAAATATATTGATGTGCTAGATTTAATGATAACCGGTATTTACGAGCTTCAGATAAAATAGACGAAATAGCTGGCGTTGTTACATTTTGGAATTCATCAATATACAGGTAGAAATCATTCATCTTTTGCCCATATGAATCCGCACGAGACAATGCGGCCATTTGGAATTTCATCACCAAAATCATTCCAATTAAGTTTGCATTTAGTTCCCCTAATCTTCCTTTGGATAAATTTACAAGCAAAATCTTTTTATTATCCATGATTTCACGAATATTAAAGATAGATTTTTCTTGTACTATAATAGGACGCAAGAATTCGTTAGATATAAGAGGGTCAAATTTTGAAGAAATGTATGGTACAAAGTTCGCCAAACTTTGATCACCTGTTGTTTCTTCAGCCGACTTCCAAAACTGTTTAACGATTGGGTTTTTACAGTGAGACATTTTCATATCTCTAAATTCTTTATCCGCCAATACGCGAGTAATCTCCAGCAATGTGTTCCCAGATTCTGGATGATCCATTACAAGCATTGCTGAATTTTTAAAATACTGTTCAAAGAGTGGCCCACCAGATGTCTTTAAATCAAAGAGCTGATTAAACATACCCATTAATGCATCAATAACCATGGTTTTTTGTTCTGGATATTTTGGGTCAAATTCCAACATGTTTAATCCCATTGGTCTTGCTGTGTAGGCTGGGTCAAAATAAATAACATCATCTATTCTTTCTTTTGGAATATAGGATAAAATGTCTTGAATATCACTACCATGAGGGTCGATAAAACAGCAGCCATCCCCATTGGCAATATCTTGGGCTATCATTGTACGTAAAATCCCAGATTTACCAGTACCAGTTTGACCGATAGCATAAAAATGACGCATTCTATCTTCTTTGCGCATATATATAGGTGTAGTAACACCACGGTAAGAATTGTAGCCAAGCAGTACCCCATCAGCTGGGTCCATATCACCAATTTCTATAGGCGCAGGAGAACCAGCGGCTTTTGCTTGTTTTAGTTGAGGTGAATTTTCAATAGAATAAGGGAAATGAAATATTGTAGCAAGCTCGGACAAATTCATTGGCATGACAATATTTTTATCAAACAAACGATAAGTATATTCATGAAGAAATGTGCCAATTTTACTATCTGGAACAGCTTCAAACTCTATTCCATTTTTATGAGCTTCTGTAAACTGATTAAACCCAGATTCTATTTCAGCAAGTATCGCTTTTGATCTAGATTTATCAGTACCGGTAGTAATGATACGCAAATTAGTACCCATGATACCTTTTTTAACCTTCTCTGTAATATAGCCTATTGCTTCATCGTCGATCTTTTTTTCTTCTTCTTTATCGCCTTTAGCAGTATCAGACTGAAACATATTAAGTGCTGCTTTGCCAAAATCAGCTGCAATTTTACCAAAAGTTCCGCGCATTGCTTCTTTTAGTTTTACGCCTTTTTTAACTTCGTCTAAGATGTAATGATAATGGTCAACGTATTCTTCATCTTGCGGGGAAATAGTTAACTGAATAGCCGCACCTTCACCACTGCGTTTTAGTTTTGTAAAAACGTTAATAAGAATATTTAATGGGTCTTGGTCAAAAGTATCAAAAGTTTTTATTGGAAAGACTTCATAATTTTTAAACTTTCCATAAGATGCAGATACTCCGCCAATGTCTTCAGGAAAGATGTTGTAATCATCAGGAATTTCATTTAGTCTAGCTTTTGGATGAACACCTAAAACATGCTTTTCCAGTAGCGACGCTTTCTCTGACGGCACAGCCGCATAAAATATAATATGGTCAGTATTGTTAGCTAAAACAATTTCTAAAGAAAAATGAGCTTTTTCTTTGTTGTTTTTTGTATCTGCTATAGAATGCATCCCGGAATAGAATTGCTCCATAGAAGTAATCAAAGCTTTAAAGTCTGAATGGTCCTTGTCATTTTCAGGCTCGGGCAATGTTATTTCAAATAGTCTCATGTCTATCGCCTTCCACAGTGGATTATTTTCCTTTAGACCTGGCAGAGAATGGGTTTCGCACAAATATTGCACTAAGAATCTATGAAAATCTGCATCTATATGTGGGTTATTTAATTCTGCAGCAACAGAAAGAGCAGCATTAATGCCTTTGGTTAGCATTACTGCAAGCAGTTCTTCCATTGTATTGTCATGTGTCTCTGGAGCTAGACGCAAGACTAATTCTTTCTCTTCTGCCGGACTAATCTTCATGGACGGTGGTAATGGTACACCACTTGTTGCATCTTTGTATTCTACTACTGTAGTATGCGCTAATTTTTCTCTATTAGCTTCTATTCCGACAACGGACAATTGGTTTTCTTTTTTAGCTAGTTGTTCACGCAAAAAAGTAATCTCTTCTTCGTGAGAA
>CAYJCX010000008.1:2124-9668 GCA_964368775.1 uncultured Candidatus Saccharibacteria bacterium | reverse complement strand
GTTTTCTTTTTTAGCTAGTTGTTCACGCAAAAAAGTAATCTCTTCTTCGTGAGAAGAAAATTTTGGTATTTCCATAGGAGTAAAAACTTCCATACGTTATCAATTATAGCATACAGACCTCTCCCCCTGCCCCCTCTCCTTAATAAGGCGAGGGGAAAAGTATATTAAATAGATAATTCAGATTTTATTTTATTTAAAACATTCTCAATATTATTTTGTATTTCATTATTCCAAAACCTAAGAACTTTAATATTCTTACTTTCTAGAAAATTAGATCTCTCTTGATCATACTCTAAAGCATCTTTGTGCTGATTACCATCCAATTCGATTGCAATTCTCTTAGTTGCACAATAAAAATCAACAATATAAGGCCCTATTGAATGCTGCCTCTTAAATTTAAAATTAAAATTCTTTCTTCTTAAGATTTCCCAAAGAATAGATTCTTCGTTTGTTTGATTTTCTCTTAGTTTAACTCGTCTAGGTTTTAATATTTGTTTATTGTGTATCTTTGTCATATTGTGATTTTCTGTTCCCTCCCATTTATAAGGGGAGGGTTAGGGAGAGGTATTAAATTTCTGTAAGTATTTCGTAACCTGTTTCTGTAACAACTACTGTGTGTTCAAAATGGCAAGACAAAGAATGATCTTTTGTTTTTACTGTATAACCGTCACGTGAGAATGAAACAAATCGTGTACCAACATTCAGCATTGGCTCGATGGCTATAACCATCCCAGCTTTTAGTAATGTCCCTGTTCCAGCTTTGCCGTAGTTTGGCACGTATGGGTCTTCGTGGATTTTATAACCAACGCCATGGCCCGCAAGTTCACGAACTATTCCGTATTTAAAAGGTTTTACATATTTCTCTATTGCAGCGCCAATATCCCCTGTGTATGCGCCAGCCTTTACAGCTGATATGCCAACATATAAAGATTCTCTTGTCGCATTGATTAATTTCACTGCATCTTTAGAAATATTGCCAACAGGTACACTAATAGCATGGTCAGTAAAAAGCCCGCCATAAACCAGGCCCCCGTCCAGTGTAATTATGTCTCCTTCTTTTAAGATTTGATTGTCAGATGGTATACCATGTACAACAACATCGTTAACAGACGTACACAGAGACGCAGGAAATGGGGTTTTTACCCCTTCTGGGCGATAGCCTAAAAATGCTGGATCTCCACCAAGCTTGCGGACCTCTTTTTCAAAGATTTGGTCCAGCTCTTTAGTAGATATACCTGGTTTTACGTGTTTACTGGTCGCCAAAAGAGCTTCGGCAAGACGTTTGCCTCCTTCTCTTAAGATATCAATATCCTCTTTGGTCTTAATCGTTATCACATAATTATTATAGCATTAAGACACAATGTTTGACAAGATGGTAATTATGTTATAAAATATAATTAATTATAAAAATATCATTATGAAACTTACAAATAAAAAAATTTACAATATGCTAGCAACCATATTTGCTGTGATGGCAATTAGTGGCTTCCTGTTTGGGTATTATTTACAAAGATATCCCCTCTTGTGCGAAGAAAATATTTATTGGCACAATACAATAGTTACAAGCTGCATATACTGGTTTATTGGTAATCAGCTTTACAAAAACAATAGACGCTCTTCTTTAAACGCAATTACTACGCTAATAGTACTATTCTGCGGTTTAATACTTATGATTGATAATATTTATCTCATAGAAATTACAACGTGGAAAAAATTATTACTTGTTGCTTTATCCATATTAGGCGCAATATTTGTTGCCCCTTACGAAAGATTAAAAGACGCAAAAGACTTAAATATCATCGATGCTGATGAAATCATAAACTCCAGAGAAAATTAATCCCTGGAGTTTTTTTTATTTGGTTATTTTGGTTCCAATAAAATCTTTGCCGTCTAAATAGTTCTTAAGATTCTCAATATTTCGTCCATTCATGATGGCTACTTCTATACCCATTTCTTCTGCTTTTGCTGCAGCTATTGGGTCAAAGGGAGTATTCAGTCCTGGCTGCCATTCGGTTGGTAATATTTTTCTAAAGTCTGCCCAGTTCATAGCGTGTATTGGCATTGCCCCAGAATCTTTCTTTGGGTCCTTGTCGTAAGCAAAATCAATATTAGACAAGTTCAATACTATACTGGATCCAACTGATTTAGCTACATGCACTGCAGCAAGGTCACTACTATTCCCTGGTTTCCAGCCGCCACCAACAATAATTTTTTTGTCTGTTAGCGGAACAGAATCTGGGTTCATAATAATTTGCTCGTATGCATCGCTACCAAAAGCTGTGCGTACAAGTTCAGCATTTAATCTTGTAGATGCAATACCAATAAAGTCTAAATCGTTATTTGTTGGACTTGTTATAGATTTTGCAGATTCAATATACTGACGTGCAACATATCCGCCGCCTGTAATGATAGCAAAAGAATAACCATTACTAATATAACTTTTAATTAGATTAGTGAATTCTTTAATATAAACACTATCAATACTATCAGGCGCTATTATAGATCCCCCAAGAGAAATAACGATGTGTTTATTATTATCCATATATTAAATTCCTAAAGTACTAACTATTTCAGCGTGAACTTCTTCAATAGACTGTTCCCCGTTTATTTTATTAATAAAATATCCGGACTTCCCTTCGAAATAATTCATTGCAGGGTAAACATTGTTTACATATTCATCAAACCGCTTTGCTATTCCTTCATCTGTATCATCACTACGACTACGTATTTTCATACGCTTCATTGCTTCATCACGACTAACTTCTATATAAATAAAATAAGTAGAATCTCTTTGGTAAAATTGCAAAGCTTTTTCTAAAGTAATAGATTGCTCTAGTGACCGTGGGTAGCCGTCAATGATCAAAGTCGAATCTTGTTTTAAATTTGTTGTAACTGCATTTAGGAATACAGAATCAGTAATAAAATTAGGGACAAGACTACCATTCCCAATAATATTTTTTATGATTCCTCCGGTATAAGGATTATTATCAGACATTTTTCTGAATTCATTACCTGGGTAGACATAAACGATGTCATCCCCCATACCTTTATCTTTTAGATATTTTTGAAGCATCTCTACCTGAGTCCCCTTACCAGAACCCGCAATTCCAAAGAAAACAAAGTTTAGCGGTTTTTTATCTAACATATAAAATCATTTTAACTTATATCTAATAAAAGGCCAAATTAAAACCCTCCCGCAAAAACGGGAGGGTTTTAATAAGTTTTACATATATTCGCGAGAAGACATGTGGGCTTCGGTTTTTTTGATCATATCTATTACTACAGATACAACGATTAGAAGTGCTGTACCGCCGATAGCAAATGATTGATTACCAGAGATAGCACGCGCTACCAAAGGCAGAACCGCTATAATACCCAAGAATAGTGACCCTACAAGAGTAATGCGAGTCACAATATGACCAAGATAGTCCCGAGTTGGTAAACCTGGACGAATACCTGGAATAAATGCTCCACTTCTTTGCAAGTTTTCACTAATTTGTTTTGGATCAAATGTAACCGCAGTGTAGAAATAAGTAAATATTACTACAAGAGCAAAGTATACAGCGCTGTAGATCCAAGTTGTTTGACTAAAATTAGTCAAAGCTACGCCAATTTTTGCTAAAATTGCATTAGAATTACCAGATATTAATCCCCCGATAATTTGAGGAAATAACAATATTGATAATGCAAAGATAATTGGAATAACACCTGCTTGGTTAACACGCAAAGGCAAGTATGTTTGAGTAGCGCCAAATACACGAACACCAGCCCCACTTTGGCGAGCATATGTTACAGGTACTGGGCGTTCTGCTTCTGTAATAAAGATTGTACCCGCAATAAGTAATATTGCTAATACCCCATACAATATATACAAAGCTACGTCTGCTGGATTCCAGTTAAGAACAACTTGTCCTACGTATAAAGGAATACTAGCGACGATACCAGCAAAGATAACGAAAGATGTTCCATTACCCAAGCCAAATTCTGTTGCTACGTCCGCAAGCCATAATAATAGGAATGATCCCCCAACAGCTACTGCTGTGTTAATGACCATATCTATCATTGTAAATTGTGGTAATACCCCTTGTTTTGTTAAGAGCGCCATTAGAGATACTGATTGTAGTATTGCTAGTGGAACTGTAATAAGACGAGTGTACTGGTGAACCTTTTTACGTCCAATTTCACCTTCTTCTTGGTACATAGATTTTACTTTTGGAGAAACAAAAGACAAAAGCTGCATAATAATAGAAGCTGTAATATATGGACCAACTCCAAGCATTATAATAGATAATGATGAAAGACCACCTCCTGAGAGCAAGTTAAAGATTCCCAAGAAAGATCCAGAATCTAAAAATTGTGATAGACGAAATGGATCCGCACCTGGAATAGGTATATTAGATAAAAGACGGAAAAGAAAAAGAACTAATATAACAAACAAAATTTTGTTACGTAGACTTTTGTCTTTAAAGATTTTCCCTAATGTGCTGATAAAAGTATTCATATACTATTATTTTATACTACCTTTTGCAGATTCGATAGCTGTTTTTGCAGAGTCTGATGCAGAGAAACCTGAGAATTTAACAGCTTTTGTGATACTGCCTGTTCCAAGAATTTTAACTGCAGGGACTTTACCATTTTGGTTGTGAATAACACCGCGAGATACAAGCATTGCAGGAGTTATTTTTTCACCAGCAGTTACAGCTTTTTCAAGCTGAGTTAGTGTTACTGTAACGATTTTGTTACCGATAACATTAAATCTGTAACCACGTAGTTTTGGCAACTTCTTGATGATATCACGAAGTTCTGGACGTTTTTTGTTCCCCGCACGAGCAGATTGACCTTTGGTACCGCGACCAGCTGTTTTACCACGCTTGCCACCGCGACCAACGATTTTTGCTTTCTTTAGTTCGGTTTTTGGTTGTAAACTATTTTTTTGCATAAATTTTATTTAATTAAGCAGTAAATGCATCACTAGTTGCAGTAGTATAAACAGGAGCTGGTTTACCAACAAGAGCTAAAGCTTTCATTGCAGCACGTGCATTTGAAAGTTTATTTTTACTACCTGTGTTGATTTTACCAGTTACATTGTGTACACCAGCAAGAGTTAGAATTTCGCGGACAGATGATCCGGCTACCATTCCTTTTGCATTGTTTGGACGAATAACAAGTGATGAAGCGTTGAATTTTGCACGAACTTCATGAGGTAAAGACATTTTGTCAGTCAAATTTAATTTAATTAAATTCTTCTTTGCTTGCTTTAAAGCTTTTGCAATAGCAATAGCTGTGTCGGCACCTTTACCGGTACCAAGTCCTACTGTTCCCTTTTTATCACCGATAGCAAGAGTAACAGCGAAACTCATACGGCGACCTCCAGATGTAACACGAGTCACACGACGAATGTCTACCATCTTTTGATCGTATTCACTACGAGGACGTTCTGTTCGTCCGCCGCGATCATTACGTTCACCTGGTTTGCCAGTATTAGGAGCACCTGACTTTTCACCACGAACTATACGACGTCTTTGTCCACCTGCTCCTGGTGCGCCTGCTGGACGTGATCCAGTGAATGCTGGACGATTGCCAGTAAAAGGACGTGACCCTGCTGGTCTTGGAGTAAATGCAGGACGAGCGCCTGCTGGACGTGGAGTACCAGTTCCTGCTGGACGCGCTGCAGCTACTGGGGTTGGATTAGTTTTGTTTTGTTCTTCTGACATACAATTAGAATTTTAAGCCACTTTCACGTGCTGCATCTGCAAGCGCCGCAATGTGCCCTGTATACTTATAACCGTTACGATCAAAGACAACTGTATTAATACCAGCCTTTAATGCAACTTCGGCAATATCTTTACCTGCTTTTACAGCACGTTCGCGATATGTACCAGATTTTGCTTTATTGTCAGACACTGCACCAATAGTTTTGCCAGCTGTATCATCTACTAGTTGAGCATAAATGTGCATGTTTGATTTAAACACAGTAAGACGTGGACATTCTGCTGTACCATTTACCTTACTGCGAATCTTTTTCTTTAAGCGTGTACGCTTTTCTTGTTTTAGATTAGTTGTTTTCATATACTATGCAGATTTCTTACCTTGCTTACGACGAATAACTTCGTTGTCATAACGGAAACCTTTACCTTTATATGGTTCTGGTTTCTTCATGCCGCGTACGCCAGCTGTAAAACTACCGATTAATTCTTTATCAAATCCTGAAACAGTAATATTGTTTTTCTCTGCAGTAACTGTTAGACCTGCTGGTATTGGAATTTTAACTGAGTGAGAAAATCCAAGAGCTAAATCAAGACGTCCTTCTTTAACTTCACTTTTAAAACCAACTCCTTCTAGAATTAATTTTTTAGTGAAACCGTCAGTAACACCTACAACCATGTTTTTAACATGAGATGCAACTGTACCCCAAAGAGCGCGAGATTCGATAGAGTCTACATTTTTTGTAAAAGTAATTTCACTACCATTTATTACAACAGTAATAAGATTTGTTTTGAAATCACGTGTTAATTCCCCTTTTGGTCCTTTTACTGTAAAGATAGATCCGTCTACTGATGCAGTAACGCCAGCCGGAATTGTAATTATTTGTTTTCCTATTCTAGACATATATTCAATCTATTACCACATTTTAAATAATGCTTCTCCTCCGACCAATTCTTTTTTAGCTTCAACGTCTGTCATAACACCTTTTGGAGTAGACAAAACCATGATACCAAAACCATTTTTAACTGTGTGAATGTCTTTAACACCATAGTACATGCGTGCTGATGGCTTTGAGATTAAAGATACATCACTAATACGAGGACCATTGTCATTGTATTTTAGTGTAACTACCATTTCTTCGCCTGCTTTTTTGTGTTTCTTTTCGAAAGATACAATGTATCCAGCACGAAGAAGACATGACGCAATTGCATGTACGAATTTTGAATATGGGAAAGATACGGTCTCATGCTTTACGCGAGACGCGTTCTTTAATTTTATAAGAAAGTTTGCTGTTGGATTCATATTACCAAGAAGATTTACGCACACCTGGTAATACTCCTTCGTTAGCTAATTCACGAAATGCGATGCGAGATACACCGAAATCACGAAGATAACCGTGTGCACGACCTGTTAGGGCGCAACGGTTCTTATAACGAATAGAGTTTGAGTTACGAGGTAGCTTGCGCAATCCTTCGTAATCTCCCTTTGCTTTGAGTTCTGCACGCTTTTTAGCGTATTGCGCGATAAGACGCGCACGCTTTTCATTACGTGCAACTACTGACGTTTTTGCCATGTAATTGTATTCTATTAACTTCTAAACACTCTTAGTTATAACCGCGTTTCTCGCATATATTCTTTAAAAATAAGACTTATTTCTAAAGGAGATACACGGACGACGGCTGTTCAGAGTGCTTACAAACATTACCATAGAAAGCCCCATTTTGCAACCCCACCCCTGCCTAAAGATCGTAGGCTGTATAGGTCTTGCCTATACAAGGGTAATAAAAAAGCCCCGAGTTAATCGAGGCCATTAAGGTGATAATAAACTTAAAATAAAA
>CAYJCX010000008.1:0-2024 GCA_964368775.1 uncultured Candidatus Saccharibacteria bacterium | reverse complement strand
AAAAAAGCCCCGAGTTAATCGAGGCCATTAAGGTGATAATAAACTTAAAATAAAACAGAGTTAAATGACTCACTGAAACTGACCCACATAGTGCCAGCCTGAGGTTGATCATGAAACTCAAATTTGTATACATGTCCCCTTTTTAGTTTTGATGTATCTATGTCCATTGAATGGCATACATGTTCCCGGCCTAATTTATTTTTACCAATAACTCGGGCTAAGATTATCTGCCCAGAATAAGTAGTACCGCAAAATAGATATTCTTTACCGTACTGAAAATAATAAGAGGTTTTTCTTAATCTGGCGTACAAATAGCCAATTAAAAAAATTACTAAAGATGCTAAAAGCATGCCCATTTTGATTCTAAATTCTTCCATATAAATATTTGATTTTTTATAGTTTTACTTAATTTTACAAAATTGTCAATAAATTGAGTTTACGGAATAAAAAAGCCCCGAGGTTAGTCAGGGCTTCTATAAATTAATAATTTAGTTTTAATCATCTCCAATTTCCTGTAAGATTTTAACGCAAGAACATTTATTAGAACCATAAGCATAGCCCAATAAAAGGTTACGCGTACCCCTATATGTTTCTTGATTTAAATTAAATGAGATCCTGTTGTACCACCAGTAGTAGCGAAAGCCTTCCCTATTAACAAGATCTTTATAATAAGCAGTATCAAATTGAACTAGCCGGCAATTAATATTTCTACTTGCGGATACGATACAAACCCTTTGAGGTCTGGTATCAATTTTTGTTTCCATAACCCATGGCCATGTAAAATGGTGCCCGGTATGTTTGTCAGATTTAATTTCTCCAGAAAAAAGATTGTAGGTAATGCCGAACTCATAGTTATCTGTATAGTGGTAAAATCCAATATAAAATAAAAATAATACCGCAGGAATTATAAAAAATAATTTCTTTTTCATTACCTTAAAATTTTTAAAGAATCTGAAGATGTTGGAGGTTGAACAGTATTTGTACCCAAAGACATAATTTCCAGGAATTTATACTTTTTTTCTAAAGCAGATTCACTATAGCCTTCTCCAATATTTTCGTACGCATAACTTTTAAGCATCTCAGAAAGAGTAGTTTGTTCGTAATCTTGTCTTCCGTGCATTCCAACAAACTGAACTACACCTTCTTTGCTTCTTACAAACCGGACAAGTTTTGCATTTAAGACACGGTTATTTGCTTCAATACGAACCTGCATTGGCCTACCATCAATCCCATGGACCGCGGTTACAAATGGTGTTACCCAAAAATATCCTGTGCGATCAAGTACTGTGATATTACCATTACTTTTATTGTACTCATAAGCTATCTCATGACTGTCAATAAAAGTTAGAAATAGCCCTCTTATAATAATGCCAGAAATGACAAGTAAAATAAGAAAGGACCAGAACCACATTGCCCAAACGGCAATTCCAAATTTTTCTGCTAATTTTTTCATGATTGTTATTTTTTAAATTTATTTTGTATAATTATATATAAATTTATTAAAATGTCAATAGCTACCTACTAGGCAACAAAAAAAGCCCCGAGGTTAGTCGGGGTTTTAGTAAAATAATCTAAATATATTTATTAAAATATTGTCTTTTCTACAAATTAATCTTAGTAGTCTTTCAGAAAGCTCATGTTCATCTTTGTCTATAGAACTAAGGCAGCCTATTAAATCAGATTTTGTAAGATAGTCAGGAACCAGCTCTAAATAAGCAATTTTGTATTCAAAGCTTTTATAAAGTAATTCTCTACCTTTTTTCGTTCTTTTAACCCTAGAACCTTCTGGTAATTCAGAACCATGGTTACTTTCTCTTAGTTCTAATGTCTCAAGATCGGTAGAAATTTTATACTCAAAACTATCTAATAAGTTGGCTTCATCGATAATAAATTCAGAGGAGCCTTCATACAACTTAAGTTCGGCTTTTGCCTTTTTCCAAAGAACATCTGCTCTATCTATCTTTTTGTTTTTAATTCTGTAAAGTACGAAAAGTACTATCACAAATGGTATTACGTATAACATA
>CAYJCX010000007.1:21614-23172 GCA_964368775.1 uncultured Candidatus Saccharibacteria bacterium | reverse complement strand
AAAATGGTTATGCAAAAGAAAATTATGATGTCTTGTGGGAGAATCTACCACGCGGAATAACAATCCCAATTCATTTTCATTTACACTTGCTGGTACTAAAAAGGGAAGAGATATAAAAATAAAAACCGTCCCGCATTGCGGGATGGTTTTTATTTTAGTTATTATCTTGCGAATTCAACTACTCTGTTTTCTCTAATCAAGACAACTCGGATTTCTCCTGGGTATGTTAGATCAGCTTCAATTTTCTTTGCGATGTCTCTTGCCATAATTCTTGCAGCTACATCTGGAACAGAATCTGGTCTTACGAATACTCGTACTTCGCGACCGGCAGAGAGTGCCCAAACTTTTTCTACACCAGTGAATGACATTGCGACTGCTTCTAAATCCTGCAATCTTTTAATATAATTCTCTACAGTGTCGCGACGTGCTCCTGGGCGAGAACCCGATATAATATCAGCTGTTTGGACAATTACAGCTTCTACTGTTTCGTGTGGCCAGTCATCATGGTGAGATTTCATAGCAACAATGATACGTTTGTCTGCACCAAACTTTTCCAAGATTCTCATACCAATTTGAATATGAGTACCTTCTACTTCGTGGTCCAAGGCTTTACCGATGTCGTGTACTAATGCTCCGGCTTTTGCTATTTGAATATCAGCGCCGATTTCAGATGCGATCATTCCTGCAACGTGTCCCATTTCTATACTGTGTTGCAGTACGTTTTGACCGTAACTAGTTCGGAAATAAAGTCTTCCTACTATTGCAATGATACGTGGATCCAAATTATGAATTCCCAGTTCCATTACAGCTTGTTCTCCTTTTTGTTTGATTATATTATTGATATCTTTTTTAGCTTTTTCAATTTCTTCTTCTATCTTTGCTGGTTGAATACGTCCATCAAGAATTAAATTCTCAAGAGCGATACGAGCAATTTGTCTACGAACTGGATCAAAAGATGAAACAACAATTACTCCTGGTGCATCATCTACTATTAGTTCTACTCCGGCTGCTTGTTCGAATGCACGAATGTTGCGACCTTCCTTACCAATAATTTTTCCTTTGATGTCATCATTTGGAATGTTTACATTAGTTGTCATCATTTCTGATGCAGTACTAGATGCAAGACGTTGGATAGATGTAGCTAAGATTTCTTTTGCGCGCAGTGCCAATTTTTCTTGACCTTCGCGATCCATCTTTTGCATGCGAGACATTAGATCTTCTTCGCTTTGGACTTCGGCACGCTTGATTATTTCTTCGCGGGCTTCATCCAATGTTAATTTGGCGATGTTCTCTAATTTTTTGTCTTGCTCGGATTTTGTTTCTTCCAAAGCCAGTTTTATATTTTGAGCTTCCTCATTTTTGTTTTTTAGAATTTCGACTTGTTTGTCTTGTTCTCGAGCTCGTTCGTCTAAAAGAGATTCTTTTTTGTGAAGACGTTCCTCTTCTTTCTTTATACCTTCTCGCATTAAGCGATCCTCACCTTTGATTTCATCGCGAATCTTATCAGCGTCGCGCTTACCAGCATCAATGAGCTTTTGCGCTTCTTCTTTAGCAGAGA
>CAYJCX010000007.1:11987-21514 GCA_964368775.1 uncultured Candidatus Saccharibacteria bacterium | reverse complement strand
TCAGCGTCGCGCTTACCAGCATCAATGAGCTTTTGCGCTTCTTCTTTAGCAGAGATCATCAGTTGCTTGATTTCAAGCTCGATGGATCCTTTTTTACCTAGAGATACTGCTCGGCGTATAAAATACCCCAAACCGAACCCGGCACCTGTTCCAAGAAGCACAAGTATGACTATTCCTAGTATTCCCATACTGTACTTTTAATTAATCAAATAATATCTACCGTGACTGTCTACTGCATAGTAGCAAAAAGCCCGGTTATTTACCAGGCTTTTTGAGTTTTAGTCAATATTATTTATTTTTAGTTAAAACTTCGTCGATTATACCGTAAGCTTTAGCTTCAGGAGATGACATCCAGTTGTCACGATCCATGTCTTTTTCTATAACAGTAGCTGATTTACCAGTATTCTTAGCCAAAACTTTGATAAGCACGTCTTTAGTCTTCAAAATGTGCTTGGCAGCTATTTCTATATCACTGGCTTGGCCTTCGGCGCCGCCCAATACCTGGTGTATCATGACTTCACTGTTTGGCAGGGCAAATCTTTTACCCTTTGCACCAGATGATAAAATAACTGACCCCATAGATGCAGCCATTCCTACACAAATAGTAGATACGTCTGGCTTGATAAAGTTCATAGTATCCAGTATAGCCATACCAGAATGCACATGTCCGCCAGGGGAATTGATATATAGAGAAATATCCTTTTTAGGGTCTTGGTGAGCTAAATGTAGTAGCTGGGCAATAACCACGTTGGCTACTTCATCATTAATAGCACCACTAAGAAAGACAATTCTATCGTTCAAAAGACGTGAATATATGTCATAAGCACGCTCGCCCTGAGGGGACTTTTCAATAACTGTTGGAATTAAATAACTCATGGGTACAGTATAGGGCAAGAATATAAAAAAACAAAGCCTGAAGTTATATTATATAACTTCAGGCTTTAATATCTTTTTTGACCTTTATTTCTGGCTTTGTCCGCCGGAGGGTGTTGTCATTCCCATCTTGCTAGTGCTTACTCCTTATCCCTAAAAAGCTTCACCTATTTAAATTCATAGCAAGAGTATGAACTGGGGCGCCTTTAAAACCAAAGTCTTAAAGGCTTTAACCGGCATTTCTGTAATAGCCTCATTAGACACATGGTAACATATTAACAAGTATTTGTCAAACATAAACAAAGCCCCTCGTGAAAGGGGCTTTGTTTATAGGGATATTTTATTGGTCTCCTAGGAAAGCAAATACTGCTTCGTTTTTTAGTTGAGATTCTACATATATTTTAGCGCGCATGTCGTCTATATCTTTGTAGTATGCCTTTAGTTGAGCAACTTCTAGCTCTACTTTGGCTGGGTCTGGTTTCAAATCTTCTTTCTTCGCTATTTCGTCCAGAGAAAGCTGTAATTTTACACGCTTCTCAGCAGATGGACGCCATTCTGTCTTGATTTCTTCTAGAGATTTGCCAGTATTTTTAGCATAATCTTCTAGATTTAGACCGCTGTTAGCTAGGTCTGACTCCATTTGGTAAGCCATTCTCTCTATTTCACCGTCTATTAGTATCTTTGGTAAGTCAATTTTGACTTCTTCTACTACTTTTTCGGCTATCTTGGCACGGATTTTGTCGGCTTCGATAATTTTCTTTTCCATTAGTAGGTTTTCACGAACTTTCTCGCGGAGATCTGCCATTGTCTTAAACTGTGGACCAAATGACAAAGCAAATTCATCGTTTAGTTCTGGCAATTCCATCTTAGAAATTTCTGACTCCATTTCTGGGGTAACCTGATTATGGTCTTCGTCATGAACAGTACCATCATTATGAGTATGTAGATTTTTTCCACCAGCACGAAGCTTTCTTAATTCTTCGATAGATTTTTCTACATCAGTATCTTCGATTACTACATCTTTCTTTTCTTTGTTTTCAGTTTTGGCAATTTTTTTATAGTCAGGTAATTTTATTTCTGGCATGACTGTTACCTTTACTGTAAATTCCAGTGGGTTGTCTCGTGCAATTTTTGTGATATGAATATCAGGGCGTCCAATTGCATCTGGAGCATGAGCTACTAAGATATCTCCGTATGCTTTCATTAATGCTTCTTCGGCCATTGCTTCTAGCAGCGCCATATCTTGAATGTGCTGCTTTGCAATAGATGCTGGGACAGAACCTTTACGGAAACCATCAATATCTAATGTTTTAGAAATTCTTTCCAGTGCTGCTTGTTCGTGTACTACAAATTCCTCGTAGGGGATTGTTCCTGTAAATTCTAATTCAGAATTACCTAAATCTTTTTTAATTACGTTCATCATACTTTCTAAATATTTTTTATGCTTCTAATTTTGGTGCGTAATCTGCATTGTAACGTTCTACGCATTCTTTGATTACTTTCATTGCTTCATCTTTAGGAAAAAATCCTAAAACTTTACATGTACCGGGCTTCTTTAGATGTTTGTAGTATTCCCAGTAATGAGTAGTTTCTTTTTCAAAATGGGGACCAAGCTGACTATAGTCACTAATGTGATCCATTCTTTTATCATCAGCTAAAACTGCAATAATTTTGTCATCTATTTCGCCGCCATCTTCAAACTTCATTACGCCAATAACCCTTAATTCACAAAGAGATCCGGCTACTAATGGTTCTGTAACGCCAACTATTTCTACGTCTAGTGGGTCTCCATCTAAATCCCATGTTTGTGGAATTGCGCCGTATGTAAATGGGTATGACAATGTAGAATATCCAACGCGATCTAATTTTAGTTGTCCTGACTCTGTAATGATTTCGTATTTATTAATACTACCAGCAGAGACTTCTATGATTCCATTTATTACAGCATCTTCTTCTTTTGCAAATGCTGGTAATACATGAATAAGATTGTACATGAACTTGCTTGGCTTTTGGTTTATGTTTGCCATATTATTTTTCTACTTCACCATTATTTTCTTCTAATGTTTCAGTTAAAACTTCTTCTTGCTTCTCAGCATCTTCTATTGCAACTTCTACTTCTTCCAACGCATTTAGTTCTTCAGTGGAAATATTCTCTAAACCTTGTGCTGTTTCAGAAATTTCTTCAAAAGTATCTTCTAGAATTTCTTCACTACTGGTGTATTCTGCCTCACTACCTTTGATGTCGATTCTCCAACCAGTTAGTTTTGCTGCAAGACGTACATTTTGTCCGCCGCGTCCAATGGCTAATGACAATTGGTCTTCTGGTACATCTACTTCGGCAGTGTGTTGTTCTTCGTCTATCAAAATATCAAATACACGCGCAGGGGCCAATGAGTTTGCTACGAATATTGCTGGGTCTTCGTCAAAAGGAATGATGTCAATTTTTTCTCCATGTAGTTCACTCATTACAGCTGTAACGCGGACTCCTTTTTGTCCTACACATGAACCAACTGGGTCGATACTTGTATCATGAGACACGACTGCAATTTTAGTACGAGCTCCGGCTTCACGAGCAATAGCACGGATTTCTACAGTACCATTTGCAACTTCTGGAGATTCCATTACAAACAAAGCTTCAATAAATTTAGGATGAGTTCGAGACAGGCGAATAGAAATACCACGTGGACCTTGCTCTACTTTATATAGGTACCCGCGGATTCTCTCACCGCGACGGTAAAATTCTCCTGGAATTTGCTCTTCTGGTGTCATAACCGCAAAAGCGCGCCCAATAGAGATAGAAACCATACCGCGTTCTATCTTATCTACTACTCCGGTGATAATATCTCCTTCTTTTGCTCCAAATTCTGCCAAAATAACCTCTTGTTCCGCTTCACGGATCTTTTGCATGATTACTTGTTTAGCTGTTTGGGCTGCAATACGACTAAAATCGTCCTTTTCCTCTAGGGGGAAAATGACTTCGTCTTCTAATTTTGCCCCAGATTTGATCATTTGAGCATCTGGTAGGAAAATGTGGTGTTCTTCGTTATAACGAACGCGTGTATCAGCTTCGTCATAGTCTTCGTGTTCGGTTTCTTGGTTTACAATACGAACCAGTGTCTCGTCAACGACAATTTTAACTTGATAAAAATCAAGTTTTCCTGTTTCTACGTCCATATGTGCACGCACAATTTGGCCTTTTTTACCGTAATCTTTCTTATATGCCGCAGCAAAAGCCTGCTCTATAGCATCGATTATCTTATCTCTTGGAATTTTGCGCTCTTCCCCCAGGGCTTCTAGCGCTGTTTTCATGGTTTTGAGATCCAACATATTAATTTGTACTTAAATATTAACTTGTAATAATATTTTGACTTTACCACAGGTCTTAATTTATTGCAAAATAAGAGAGCTAATTGGTATACTATATGTATATGAAAAGTCTTTTGAAGATCTTTGCTGTTGTTTTATTTTTGTTTGCAGGAATGGCCACAAATGCCAATGCGGCAAATGTAGACATGTCCGGTTATGCTTGGGGGGCAGACAGCAGTCCTTTTGGAGGAGTAGGCTGGATCAACTTTAACAATACTAGCACCGGGTCAAAAACTGCTGGTAGCCCGAGCACAGAATACAAAGTAGAGTTTAATCAAACAACCTGGGAACTGACTGGTTATGCTTGGAGCGAAAGATACGGATATATAAAATTTGGGGACTCTAATTCTACTTTTGATTTAGATGAATATCCAACTAACAAAGATGCGTGTGAGGCGAATCCTAAAAATACATCGTCTTATGGACCATGTAATGTACATATTGTGGATGATAGTAGCGGAGGTTTTAAACTAGTAGGCTATGCACGTTTTTGTTTTGTATATGCATCTGGGTGTAGCGGCACACTAAAACCAAATTCAGAACTTGGTGGATATGATGGATGGATAGCATTTCAACAAAAAATTGGGTCAACTTTTTATGCAGTATCTTATAACCCAACGGATAAAAAATTTGGTGGATATGCTTGGGGTGGGGGATCTGGGGATATATCTAGCGCAGATTATGGTGAAGGAGCTGGCTGGATAAAAATGAGTCCTACTAATGGCGGAGTAGTCTGTACTGATGGCTCAGTAGATATTGATTGTTTAAATTCTGACGGACCAGGAGTAACATTAGTCGCTGATTATAAGAAGCCTGCGTATAATCAATCCGTTCGATTAACATGGACAATTACGAATAATCCATCGAATTCTAGTTGTACACCTGACACATCATCTAGTCCAGCAAATAGTGCTTGGGATAACTATACACCAAGCGGTACTAGTGGTTATTTAGACATGGGTGTGATATCTGAGACAACCACATTTACACTATCTTGTACTTATAATGGTAAAAAGGGTTCCGCAAGTGAAACAGTAGAAATAGATTCAAAATACCCATCTATTACACTAAGTGTATCTCCAACTACATTTTCTTATGACCAAAAAGCAGATTTAAATTATAGTATTACAAATATTCCAAATGGTTGTAATGCGGTATTTAAGAAAAATGGTACTACATTTGATACAGACACTATCGAAAATGGTACACCTGGTGATCCGACAACAATTGTAACTGGCACAAAAAATCTGACAGGATTACTGGGTACTAATGTACTAGAAGTAACTTGTACAGACATAGCACCACCAAGTCCAAACCGAGCAACAACAGAAACAATAAGTATTGGACCAGAACCAACTAACATAGATTTTAGTTTATTAGAAAAAACTACTAACCAAACATACAGCTCGGGTAATTTTACAGCAGGAACAATTCCTTGTACTAATACTGGACTTGATATGAAAACTAGTATCCAAGGTGTAGTAATTGGTTCTTGTAAGGCTATGATTGACGGGTCTAACTCTAACAGTGTTTGGGGTAGTAATATTAGCTGGTCACAAACAGAAGAAACAAACTACCCAACAACTACCACAAAGTCAACAGGGGGTACAAGTATTACTCAGGAAGGTTCTACAATACTGTACCAATTACAATGTCGCACATTGGGAAATGTTGTAAAAAACTACGCTATAAAAATGACTCGCAGCTGTACTCCGGCATCCTTAACACTGAGTTCTTCTAAAACTTGCGTACAACCTGGACAAGACTTTAGTATTTTGTATACTGGGTCAGGAATCCAAAATAACACTTG
Organism: uncultured Candidatus Saccharibacteria bacterium; assembly: GCA_964368775.1. Lineage (GTDB taxonomy): Bacteria > Patescibacteriota > Minisyncoccia > Phycocordibacterales > UBA9973 > 2-01-FULL-33-17. The sequence continues at coordinate 15,465 of CAYJCX010000007.1, read as the reverse complement.
TAAAAAAAGTGGTCCTGGAATTGGTGGTAGTATACCAGGAGGAAATCCTTTTTCTGTAACATCCTCACCTGTATACGGAATACCGACAACATCTACCTGGTCTGACGGACAAACAAAAACATACACAATTAATAGTTGTGTCGAAATATCAAACCCAAATGGTACACCTTTGACAGAGACTATTAGTATTGATGTAAAAGACGACTGTACTGGCGCTGGTACAGGGAATTGTTCTGATAACACCCAAAATGGTGATGAGACAGGTACAGACACTGGCGGCCGCTGTGGATGTGGCAGTATATCTAGTAATAGATGTCCTCAGGGTGGTTCTGGTCCAGTATTTAAAGAGTTCTAATACAAAATAAATGTCTAAAAACACACTTCCTCTTTTAAAAATAGAAGAGCTATTATCTGGCTACCTAAAAGAAAATGCATTTACAGCTGCTGCGGATTTTTCTATGCCGGCATATACTGTGCATGGCGACATTACTACTAACATAGCTTTGCGCATAGCAAAGATTGTGGCTAATCCGCCGGCTGGCGGACCAAGAGAAATAGCAGAAGGAATAGTAAGCTTTCTAAAAGACAAAGCAGGGGATTATATAGAAAAAATAGAAATAGCAGGACCGGGACTAATAAATATATTCCTGTCTGACTCTGCACGTAAAGAAACAATAGATGTAATACTAAATAATGAAGATATATTTAGATCTAATACTGACAAAGGTTCACACTGGGTAATAGAACACACCAGCCCCAACCCAAACAAAGCAATGCATTTGGGACACCTGCGTAACAACCTGGTAGGGATGAGCTTGGCAAACATGCTAGAAAACTGCGGCGCGCAGGTAACCCGCGACGCAGTAGATAACAACCGCGGTATTGCCATAGCTAAAGCAATGTATGGTTTTCTTGCACTAGAAAGAAAAAACACTGAAGTAGATATAGATATAAATCTTTGGATAAAATCTCCGCAGTTATGGAATACTCCGGAAGATAAAGATATGCGTCCTGATGTATTTATAACAAACTGCTACACTGGCGGGGAAGATTTGAGAAAAAATGATACTACTGGAACTATAGATGCAATTATACGCACAATGGTACTGGACTGGGAAAATAAAGATGAGAATACTTGGAAGCTATGGCAACATATTTTAAATTATTCTTATGCGGGAATGGAGCTAACATTAAAGCGGCTAAATAACAAATGGGACAAAGTTTGGCACGAACATGAACATTACCAAAAGGGTAAAGACTATGTGGAAGCAGGACTAAATAAAGGCATCTTTAAAAAATTAGATGATGGCGCAATACTAACCCAAATAGAAGAGCCGTACAATATCCCAGAAACAATTCTATTAAAGAACGATGGAACAGCATTATATATTACCCAAGATATTGCATTAACTGATCTTAAGAAAAAAACTTATAACGCAGACAAATTAATATGGGTAATTGGACCAGAGCAAAGTTTAGCTATGCAGCAACTATTTGCAGTATGCGAGCAATTGGGAATTGGTAAACGGTCTGACTTTATCCATATACCTTATGGATACATGGGGCTAAAAGATGTAGATGGTAATTTTAAAAAGATGTCATCTCGCGCGGGGACAGTACTACTAATAGATGATTTATTAGATCTTGTAAAAGAAAAAATAATAGCAGCAAGGGGTGAAAAAGAAATTACTGCTGAGCTAGCTGAAAAACTGGCATTAGCCGCGACTAAATTCAGCATTTTAAAATGTGAAAAAAATATGAATATGGCTTTTGATGTGAACGAATCTGTAAATCTAACAGGGGATAGTGGTGTATACGTAATGTACACATACGCACGCATACAGTCTATTCTTAGAGAAGCAAAGAATAGAGGAATAGAGATAGGAACAAAAACAGGTACTGTAGCAAACGACGTAGTGCGCAGTATTAATGCATATCCACTAACATTGCGTTCATCTCGTGAACATCTATCTGTCCACCCAATTGCACATTATCTATTAGCGCTGTCAGCTAGTTTTAATAAATTCTATGGAGAAGAAAAAATATTAGATGACGGAGAAACAATGGGGGAAAAGCTAGCAGTACTAGAAGCCGTAGCTAAAACCATAAAACACGGATTTAAAATACTACACATTGAAACAGTAGAATCAATGTAAATAATAAAAACCCCTCACATTGTGAGGGTTTTTATTATTTACATTTTATCTTGTTGCTGTAGCAAACTGACCATAGTCATCGGTCATTACAACTTCCCAAGAATCTTGACCACATCCATAAGTAAAGTATGTTTTGTCATCATTAGCACTAATATAAGAGCGATATGGATTACCTCCTAATGAATACCATTTAATCTTTACATTTTTACCATTTTGAATAAAATTAGCACCTTGATACCCGACTGAAAAAGTACAAACAGTGCTAGGGGAAATAGGTGGCTCCTTATCAATAGAATTTAAATTAGTAAACACCTTGGCAACAGAGTTACAACCACCAGTATTAGTAGGGCTAGTTGCTGGATTAAATTGCTTACAAGTAGCCAAAGCTACACCGTTATTATTATTAGATGAACTAATAGTTCCAGAAATAGTAGGGACTTTATACCAAGTCATATAACTACCTTTTGGACATCCACCACCATCTCCCGCTGTAACACCAAGGTCGGGCGCATAAAGATTACAACTATTACCCAAACCAATGTTTGTAGTAGGTAAAAAAGCGTTTGAACCAGAAGTAGGTTGAAATTCTAAAGAATTAGTCGGATTTAATTTTCTTTTTTGAATATCATCTACATCTTGATTGTTCGTAATCGCAATTTTAGAAATATATCTACCAGCAACGATGGCTTCTAGTGCTTTTGTCATCCTAGGATTAGCGTTAACAGGATAAATATACTGTGTACCATATGCGTATTGATCAAACATAACCTTGTTTGATCCAACATCATTAATTTTTATCAATAGATCCTTGGGGGTTGAACCACCGATAACACTGGTAGTGCCACCTGCATAAAGCTTTTCTGCAAAACCACCTTTGTCTCCAGTACCTGTACCAACATAAGAACCAGTAGACAAAAAAGAATTACCAGTAAATGTAGTACCGTCCCCAATACCTATTTTAGATTTAATAGCAGTAATAGCTCTACTACCAGATACATTTGCCCCAGGTCCAGTCTTTACGACATCCGGAGTATTAGATCCTGGAGCAGTAGTAGCAGGCTCGAGGTAGTTAGCCATAGCCATAGATCCAAAAGTAAAACCAAGTACAATTAAAACGAGAAATGCTTTATGTTTCATACCGTAATTTTACCATATTTAAAGATATCCACATACTGTGCATAGTGCTGGTTTACGCACTTGCCAAATGGTATAATGTACTTAATAATTTGAAAATATATTTTTATGAAATTAATACTAATAAGGGTACTAATGCTGTTAGTATTAGCCCTTAACACGATGACAAGTTCATTGACAGGACAAAC
>CAYJCX010000007.1:0-11887 GCA_964368775.1 uncultured Candidatus Saccharibacteria bacterium | reverse complement strand
GAACTAATCAATGGTGATAGTCTTGGGCCAGTAATTGGACCATTATTTAAAGACCCATTCAAACACCCAGGTGTTTATGTTGGATTTAGTGAGTCTTTTCAAGAAGCATTTTACCAAAGACATCTTTATTCCCCTTGGGTAGAATATGTATTTGAAGCTAAAGGTAAAACTTATGGTATCGGTCACGGTATCGTTGCTGAGCTTGTAGACAAACCAACCAGTATTTTGAAAGTCAATTTGACCAGTTTAAAAATGTACCCTAACCCTGCCAAGGATGTTATCCACATTAGCAATCTTGAAAAAGAATCTGCTTATACTGTCACTGATATGACAGGGAAAACAATCCTAACAGGTAATGCAACGGAATCAATAGATGTTTCATCTTTGAACCCGGGTATGTACGTTCTTTATGTAGCAAACACAGGCATGACTAGTTCTGCCAAATTTGTTAAAGAATAGAAATATTCTAAATCTTATATCACACCCCGACAAAATCGGGGTGTTTTTTATTTAGAAAGCACAAAAGAAAGATAACATAAAAAACCTCCCATTATTGGGGAGGTTTTTATTAATATTTTTTTAAAATTAATAACAAGTAGTACCGGTTGGAGCTGCTGATGGTGTTACATAATAACAAGCAGCAACAATATCACTATTAGCACTATTTGATGTTAGAAATACTTGCCCAAGATATGTAGCTGGCCCATAAACAGATCGATAAGAGGGAGGGGGGTTATTTGAATTATATGGAGCAGAAGTAGTAGGGCAACCTTTATTTTTTAATTCATCTTTTGTCAAAGTACAGTAGTCATTAGATGTACCAAGATTTGTGGCTTTGCTGCCTGGTTCTACATATAAATTATAACCAGGAGAAGTCAAAGGATCAGCAGTAGGTGAACCAGCCACAATTCTAGCTACGCGAGTATGGTCAGTAGTGAAAAATGTTAATGGGGTACTATTTGAATTTACATTAAATAATGATGTTGGTCTACCAGTGTTTGAGTCAATATTATTAACGTTGTTGGTAACAAGTAGAGGAAAATTTTTTGAAGTATCAGATAATTCTCCGCGAATTCTCATTTGACCATTAGCAGTAAGAGCACCTTTTATAGACATTTGACCCATAACAACTAACACATTATCCGTAAAAGCATTGGCATCGATTTCTTTTATTTTATTGTTTGCATTACGGTCATCGCTGACGCCAAGCTTACCAAGTTTTCTAAAATAACCAGTATTATCAACATTAATTGAAGCAGGAGTATTGTTAGCAGGGGCGGCTCCGGCTGGGCCAATAAATGCATTTACGTAAGATAGTAACCCCCCGAAAACTATGGTTATAATTACAATTAGAGCAATAGATAGTATTTTTTTCATATTAATCTTGCGCATTAAGCTTCATAAGGTCTAATTGGGTTTCTTTACTAGGTAAACCTAATTCATTAGTTTGGTTTACATTTTCTTGAATATTATTTAGCTTTTCTTCTACTGTTGGAATGTCAGTAGTTGGAGATTTTTTGTTTACAAAATAAAGCACTGTTAATACGGCCAGCATTATAATGGCTACTACTATCAATAACTTTGCTTTTTTACTAGGTCTTTTTTTTGTATTTACAAACTTAAAATCAGAAACAGGCGGAAAAGAATTTACACTGTTTTCTGGCATTTTTTCTATTGCGATTTTGGATATTGTATTATTATCTTCCATAAAAATTATTTATTAACAATCACCTTTGCTAGTAGGGCTGGCGTTGGTACCAACCACAGGGCTAATTCCTCTGCATACTCCATAAACATTATTGGTTCCAGTAGGGTCAATATTAATCAAAACATACCCACTTGGACAAGCAGCATTAGCACTTTTTAATTTACAAGTATAACCGTTTATCAGATTAGTAGTAGAACCAGGTGGCATATATAAATCATAACCATTTTTAATATTCGGATGACTTATGCCATAACCATTAGAAGAAGAGTTAGTCCCACTAGGTATTAGTTGACCAACACGTAATAACCCAGAAACAACAGTTCTACCTCCAACAGTTACGTTTGAAGCCAGAAGAGCATTTTGTCTAACAGTTACAGAATCTAGTCCAAGATTTGATTCAAAGTACATAGAATTATCTGTAAGATAACTAGTACTAGGAGCGTTACTGCCATCACCAATACCTAATGATCCATCACGGTATTGGGTTTCAGCGCCAACGTTAACAGGAGCTTCTGATGTTAATGATGTTGGACCTGCAGTTGGTTCATTAAATGCTGCAGCAGTAAAAGTTAGTCCCAAAACCAGACCAAAGATTGCCGGAGCGAAGAATTGTTTTTTCATTATCATGATACTTATATTGTAACACATTAAAGAATAGGTAAAAGGGAATAGTACAGGAATAAACACAGGCATAATTTTTATTTCTTGTGTTATAATTATTTCATATGTACGTATCACCAGATATTTTAAAAAAATTTCTAATTGAATCTAATTTGGTATCCAATAGCGATATCGAAAAAGCCGAAGCTCAGTCCGAAAAAACAGGGGACACGCTGGGAAATGTTCTTGTTTCTCAAGGTAAACTAAAAGAAGACGAACTACAAAAATCTGTTGGGTACGTACTGGGTATACCTTTTCTATCACTAGAAAACGAAAATATTGATTTTGAGATATTGTCTCTTGTGCCAGAGCCAATAGTCCGTGCCCACAATATTGTGGCATATCGTAAAACTAGTACAGGTCTTGAGGTTGCAATGATGGATGTAGATGATCTAGCGGTACTTGATTCTCTAAAAAAGAAGACTGGTTTGCGTCTTTTGCCGCGTCTGACTGACAGCGCTTCTATTCAACACGCTCTAACACTGTACAAAAAGACACTAAATGACGAATTCCAAGATATTATCGACAAAGAAGCTGGTCATGTAAAATCTTTAAACGCAGTAAAGGACGGTGACTCCCCGGAAAACGAAAAGGATCTAAAAGAATTAGCCGAAGATTTACCTATTGTTAAAATAGTAGACTCTCTTATTTCGCATGCAATCTTGCAAGGCTCATCCGATATCCATATGGAGCCTCACGAAGAAGCATTCTATGTGCGCTACCGTATCGATGGATTACTCCGTGACGCAATGGTTCTACCTAAAAAGACTGCATCTGGAATAGTTGCTCGTATCAAAGTCTTGTCTAGCCTAAAGCTGGATGAAAAAAGATTACCCCAAGACGGAAGATTTAAGATAGAACAAGATGGGATAAAGGTATCTTTCCGTGTGTCTACACTGCCAGTTTATTATGGAGAAAAGGTGGTTATTCGTATTTTGAAAGAAAATTCTAAGGGTTTCTCTCTGGAAGGTCTGGGATTCCACGGTTCATCACTAGAACGTGCTCATGAAGCATTAAAACAACACATTGGGATGATCGTAGCAGCCGGGCCAACAGGGTCTGGTAAATCTACAACACTTTACACCATGCTAGATATGGTGAATACACCCGAAGTAAACATTTCTACAGTAGAAGACCCAGTAGAATATCAGATGCCGAGAATAAACCAAACCCAAGTTCGTCCAGAAATTGGTTTAACTTTTGCTAATGGTCTCAGAACACTCTTGCGTCAAGACCCAGACATTGTGATGGTGGGGGAGATCCGTGACGGCGAAACAGCTGGTATTGCAGTTAACGCTGCTCTTACTGGTCACCTGGTACTATCTACTATCCACACCAACAGTGCAGCCGGAGCAATCCCACGTTTTATCGATATGGGAGTACCCGCATTCCTATTGGTTTCTACACTGAAAATTGTCATTGCTCAAAGACTAGTACGTAGACTGTCTAGCAGTAAAGAAAAGTATTTCATGACAGATGCAGAATTAATGGAATTAGCTAAATTCGTAGACCTGGACCGTATGCTTGGATTCCTAAAAGCAGAAAATATAATATCCGAAACAGACACATGGAGAGAAGTTCCTTTTTATAAACCTGTCCCAGAAAACGAATCTGACACTGGATACAAAAGTCGTGTTGGACTGCACGAAGCTTTAAAGATAACATCTTCTATCAAAGAATTAATTCTAAAAGGTGCAACAGTAGATGCGATAGAAGCCCAAGCAAAAACAGAAGGTATGGTAACAATGCTTGAAGACGGGATATTTTTAGCCGTACGAGGCGAAACCACAGTAGACGAAGTCTTGCGTGTAATTAACGAATAATATGTTATACAAATTCACTGCGGCAAAAAGAAATGGGGAGAAATACGACGGCCAAATGGAAGCCGAAGATAAACTTACTCTTGCCAGAAATCTTAGAGCTCAAGGAGAAATTTTAATAAACGTCAAAGAAAAAAAAGGTGGTGAAATAAATCTTTCATTCCTTTCAAAAATAAAAACAACTGATGTTATTAATTTTTGCCGAAACATGGCAGGGTTAATGCAAGCTGGTGTAGCATTGGCTCGCAGTATTGAAATATTAGAAAAACAAACCACCAATAAAAAGATGAAGGTGGTACTCCATTCCATATTTGAAATAATCAAAGCGGGGGGTTCACTGTCTGACGCATTAGCAAAACATCCAAAAGTTTTCGACAATCTATTTATCTCCATGATGAAAGCAGGGGAAGAATCGGGAAACTTGGTTGGTACACTAAGAGAAGTTCAGGTTCACTTAGAAAGATCTTACAATTTAAAGAGAAAAATAAAAGGCGCTATGACATACCCAATGGTTATTCTTGGCGCTATGGGAATAATTGGAATACTAATGATGAAATTTGTGGTTCCAAATCTTCTAAAAACATTCGCAGAATTTAAAACAGACTTACCAATGCCAACAAAAGTGGTTATTTGGCTGGCCGATCTTATAAACAATCATTTTATACTACTAGTCATATCAATTGTAGTTATTATATTCGGCGGAATTTATGCTAGCAAGCTAGAATCAGTAAAAAAAATAGCTAGCCGTGTAATAATACGATTACCAGCTATTGGAACAATTGCAAAAGAAGCCCTAACAGCAAGAACAGCACGAACACTGGCATCACTGTTAAAATCTGGTGTTACAGTTACAAGAAGCTTAGAAATTACACGCGACGTATTGGGGAACTATCAATACAAAATAGTAATAGAAGAAGCCCTGGCAAATATCCAAAAAGGTAACCCGATGTCCAAAGCTTTTCAAGCCCATTCTAGTTTATACCCCATAATGATGGGAGATATGATAGAAGTTGGCGAAGAATCAGGAAAAGTAGGTGATATGTTGCTAGATGTTGCAAATTTTTATGAAGACGAGGTAGACCAAAAAACAAAAAATCTTTCTACCATTGTAGAACCTATTCTAATGCTTATAATAGGAGGAGCTGTTGGATTTTTTGCTGTAGCAATGATGACACCGATGTATAAGATGATGGATAACGTTAGTTAAAACATGTTTAAAAAAAGATACTCAAAGGGATTTACGTTAATGGAGACAATAGTCGCTATGGGTATTTTTATTACTGTTTCTGCAGGTTTATATCAAGGGTTTAGCAATACTCTTAAACTAATGAGTTCCATTAAAATAAAAGAGGTTGCCACAAACCTGGCAAACGAGCAATTTGAAATTGCACGTAATTTACCGTATGCCAGTGTCGGAACAATTAACGGTATTCCTTCTGGTGTTTTTGCCCAAACCCAAACAATAACAAGAGACAATCGGGACTTTGAAATGACGATAACAATACGTAATTTTGATGACCCATTTGATGGCACATTAGGAGGCACCCCAAACGATCTTTCTCCTGCCGACATGAAACTAATGGAAATTATTGTGGTTTGCGCAAACTGTACCAATTTTAGCCCAGTATCTATGACCACAAGAATTGCCCCAAAAAATCTAGAAACAGCATCAACTAATGGGGCTTTGGTTATAAAAGTTTTCGATGCATCAGGATCACCAGTAGTTGGAGCCAGTGTAAATATTGTAAATAACGTTGTATCACCAGTTGTAAATATTACAGATGTTACAGGAAATGATGGCACCCTGACAATAGTAGATGCACCCCCAGCAACAGAAAGTTATGAAATCACTGTAACTAAAACAGGTTATTCCACAGAAAAAACTTATGCAATCGGAGGAGGCGGAAACCCTAACCCAAGTAAACCGAATATGACTGTTGTGATTCAGCAAATTAGCCAAATGTCTTTTACCATAGACGCGCTAAGCACAGCACCGGTAAACACATTTGATAATCAATGTAACCCTACACCCAATTTTGATTTTACAATTACAGGTACAAAATTAATTGGTACAAATCCAGACACATTAAAATATTCACGAAATCTTACATCTGATGGGTCAGGGAATTTAACTATTAGTGATTTAGAATGGGATACTTATAACATAGTAGGAACTGATTCAAGTTATGACATTATTGGTACAAACCCATTGCTTTCTCTTGGAATTCCTCCTAACACAACCCAAAATATCCAAATAACTACTGCGGCAAAAAATGGCAGAAGATTATTAGTAGTAGTTCGTGACCAATCTACAGGTCTACCTATAACAGACGCCAGTGTAACGCTAGATAATGGCGGCGGTTATTCTTCTACAAAAATAACCGATGAAGGTTTTCTGACTCAAACAGACTGGTCATCAGGATCAGGCCAAACAGATATAGGCTCGGACAGTATGTATCTTAGTTCTGATGGGAATATTGATATAGTAACTATTCCTGGCACACTGAGACTGATAAATAGCAGTGGATCATACATGCCTAGTGGAACACTGACTTCTTCAACTTTTGACACCGGTTCTACAAGTAATTTTAAGCAAATTCTATGGGAAAGCACAAACCAACCAGTACAAACTGGTTTAGATAGTGTAAAATTCCAAGTTGCAACCAACACTGACAATACTACATGGAATTACGTTGGACCAGATGGCACAAATAGTACTTATTTTACAACAACTGACCAAAATATTGGCAGCAGCCATGACGGGGACAGATACTTAAGATATAAATTATTCTTTACAACTGATGATACAGACTATACACCCAGTGTGTCTGACATATCATTTACCTACACATCTTCATGTGTACCACCAGGCCAAGTCTCATTTTCTGGATTATCTACTGGTAATTATACAGCCACAGTCACAAAAGCTGGATACCAAGATTCTAGTAAGATAGTAAATATTAATTCCGACTGGCAAAGCACTGAATTTACAATTTACCCATAAAATATATGTGTGAAAAAATTATAAAAAAATCTGGTTTTACTTTAATGGAACTACTAATAAGTATTGCTCTTTTTAGTATGATGCTTTTAATGATAGCTAGTTTTACACAGAATATATTCTCTTATAAAAGAGGTTTTGGTAATACTTTATCCGTATATGATAGTTCACGCACAATACTGCAACCTATTGCATCAGAAATAAGATCAGCAACAACATCTTCATTAGGTTCGTACCCGATAGATACAGCCACCACAACAACATTTACTTTTTTTACTGACACAAATGACGACGGATTAAAAGAAAAAATTAGATATTTTTTATCCGGTACAACACTGCGCAAAGGAGTAGTCTCTCCATCAGGAAGTCCACTAAACTATAATGGGGCAGAGGTATTAACTGATGTAGTGTATAATGTTAGAAATACTGGAGCTAATCCAATATTTGAATATTATGATACAAATTATTCTGGCTCATCCAGTGCATTAACCCAACCAGTAGATATTTCTACAATACGACTAGTCAAAATAACACTATTGTTAGATGCAGATTTAAATAACCCCCCAGATGCTGCAATAATAACTACACAAATTAGTTTTCGTAATCTTAAAGATAACCAATAAACATGCAAAAAAATAGTTCAAACCAAAAAGGTATAGTCCTAATAAACACACTTATATTTTTGAGTTTGGCTTTAGCTTTTTTAAGTTTTTTTGTTGCATGGTCAGCATCTAGTCTTAAGCTAGCTCAACGGTCACTGCACAAAGAGCAAGCATTACAAATTGCTGAAGCAGGAATTGAATATTATCGTTGGCATTTGGCACATGCTGGGTCAGATTTCCAGGATGGAACAGGGCAAGCGGGGCCCTATGTACATAATTTCTATGATAAAGATGGTGATTTAATCGGAGCTTTTACATTAACAATTACACCGCCTATAACTGGGTCAACAATTGTAACCATAAAATCTGAAGGCTACGCAATAGGCAACTCCAACCTAAAAAGAAGAATCCAGGTTAGATTAGCGATACCTTCTTTTGCTAAGTATTCTGTTGTAGCCAACGAAGCAATGCGTTTTGGAGAAGGCACTGAAGTTTTTGGTCCAATTCATTCAAATGGGGGAATACGATTTGACGGTATTGCTCATAATTTAGTCACTAGCGCGGTATCAACATATAATGATGCTGACCACACAGGAAATAATGAATTTGGTGTACATACTCATGTAAATGCTCCACCTAGTAGTGGCGTTACAAGTTCTTTTCGTTCAGCCGAAGCCCCAAATAATGCAGTCCCAAACCGTAGTGATGTATTTATGGCCGGTAGACAATTCCCAGTTCCTCAGGCAGATTTTACAGGTATTGCTAGTGATTTAGCAGCAATAAAAGCAGATGCAATTTCCGGAGGAAGATATTTAGCGGCATCTGGATCATTAGGTTATCACATTACACTAAAAACCGACGACACTTTTGATGTATATCGTGTTACAAATTTAACTTCGGCTTCTAATTCTTGTTCTACAAATTCTACGGGGACAGACCCGACTTGGGGGACATGGAGCATTAGATCCAATAATGGCCAGGTATTTGTAGCAAACTATGCGAACCCAGCTAATGGATTAATCTTTGTAGAAGATAACGTATGGATAGATGGAACAATAAACACAGCCCGTTTAACAATTGCTGCTGGTAAATTCCCAGACAATGTTAGTCAAAGAAAAAACATAACAGTTAATGCCGATTTAAGATATACCAATTACGACGGCCAAGATGTTATCGCCCTAATAGCTCAAGAAGATATCAACGTAGGAATGGTTAGTAGCTCTACGTTAAGAATAGATGCGGCCCTGATGGCGATAAATGGGCGAGCAGGCAGACATTATTATAGTTCTAGCTGTTCACCATATCACAATAGAACACTGCTAACACTATATGGAATGATAGGTACAAACAAAAGATACGGTTTTGCCTACACTGATGGGACCGGTTACGACACTCGTACAATTATATATGACGCTAACCTGCTTTATGGTCCACCTCCATCATTTCCATTAACTTCTGACAAATATTCAATTATTTCTTGGGATGAGCTTTAAAAGATAAGACATTATGCAAAAAACACATTTTACTAAATTCTTTTTTCTTAGCATTACTCTTTTTGTTGTAGCTATTGGCTTAATAACTTACATTGTAAAAACAAACGTAAAAAATATCTCTATGGAAAAAGAAGAGTTTGTAGAGACACAAAAACAAGAGGAAAGTATAAAGATAACAGAAGACTCGAGCCCTGTAGAAAAACCTGATGGAATAGAGATAATCAGCCCAGAAAAAGATAGCCAAGTTTCCTATGTTTCTTCTATTATTGTCGAGACTTATGGAAAAACAGAAATTTCAAAAGTAGAGTTTTCTGTAAACAAAAAGCTATTAAGCACAGACACCAAAGAACCTTATAACGGAATCTGGGATACAACAAAGGAATCTAACGGTAGTCATGTAATAAATGTGAAATCTTATGACAAAAAAGGTGTCATGATCTCTACTAAATCAATACTGGTAACGGTTTTTAACAACAAAGAGTCCAGTGCAACAAAAAACGGTCTACCGGTAGGACCACAATTTGTAAATTAAACCTAAAAACTTGACCCCGTAGTAGATATTTACCTAAATATTCACTACGGGGTTGACAAACCCGTTCTAATTTGCTATACTGGTCTTGTGAGTAAAAAAGCCTAACGGTAATTATACAAACAAATGCCTAACATGAATCCGCCTTCGGGCGGATTTTTGTTTTCCCCCATATTCCTGTATTTTGTTTGTGGTACAATAGCCATATGACAGCAAAAGAAATGTATATCATTGGTAATTTTAAACAAAATCCGGATACTCTTACTAAATCTTTAGCGTTAGCAAAAGAATACGTAAATCTAAAAAAAATTAATAAGAATATAAAATTAGGCATTGCTGCACCAACACCGTTTCTAAATGAGCTTGTAAAAAAATTTGGTAAAAGTCTACCAATCTACGCGCAGAATGTTTCCAGCACAAATGATGGGTCACACACAGGGGAGACATCTGCTAGTATGTTAAATTCTATCGGTATAAAAAATACTATCATTGGCCACAGCGAAAGACGCGCAGTAGGTGAGAATAACGAAATAATAAAAAAACAAGTAGAAAATGCATTGGCAAAAAAGATGCAAATAGTATTGTGTGTAGGAGAGAAAGAAAGACATGAAGACACCGGGCACATTAGATTTGTAAACGAGCAACTAGAAACAGCATTGTCTTATGTAAAAAAGACTGAAATAAAAAATATCATCATAGCTTATGAACCAGTCTGGGCAATTGGCAAAGATGCGGTTCGTAGTGCTAATGAAAATGAAATTTATGAAATGACTATAGCTATAAGAAAAAAATTGGTAGAAATGTTTAGCAAAAATATAGGTAGCGCTGTAAAAATAATTTATGGAGGATCGGTAAATTCTAAGAACTGCATGGAAATAATGTCGGTGCATAACATAGATGGATTCCTGCTGGGCAGAGCAAGCTTGGATACAAAAGAAGTAAAAAAAATTATAGAAATAATTAGCAAATAAGAACGTAATAATAAGAGTATGTTGAGTATAAAAAAAATAGGTAGTATAAAAAATAAAACAATAATTTTGCGTGCTGATTTTAATGTCCCAATAGAAGGCGGGGTAGTTACTGATACTTTTAGAATAGACAAAACATTTCCTACTTTAGACTACCTTGTTAAAAAGGGCGCAAAAGTCGTTATATTAGCGCATTTAGGAGAAGATGGATCTAAAAGTTTGCTACCTGTAGCTAAATATTTGGCAAAGAAAAAATACAAAGGCTATTTTGAAAACAGTGAAAACAAGGAAGTAATTCGTGACAGCGTTATGGACTTGTCAGCTGGAGAAGTATTGCTGGTAGAGAATATTCGCAGGTTTGAAGGAGAGAAAAAGAATGATAAAAAGTTTGCAGTATTCTTGGCATCACTGGGGGATGCATATGTAAATGATGCATTCTCTGTATCACACCGCGCGCACGCTAGTATTGTTGGTATACCTAAATTAATTCCAGGCTTTGCAGGTATGCAACTTGAGACAGAAATAAAAATGCTTTCAAAAGCATTAAAACCAAAGCATCCTTTCTTTTTTATTCTTGGTGGCGCAAAATTTGATACTAAATTACCATTACTTAAAAAATACACTACTGCTGCTGACGCAGTATTTGTTGGGGGAGCATTAGCTAACACATTATTAAAGAAAAAGGGTTTTGAAGTTGGCGTATCATTGGCAGAAGATAATGTAGCCATAGCGCCAGCATTACTAAAAAATTCTAAATTACTACTACCAATGGATGTAACAGTTCTGCGTGGTAAGAAATTGTTAGAAGTTGCTGTAGAAGAAGTAGAAAAAGGAGACAATATTGTAGACACCAGTACAGAGACACTAACCAGACTAAAGCCGCTAATAGAAAAAGCAAAATTAATTGTTTGGAATGGACCACTGTCTAAATCTGGATTAAATGATGACGCGGGTACAATAGAACTACTAAAGCTACTAAAGAAATCCAAAGCTGAAACAATAATAGGCGGGGGAGATACAGCGGAGATAATACACAAGATGAAAATGGAAAAAGATTTTACTTTTGTATCTACCGGCGGGGGAGCAACACTGGATTTCCTGGCTAA
>CAYJCX010000006.1:0-23384 GCA_964368775.1 uncultured Candidatus Saccharibacteria bacterium | reverse complement strand
CATCATCAGGCACAGGTACAAAATCATTAGGTGAAGCGTTAACCGCTACTGGCACAATTACAACATCTAATGGAACATTGGATACAACATCAGGAGGTAATTACAACATAACTGCAGGCAAGATAGAAATGGTTGGAAGCGGTACCCCAGCTGTTCTAGGCTATGAAAGCTTAGGGGCTACTGACTATTCAGACTCTGTTAATTATGCGTATCAAGGTAATAAATATGAAAATATAGCTCAAGGAGGCACGGTTACATCTATTACTGCTGTGGTACATACTAATAATTCGGCCGCGCAAGACTATGAAATGGGATTGTATGAATATAATTCAGGGCCAAACAACTGGACTCTACTTGATTCAGTAGTGGTAAACGGTGGTACTGCAAATCCTGATACTATTAGTGGTAATATAAATGCTACATTAGTTGCCGGGAATGACTATATAATTGTAGTTACAGCAGATGCTCCATTTACTTTTTACTATGACGGTAGTCTTCCTTCTTCAGATATTTCTATGAACGGTGTATTTGGTGGATCGGGGTTAGATGCTACTATAGCTGATGCTACTTGGACTACTTATCCTACTTATCAAAATACTATATGGGTAGACTATACCGCCGGTGGTGGAGCAGGTGCTACATTTTTAGCTAACGCTTCCACAATAAATCTTACTGGCAGTGGTACAGTTTTTGATAAAACTGCTGGTACATTTACAGCAGGCACATCAACGATTAAATTAACAGATCAATCTAGCTCCGCAAAAACATTTAATGGAGGAGGGTCTACATTCGGGACACTTTGGATTAATGGTAGTGGAACTGGTGACTATACAATTGCAGGCTCAAATACATTTAATACATTTAAAGTTGATACACCACCACATACAATTAAATTTACTGCTGGCAGTACACAAACAGTTACTAATTTTGAAGTTAATGGTAGTGGAACTGGTTCTCTTGTTACACTAAAAAGTACAACCGATACTAGTTCTTGGACATTATCTAAAACTGCAGGAACATTAACTAGTAGGTATTTATCTATTAGAGATAGTATTGCTACTGGCGGCGCTACATTTATTGCATTAGCTAGTACAAGTGTATCTGGTAACAGTGGTTGGGTGTTTGTATCTTATTCTAGTGGTGGTGGTGGTGCGGTTGAATCTGTTACTGATAACGGTACTTGCGCTGATGGTATCCAAAATGGAGATGAGACAGGTACAGATACCGGCGGACGATGTGCTGGCGGCGGTGGTCAAGGCGGAGGAGACGGTACTTGTAATGACGGAGTCCAGAATGGTGACGAGACAGGTACAGATACCGGCGGACGTTGCGCTCTGGGTACCTGCGCTGATGGTATCCAAAATGGTAATGAGACTGGTGTCGACACAGGCGGCCGATGTGCTGGTGGCGGCGGTCAGGGCGGCGGAGGAGATGGAGATCTTGGTTATGCTCCAAGAAAACTATTTTTAGCTTCAGCAGGGAATATAAAACAATTTGATATCTTAAGCTTGATAAGATATTTATTGCTCTATATATAAAATAAAGAACAGTTCTTATCCTTGTCAATCCAGTTTATTGATAAATTCGATTGATATTAATAGCTAAATTCTATATAATTAGCTTACAAGAGTTAGGAGCTCTGGTTTTATAAGATATATATATATTATGGAAGACACAACAGTAACAAAAAAAGGAATGGGTTCTAAAATCGCAATTATAATTGCAGTTTTGGCTATCGGTGCAGCAGGTTATTTTTATTACCAGCTTTATAAGATGAAGCAGGACCCTAATGCTACTGCTCGTAGAGAAGCCACAGAATTAGTAGCGAAGGTTTCAAAATTGGTAGTATTACCAGAAGAAGTACCAACAGTTGCTACTGTGTCTGACACAGAAGCTCTTAAAGACCAGGCTTTCTTTAAAAATGCAAAACAAGGAGACAAGGTATTAATCTACGCTCAAGCTAAAAAAGCAATTTTGTACAGCGTAGAACTAAATAAAATTCTTGAAGTTGCTCCACTAAATATTGGTTCTCAAAATAGTACAACAGCTAACTAGTTCATTGGCTTAATGCCTGTAGAAATCCCATTATGAAAAGATTTGCAAAAAGTATTTTAAGTATTTCAGCATCTCTAATACTGATGGGATTTTTATTTTCTTATGCGTATGCTCAGTATACAACTAGTACAAATTTCCAAATAGAAAATCCAATTGTTGGTACAATGGAAGGAGGAATCTCTACATCTAGTAGTTTTCAGTATATATCTAGCTCTGGTCAACTAGAGAGCGGGCAATCTACGTCCACTAGTTTTGCTAAAAATGCAGGATTTTTATATTTCCCAATTGCCACAACGCCAGTAGTTGCTACAACAGCAGGTAATGGGTCAGTTCTTGTTTCTTGGACTGCGTCTGTTGGAACACTTGGTAATGTGACTAGTTATGAAGTAGGTGTGGGAACCAATGCTTTAGGTCCTTTTACTTATACAAACGTTGGCAATGTTTTGTCTAGTAATGTAACATCTTTAACAAATGGAACAACTTATTATTTTAAGGTCCGGTCATATGTCTCTGGTTTAATTGTTAGCGATTCTAGTGTTGTTAGTGGTCTACCTACTGCTGGTACAGGAACAACTACTACTGGCGGAGGCGGCGGCGGAGTAGGAGGTTTATCTACGGGTACTACTACTGGCGGCGATACTGGAGGCGGCACTGGAAGAATAAATTTTTCTGGTCGAGCTTATCCTAATTCCAAAGTTTCTATTTTAAAAGATGGCGTTTTGGTTGTGTCTACAGTTGCCGACCCAAAGGCTGATTTCTCTGTCAGTATTGGAACGTTAGCAAATGGGAACTATAGCTTCTCTGTTTATGGTCAAGATAGTAATGACCGTAGATCTACTTCATTTTCTTTTCCTGTATTTATTACGCAGGGTTCCGCTATAAATATTGGAGGAATATTTCTCTCTCCTACAATTGACGTAGACAAAAGTGAAGTAAAGCAAGGAGATAATGTTGTTATCTTTGGGCAAAGTGTTCCTGATAGTGATATTACAATTTCTGTTCATTCAGAACAAGAAATATTTAATAAAGTAAAAACAGATAAATCAGGGGTTTATTTATTGAATTTTGACACATCTCAAATCGAAATAGGTTCACACTTGGCAAAATCAAAATCAGCAGTAGAGACAGAAGTTAGTCCTTTTGGTAATACTGTTGCTTTTAAGGTTGGAAATGAATCTAAGAAAAAAGAATTAAATACCTGTTCATCATTGCGAGGAGATTTAAACTGTGATAAAAAAGTAAACTTGGTAGACTTTTCTATTATGGCTTATTGGTACAAAAAAACAGATTTCCCTGCTAACGTTGATTTGAATAAAGATGGTATTATAAGTTTGATCGACTTCTCTATAATGGCATTTAATTGGACAGGATAATATGAAACATTTTTATAAAACAATAATTACAATTTTCTTTTTGTTTTCTATTTCTTTAAATACTTTTGCTGCTGAAATAAAAATTCAATCAGAAAATAATAACCCAGCCCTAGAACAAGAATTTTATCTTGATTTGGTCCTTGATACAGGCAGTGTCAGTATTAACGGCATAGAAGGCTCTGTGTCTTTTGATTCAGAAATGATTAGCTTTGTTCGTTCTGAAAATTCTAAATCTTTCATAACTCATTGGATAAATAGTCCTGCTATTTTTTCTCCTAATGTTATTAAATTTGCAGGTATAACCCCTAATGGTTTTGCAGGTTTTTTGAATAATCTAAAACCAGATGAATCCGGCAGTGGTAATATTACACGTTTAATATTTAGACCTATTAAATCCGGGGAGACGTTTGTAAATGTAGAGAATAGTATTGTTACATTAAATGATGGAGAAGGAACTATTAATGAAATAAAAAAAATATCTAAATCTATAAATATTAGTAATAATATTAAAAAAGAATCTTATAATACATTTGATACAAAATCTCCAGAACTAACAGCTGAAATAGTTACAGACCAAAATCTTTATAATAACCAAAAGACTTTGGTTTTTAACGCTATAGACAAAGAATCTGGGATACAAGGGGTTTATCTTAAAGCGGGTAAAGAATGGCTACTAATAACAAATCCATTTTTATTGAATCAAGATGATTTGAGAGGTGTTTTAACAATCAAAGCTGTAGATTTTGCTGGTAATGATATAGTAAAAAGATTTTTCCTACCTGGGTACAGTAAAAATGTTCTTTATATAACACTTGGTATACTGGGGTTAATTATTTTGTGGGCTCTACGTTTTTTTTATCGAATATATGCAAAAAATAAAATTTAAAAAAATATTTAAATTTGTCTTTACCGTAACTTTAATTTTAAGTGGGTTATTTTCTTTTGCTAATGCTTCGACTTTGAGACTAACACCCGAAGGCGGGACTTATAATGTGGGGGATACTATATACGTAAAAGTAATGGTTTCTAGCCCTAGTCAATCTATTAATGCTGTTTCGGCTAGACTAAATTTTAGCCAAGAAAATCTAGCCTTAAATTCACTTTCTAAATCCGGTTCAATAATTAGTCTTTGGGCTCAAGAGCCAACATTTTCTAATGCGGCTGGTAGTGCATCTTTCGAAGGGGTTAGTCTTGGCGGTTATACCGGGAATGGGGCTACTGTTATTTCAATGGCTTTTAGGGCTAAATCTGTTGGAACCGCATCTATTAATTTTACCTCTGGTTCTGTGTTAGCCAATGACGGAGAAGGTACAAATACTTTGTCTGGACAAAATGAAGCAACTTTTACAATAAATCCCGCGCCAGAAGTTGTACCTAAAAATACTGTCCAAGAAATAAAAGAAAAAATAAAAGAAGTTGTTACCCCTAAGAATGATGTAGATAAAAATGAAATAATCAAAGAAATCCATACCATAGAATATAGGATGGTGCGTCTAAATCCTGTATATGTTTACATGATTATTATTTGGGTTTTATTATTGTTTTTATTTATCTACCTATACTTGAGATATAGATTTAAAGTAAAAAAAAGAATTCATGACGCAGAAGAAATAGTAGAAGAAAGCTTTGAAATCTTTAAAGAAGATGAAAAAGAAAAAAGTATAAAAACCTTGGATCGCGACTTTGATGATGCAGAAAAGGTTATAATAGATACAATGAAAGATATCGAAAAAATGTAATGAAGAAAACTTTTTTAAAAATTATCTTTAGTTTTTTTGCCTTAGTTTTAACTACGGCTCCTTTGTCTGTATTTGCAGAAGATTCTATTAATTTAGATGCTAAAAATTTATTACCCAAAGCCGAAGTTTTTATAACACCAAGAAATAGTACTTTTCTTGTGGGGTCTACGTTCCAAGCTCCAATTTATATTGATACCAAAGGAAATAGTATCAATGCAATCAGTTTAAAAATAAACTTTGACCCAAAAAAAATAGCCGTAGTAAATCCTTCTGGGGGAAAATCGATTTTTGGGATTTGGGTAGAGTCACCCCAATATGACAATGTTCGAGGTACAGCCAGTCTTGCCGGGGTAGTACCCGGGGGTATTGTGACTAGCTCTGGGCTAGTTATTACGATGACTTTCAAGGTTCTTTCTTCTGGCAGTACCAGAGTCACTATTAGCGACCAAACCACTATTAATGCTAATGATGGGTTAGGTTCTGAGATTTTATTAAATAAATCTGGAGCAACTTATACACTGCAAAATCGCGCCCCTAATGGTGTGGAAATATATTCGGATACTCATCCATCTCAGGATAATTGGTATAACAACAATAGTCCTCTTGTTGAATGGGGTAGTGATATAGCAAATGCGGGCTATAGTGTTCTCTTTGATAATACCGCTGGATCTATTCCTGAAAATAAAATAACAAATAAAGAAGCTTCACAATTTTATGAAAACGTTAAAGATGGAATTTGGTATTTTCATGTAAAGACTTTGGCTAAGAATGTTTGGGGGGCAACCAGCCATTTCAAGGTTCGTATCGATACAATTATTCCTGCTGAATTTTCTCCTGCTGTTGATTCGTTTAAAGACGAACAGGGTAATAAAAAATATATGATCTCATTCTTTACTACAGATACAATGTCTGGAGTAGACCATTATGAAATAGGGCTTATTAATAAGAAAACTTTAGATACAGCTTCTCCTGTGTTTGTAGAATCGCAGTCGCCATACATGGTACCTAAAATAGAAGGTGATACTTTACGTGTAATAATTAGAGCTTATGACGGCGCAGGTAATGTTAGAGAGTCCCATGTAGATCTTTACCCTGGATTTAGTTTTGTTCAATCTCTTAAAAAAATTGGAATCTACCTACTAATAATTCTGGTAATAATATTATTGCTTGAATTGCTACTACATTATCTATTTGGACACCATATTTGGGATCATATTAAAAAAGCCTATCAAGTTTTCAAGAATTCATCCAGTGATAGTGACCCTAATATACCAAGATCTTAATTTATGGTATATTTGCCAATATGCAAATACTTTGGCAATACCTAAAAAAATATAAATGGACTATTATACTGGCGCTATTTTTGGCGGCCGTTAATCAAGTTTTTTCTTTACTTGATCCTTGGATTTTTCAAAAAGTAATAGATAATTATGCAACTAAGCCAGAACTGTATACTACACAGCAATTTGTTCGTGGAGTAGGGACACTGCTGCTTGCAGCTGTTGGTGTAGCTTTTGTTTCCAGAGTCGCTAAAAATTTTCAGGATTATTTTGTAAATAGAATTACACAAAAAGTCGGTACAGAAATGTACACTGATGGTATAAAAGAAACCCTGACTATGCCATATGAATTATTTGAAGATGAGCAATCTGGATCAACTTTGTCTAAAATTCAAAAGGTTCGTACTGATGTAGAAAAATTAATTTCATTAATAATAAACACTTTATTTGTTAGTCTGGTTGGTTTTATATTCGTATTTATTTACGCTATTAATATCTACTGGGTTATTGCGCCAATTTATCTTGCAGCTGTGCCTGTAATTGGGGGTGTTAGTTTTCTGCTTTCTAAAAAAATTAAAAAAGTCCAAAAAGATATTACAGTAGAGAGTAACGCATTAGCTGGGAACACCACAGAAACGCTGCGTAATATTGAGCTAGTAAAAGCTCTTGGTTTAGGCGAGAGAGAAGTAGAAAGACTAAAAGCCAACTCTGCTGAAATTCTTAATCTAGAACTTAAAAAAGTTAAATATTTGCGCAGTCTTTCTTTTGTTCAGGGTAGTATTGTTAACTTAGTTCGGACACTGCTATTAGGTAGCATGCTGTATTTTATTTTTACAGGCAAAATTACATTTGGAGAATTCTTTTCTCTTTGGATTTATTCTTTCTTTCTTTTTGCACCTTTGCAAGATATTGGTAATGTTATTACCAGTTGGAGAGAAGCTCAAGTGTCACTGGAGAATTTTGCCGAAATTCAGAATAAGCCCAAAGAATACATTCCGGATAGCCCTGTAGTAATTAGTACTATTAATAACATAGAAGCCAAAGATGTTTCATTTAGGCATCGCCATGCCGAACTAGATGCTGTAAAGAATATTAGTTTTAATGCTAAAACCGGTCAAACTATTGCTTTTGTTGGGCCATCTGGGTCTGGTAAATCTACATTGATTAAATTACTTGTTGGACTTTATGACGCACAGTCTGGAGATATAATTTATAATGATAATAACATAAACAAATACAATAAAGACAAATTGCGTAGTCGTATTGGTATTGTGACTCAGGATACACAGCTATTTTCAGGAACACTTTTTGAAAATATTGCTTTTGCTAATAAAGACGCTACAAAAGAAGGTTGTGTCAATGCATTAATAGAAGCTGCAGGTCAAAATATACTAGACCGATCATCTGACGGCATAGATACAAAGATAGGCGAGAATGGGATAAAACTTTCTGGTGGAGAAAAACAGCGTATTGCAATAGCGCGAGCTTTGATACGTCGCCCTGATGTATTGATATTTGATGAAGCAACATCAGCATTGGATTCTATAACAGAAGAATCTATTAATACGACAATTAAATCCTTGAATAAAGGAATGAGAATAACATTTCTTGTTGCACATCGTCTGGGTACTGTAATGCACGCAGATATTATTTATGTTTTAAAAGAAGGAAAGATTGTAGAAGAAGGGAACCATGAAGATTTAATAAAAAAGAATGGACTTTATTCTGCATTATGGAAAGAACAAAGTGGGGAATAGTTTATTTTTTTACACAGATTTTACCCTAGTTTAGCCATTGACATATTTCCTTAGAATAAGTAGGATGAGCTTATAAATAGCTTTTAATAGTACTGCTCGTAACAGTCTAAAAGTTTTGTTTTTTATTAATTTGTTTTTATTATGCAAAAAATCACAAAGATAGCAGGTTCTCTTTTGGTATTGGGAACTCTTGTTTTAAATACTGTGGCGGCAGTTTCTGCAGCTTCTAGTATATCTATTAATAACCCTGGTTTTGAATCTAGCTCATCTTTCACAGGATGGACTGCTGGTTCAAACTGGACAGCCGATTCTAGTATTAAGCATGGTGGAAGTAAGGCTGCCCGAGTAAAAGGCACTACTGATTCTAACAGTATCTTAAAGCAATCTCCGCTAACAACTGCTGGGTACAATAATATCAAAGTTTCTTTTTGGTATTATGCTGATGAAAGTCTAGAATCAACTGACTTTGTAAAAGCTGAATATACTACAGACGGCACTAATTGGAATACTTTTTATACTATTAATGATAGTAATGATTACTCTGCAGGTAATGATGATGACGAAGATGAAGACGACCATCATCATAATTCAAATAATGGATGGTATCAAGCAAGCTCAGCTACTTTACCTAGCTTAGCAAATAATAACCCTAACTTTGGTATTCGTTTTGTTGCAAATCTTAATTCTGCTAGTAGCGACCGTGTGAACATTGATGATGTCAGTGTTACTGGAGATCAAATACAGTACAAAGTTCTTACTGTTAATACTATAGGTGATGGCTCTGCTTCTTCAAACCCTACTGGTATTAGTTGTGGTGCTGACTGCAGTGAATCTTATGTAGAAAACACTATAGTAACACTAAATCCATCTGCTAATTTCGGCTCAGAATTTACTGGTTGGAGTGGAGCTTGTAGCGGTACAGGTACATGCAGCGTTACTATGAGCAATGCTAAATCTGTTACTGCAAATTTTGATACTATAAAAACAA
This sequence comes from uncultured Candidatus Saccharibacteria bacterium, assembly GCA_964368775.1. GTDB lineage: Bacteria > Patescibacteriota > Minisyncoccia > Phycocordibacterales > UBA9973 > 2-01-FULL-33-17. The sequence goes on along the minus strand of CAYJCX010000006.1, from coordinate 14,192 downwards.
CTCTTAGTGCTACAAAAGTAGTATGTAATTCTGAAGCTGATTTACCTAATTGGGGACAAGGCGCATCTGATATTACAAGTACTACTGCTACTGACTATGTAGCGGCGCATCCTAATTGTCATTTAGAAAAAGATTGGAACTTTGAATGGGCTCCAATTAGTGCTACTAACCCAGGAGATAATTTATTAGCTGGCGGTTCTCCTTGGACAGTCTTTGGTCCAACAAATAATTCTGGGTTAGCAACTACTGTTATTAATGGGGGTGATCAGGTTTGGGTACGTGAGCAAATGAAATCAGAGTATGTAACTTTTTCTGGGGCGACAAGTGACCTAGATAGTGAAGTATCTAAAAATTCTGCAGAACTATATTGTCAGTCAGATGTATTAAATTACGATAACTTTGATTATACTAATGCATCTACAGTTTCTAATACTGTTCACTGTGTTGCATTTAACGCACTGGAAATCCCAGTAATAATTGATCAGTGTCCAAATATCGAAGGTGATCAAGCTACTGTTCCAGAAGGAAAACATAAAGATGGAGAAGGAGACTGTGTACTAGATGAAGTTGTGCCAATTTGCAGCGAAAAAACAATGAATGTGATTTCTGGTACTGATGATACTACTAGCCCAGGGGCTTCAACCATTTTAAGTTTCTTGCATTCAGCTTGGGACCAAACATCTTTAGGCACAAATTGGATTTGGAATATGGATGGCGTTACTGACTCATTGTCTGATGAAACAGCTACATTTACAAAGAATTTCACAATCCCAGGAACTCCTATTTCAGCAACATTAAGTATTTTGGCTGATAACGAATATACTGGTTTTGTAAATTCATTTACATCAATTGGTGCTACAGATGGGGATAATTTCTTGTCTCCAGATAGTTATACTGTTCCAGTAGAAAATTTAATAAACGGAACAAACCAAATTTCGTTTACTGTAAAAAATTGGGCGTTACCTAATAGTACGGCACAAGATAATCCAGCAGGATTAAATTACAAATTGGAAGTTAAATATAACGAATGTGTTAATCCAGAACCACCAGTAAATACTCCACCTACAGTTATTCTTACAGGACCAAGTAATATCACTTTGACTGTTGGTGATGCATATACAGAACAAGGTGCAGTAGGTGATGACGCTGAAGATCTAATAGATCCAACTCCAGTTATTACAGGTGGCCCTGTTGTAACTGGCACCCCAGGCACATTTACTTTGACTTATACTGTTACTGATACTGGTGGACTAACTGCAACCACAACTCGCACTGTTACTGTAAACCCAGCTATTGTAATAGAAGACCCAAAGACAGCATGTAACGATGAAATAGATAACGGTGACGAAGAAGATAGTCTTATTGATATGAACGACCCAGGTTGTGCTAGTCCTGAAGACAATGATGAAACAAATACTCCAGAACAGCCTCCAGTATTTGCATGTAATGATGGTATCGACAATGACGGTGATAATAAAATAGACTTTACTGGAGAAAGTACAGACCCAGGTTGTTCTAGTTCTGAAGATAATGATGAAACTAATCCAACGGTGTCTAATCCAGAAAACCCTGGTAATCCTGGAGGAGTAGTACCAACATCGTTCTTAGTTGGAGCCCCAGCGCCTCAGGGTAGAGTACTGGGAGCTAGTACAACTTGCGGAATTTATTTAGAAAAATATCTACGCAAGGGTTATAAAAATGATGAAGAATCTGTAAAAAAAGTTCAAAAATTCTTAAATGATTATTTCAAACTAAATATTCCAGTAACAGGATTCTTTGGTCCACAAACAGATTCTGCTGTAAAGAAATTCCAAACAAAATTTTCAGATGAAATTTTGAAGCCATGGAAATTGTCAGGTCCTACAGGAATTGTTTATTTAACTACAACAACTAAAATAAACAAGATAATGTGCCCAGAATTAGATTTACAAATTCCAAATTTAATTCCAATCGATCAAAACCCAGAAGCTCCAAAACTTTAATCAATGTTTTACAAGACCCCTTTACCAGTAGGTAAAGGGGTCTTGTTATATTAGAATATTGTGTGTTATAATATTTTTGTGAAAAAGATCGCGAATCTACTAAAACATATTTTTGTCCCACATGATGGCAATGATTACAAGCCGCATTTTTTCCGTGAATATTCTATTGGGATTATCTGTCTTCTGCTTTTAGCGGTTTTTACTTTTTCTATTGGTAGTCGTTTTTATATTAAAAATACTAACATGACAGGGGCTGTACTGCCTGCAGTGCTAGTAGATTTAACTAATAATGATAGAGCTAATAATGGTTTAAACGGTCTTACAAGAAATAGTTTGCTAGACGAAGCTGCAAGGCTAAAGGCTGAAGATATGGCAAAGAATCAGTACTTTGCTCATAATAGCCCAAACGGTCTAACACCGTGGCATTTTATGGATAATGCGGGGTATTCTTTTGCTTATGCAGGGGAGAATTTAGCGGTGGATTTTACTGAATCTGTCGATGTTGAGAATGCGTGGCTTCTTTCCCCAAAGCACCGCGCAAACATAATGGATTCCAGATTTACAGAAATAGGTATAGCTGCAGTAGATGCTACTTTTGAAGGTAAAAATACTACTTTTGTTGTACAAATGTTTGGCAAACCATTGTCTACTACCCAAATCCTAAAGCCAATAAATGTAGATTCTATACCAGAGAAAAATACTGTTATTAATTCAGTAACAAAAAAAATAGCTTTAGTTCCGGAAGTTAAAGGTGAATCCATAACATTACCTACATCAGTTGAAACAATAAAAGAAACTAAAGAATTCATCTCTGTAAAAAATACTGTGGTAGAAAACGAGTCTCCAACTATAGATCCTGAACCTGTGACTGCCAAAGTAGAGAAAGAGTCTTCTTTTTTTGAAAGATTAATCTTCCGCAGTCCATATATTACAGATATTATTTATAAAACCTTAATTCTAATAGTTTTAGTTGCTCTTGGTATGATGGTATTCATTGAAATTAAAAAACAACATCTTAAAAATATAGCTTATGGAATTTTGCTAATTTTACTAATGATAGGCTTTATTTATCTTAATAAAATGGCTTTCAGCTCAATTTTGTCTTTTAGCTAATAATTTAAATTATGATAGAATGCATGGTACATGACCCAGTCTGATGCATTAACTATTTTAAAAACAGGGGCAAACGTATTTTTGACTGGAGAGCCAGGCAGTGGCAAAACTCATACCTTGAGAGAATATATAAAATATTTAAAAGAACATTCTATCGATTCAGTGGTGACTGCTTCTACGGGTATTGCCGCTACACATATTGGAGGTGTGACTATACATTCTTGGAGCGGTATTGGCGCCAAAGAATATATAAATGATTACGAAATAGACAGAATCGCTAGTACTGAACATGTAGCCAAGAGAATTACTAAAGCCAAGGTTTTAATAATTGATGAAATCTCTATGCTTTCTGGGAAAACTATTACTGCGATAGATAATATTATTAAATCTGTCAGGGGTAATATGGAACCTTTTGGCGGTATGCAGGTCGTATTTGTTGGCGACTTTTTTCAGTTACCACCAATAAAACGAAATAGCGAAGATGACGATTTTGCTTTTTCATCTCGGTCTTGGAAAGATGCAAAAGTAATTGTTTGTTACCTTAGCGAGCAACATCGTAACCAAAATTCAGAACTTTTTGAGATTCTTTCTGCGGCACGGAATAATAATTTAAAAGATGTACATTTTGAAATGCTAAAATCTCGCATTACTTTAGCTAGCAATTTAAAAAATGAAACAAAATTATTTACACATAATAAAGATGTGGATATTTTGAATAAAGAGAAGTTAGAAAAATTATCAGGCAAAAAACATGTTTTTAACATGGTCAGTAAAGGTAATCCTACGATGGCGGCAAGTATTGCGCGGGGTTGTCTTTCTCCTGAAATCTTAGAACTAAAAATTGGAGCCAGGGTAATGTGTACAAAAAATAACTCTCAAAGAAACTTTGTAAATGGGACATTAGGTGAAGTTGTGTCTTTTGGTGCTAGCGGTGGTTATCCTATTATAAAAACAGTAGAAGGCGAAGAAATATTAGTAGAGCCAATGAATTGGCAAGTAGAAGTAGAAGGTAAGGTTAAAGCTGAAATTACTCAGGTGCCATTAAGACTAGCTTGGGCTATTACTGTGCATAAAAGCCAAGGGATGACTTTACCTTGCGCGGCAATTGACTTAACTAATTCTTTCGAATATGGTCAAGGGTATGTTGCGTTATCTAGATTAACGTCGTTAGCAGGTTTAGAATTAATCGGGATGAATAATAATTCTCTAAAGGTTCACCCTACGGTGCTAGATATGGATGACTATTTTCAGACCCAAAGTGGGAAAAGTGAAGCATTTTTGTTTAGTTCCTCTAAGGAAGAATTAGATGAGCTAAGTGAGCAGTTTATTATTTTTTGTGGGGGTAGTTCTAAAAAGAATAAAAATTCAGCACCTAAAAAATTAACTACACATGAATCTACTTTGGAATTACTAAAACAAGGTCTGGATGTTGACGCAATTTCTAGGGAACGTAATTTAAAACCGGCTACAGTTATTGACCATATTTATGTTTTACATGAGCGCGGGGATATAACAAACGGGGAACTAATCTCTGTGGTACCTCCATTTTTAGCCAAAGGTCTAACTAAGATTTATAAAGCATTTGATAAACTAGGTACAGATAAATTATCCCCAGTGTTTGAATACCTAAAGGGTGAATACCCGTATGATGATTTGAAGCTTTGCCGCATTTTATACAACGCCCTATATAAATAGTAAAGTTAGGAATATTAGCGGTACTGTGTTATAGTAATTTTGTAAAAGTTCCAATTCTTCGCTTTCTTCTTTGCATTGCGCTGGGGTACGAGGTATCGGGTGTTTACACATTATCAGGAAATATACATTTCCAATTATATGGCTACAAAGCTTTTTGTTGGCTCTCTAGCGTGGGCAACCCGTGATGAGACTCTTATGGATCATTTCGCAGCTATCGGCCCAGTTGCCTCAGCTCGCGTTGTAATGGATAAGATGACTGGTCGCTCTAAAGGTTTCGGTTTCGTAGAATACGATAACGATGCTGACGCAGCGGCTGCTGTTGACAAACTAAATGGTAGTGAGCTCGATGGACGTAAAATTACTGTCCAAGAATCTCGCCCACGCGAATAATATCGTGCAACCGAAAAACTCCCTTATGGGGAGTTTTTTGATTTTATTTACACAGGAAAAATTTTTCTAACATGCTACAATATCAGGATGAATACAGAAGAACTAAACCAGAAAGCTATTGAATATCATAAAGAATATAGGGGCAAAATCGGTACAGAATTATTAGCGCCCCTAAATAATAAAGAAGATTTATCTCTTGCATATAGCCCAGGCGTGGGTGCTGTAACTATGGCTATTAGTGGTGATGAATCCTTGGCGCATTCTCTAACTCTAAAAGGGCATACTGTAGCTATTATTACTGACGGGTCCGCAATACTTGGTTTGGGTAATTTAGGAGCATTACCATCAATACCGGTAATGGAAGGCAAAGCCGCATTGTTAAAACATTTTGCTGGAGTGGATGCATTTCCAATATGTTTAACAACCCAAGACCCAGATGAGATTATTGAGACAGTAATGAGAATTGCTCCAGTGTTTGGATCAATTAATTTAGAAGATATTTCTGCGCCGCGATGTTTTTATGTGGAAGAAGAATTAAGAAAGAGACTAAATATCCCAGTAATGCATGATGACCAATGGGGCACTGCTACAGTTGTTTTGGCTGGTTTAATTAATTCTTTAAAATTAACAAATAAAAAAATAGATGAAATTAAAATAGTAATATCTGGCATTGGAGCGGCAGGTGTGGCTGTATCTAGACTACTTTTTACGGCAGGAGCTAAAAATATAACCTTTATAGATTCTCAGGGTATTATAACTAAAGATAGGTCTGATCTAACAAAAGAAAAAAAAGAATTATTAGATAAAAGCTTTGCAGATTCTAAACCTGGTGAACTTAGGGATGCATTAGTCTCAGCTGATGTTTTTATTGGTCTTTCAAAGCCTGGTGTTTTAACAGGAGAGATGATTAAAACCATGTCTGATAAACCAGTTATTTTTGGACTAGCAAATCCTGTACCAGAGATTATGCCGGAATTAGCTTATAGTGCCGGGGCTTATATTGTGGCTACTGGACGGTCTGATTTTTCTAACCAAGTAAATAATGCGTTAGTTTTTCCAGGTGTGTTAAAGGCGGCGTTAGAATTTCCTGGAACGCAGTTCACTAATGATGTTTTTTTGTCTGCTGCACACGCATTAGCAGATCTTGTGATTGATTTAAATCCAGAAAATATAATTCCAAGTCCATTTGATGAATCTGTGGTGCCGGCTATTTATAATAGTGTAAAACAAGTTTTTGAAAAACAGGTTGCAACTAATAGTATAAAAACTGTACAATAGATATATAACATGGATAATCAAAAGACCGTATTAATTAATTTTTCTACAGACGAGCATGCTCATTACAATAGAAGTAACGATTTTTATTGGGGACTTGGTATTATAACTTTGGCTGCGGTAGTGTTAGCTTTTATTTTTAAAGATGGGCTATTTGGGGTTTTGATTTTAATAGGAGCATTTATGTATGGTTATTCTTCTTGGAAAAAACCCAATACTGTAGGTGTAGTTATTACAGACAAAGATATTACAATTGGTGATGATTTGTATTTAATAACAAAAATAGAATCTTTCCATGTTGTGGATTTAAAAGGGGAGAAAGAATTAGTTTTGTGTGTACGTAGAAATTATGAGCCTATTGTTTCTGTTTGTGTACCCGATGAAATTGCCTTAGATGTAAAAAATGCACTATCCAGTATGATAGTAGAAGACGAAAAATTGTTCCCACACATTGGCCGGCGGTTTATGGCACGATATAAGATATAGTCTTGAAATAATAAGCTTTTTGTGTTACGGTAATTCTATTGCTCTCATCGTTCAATGGATAGGACATGGGTTTGCGGTACCTAAAATGTAGGTTCGATTCCTACTGAGAGCACAAAAAAGACGAAAGACCGGAACTGCTTCCGGTCTTTCGCTTTTTGTGAACCGCAGCGATGTTTTTGTTTGAGCATTAGCGAAAGGCAAAAACCGCGAGGTGGGGTCGCGCAAATTTTCAGTCAAGAAAATTATGTGTGACCAAATACACCGAAAAGGCATACTGTTCTTGTAAGGAAAGATTCCTAATTCTAAACGTCTTTTTTGTGTGTGCTATAATTATTCTAATGAAATTAAACAGCAGGGTTAAATTTGTATTTAAACTAGCGTCTTTGGCGCTTTGTTTTTTGTTTGTAGTTCTTTACAAAATAATACCTGCTTTTAGTTCTTCTCCTTATATTGCATCTGGCGTAATTGGCCAAGGTGATTTTTCTCAAAGTACCTCTGATAATTTGAATCCTAACCCAAATGGATTTAGTTCTCCTTATGGAGTTGCCTTAGATAATGTTAATCACCGTCTTTGGGCTATAGATAATAATAACAGTAGAGTTTTAGGATTTGATTTAAATAATGACAATACTCCAACGAATGACACTGCTGACTATGTCTTTGGCCAAGGTAGTAGTTTTAACACTGGATACAGTAATGATCCTAATACAGGGGATGCTTCTGCTGGTACATTAAGTCAGCCAGAAGGTATAGCTATAGATATAGCTAATCATCGTCTTTGGGTTTCAGATACAAATAATAGTCGTGTTTTAGGGTTTAATTTAAATTCAGATGGTACTCCTGTTGATACAAATGCTGACTATGTCTTTGGACAAGGAGGTCTTTTTACTGGGGCCTCTACTTCTCTCTCTGCTGCGGGTTTAGCCAATCCTTCTGGACTTGCTTTGGATGGAGTTAATAACCGTCTGTGGGTTTCAGATAACGGTAATGAAAGAATAATTTATTTTAATCTTGATTCTAGTGGGGTGCCGTTGGACGACACAGCAGACTATGTATTAGGGCAGTCTGGAAGTTTTGTGACTCAGGTAGGGTGCCCACCTTTTAATGCAAATAAAGTCTGTCAGTCTCGCGAGCTTGCAATCGACTATACCAATCATCGTCTTTGGGTGTCGAATAGTTATCTGGACAGAGTTTTAGCTTTTGATTTAGACAGTAGTAATGTGCCACTAGATGATACAGCGGACTATGTATTAGGCCAAGCAGGTGTGTTTACTACATTTGGATGTCATTCTCCAGCAACAGCCGATAAACTTTGTTTTGCTAATGGTTTAGCAGTAGATGAAATTAATAATCGTCTTTTTGTTTCGGACACTAATAACAATCGTGTACTAATTTTTAATCTTGGGGTTAGCGGCGTCCCCACTGACACTACCGCTGACTATGTCTTTGGACAAGGAGGTCTTTTTACTGAAGAAGGCTGGACTGGTCCAACTAATGAAACGTTAGGTGGTCCACAGGGTATGGCACTGGACCCAGTAAATCATTATTTGTATATTGCAGAACAAGATGCTAATAGATTAATAGGTTTTAATTTAAATAGTTCTAATTTGCCGGATGATACAGTTGGTGATTTTGTCTTTGGTCAAAATTCTGATTTTAATTTAAGTAATCAAAACACTAGAACTGGTCCTAATTCAGTTGGCTTTAATGGGCTTGTTTCTAATTTATTAGACAGCGTAAATCATAAAATGTTTGTTGCTGATACTAATAATAATCGCGTATTAATTTTTAATTTGGATAGTAATAATAACTTTGTCGACAAAACCGCTGACTATGTCATTGGTCAGGATAGCTTTAGTAGTAGCGATTCTTGTTCTACTGTTTCTGAATCGTATCTCTGTACTCCTTATGATATGGTTTTAGATAATACAAATCATCGTCTTTGGGTTGTTGATCAGGGATACAATAGAATACTACAATATAATTTAGATAGCTCTAATGCTCCGTTAGATTCAATTGCTGATGCTGTTCTTGGTCAAGGAGATGAAGGAGATGTTTTAGATTTTAGTAGCAGTAGTAGTGGACAAGGGAACCATCAGTTTAATGGTGTCTCTAATGTGGCATTAGATTCTTCAAACCATAGATTATTTGTTTCGGATACAAATAATAATCGAGTTGTTTTCTTTAATTTGGATAGTACTAATAATGTAGTAGATAATGTTATTGATGGTGTTTTAGGTCAACCTGATTTAGACAGCTTTAGTATTCAGTGTAATCTTGGAACTTCTGCTGATATAAATACATTATGTGATCCAGCAGGTTTAGCCATTGATCAAAATAATTCAAGACTTTTTGTTTCTGATAAAAACAATAACCGAGTTTTAGTTTTTGATACAAACCCAGATACTTTTACAAATGGTAAAGATGCTAATTATGTATTAGGACAGATTGACCAATTTGAGAATTCTGGAAACCAGGGCTCTATACCTAGCCAAAGTTCACTAAGAAGACCAAGGGATATGGATTACAATGCTAATACTGGCAGGCTTTATATTACAGATGAAAGAAACGGTAGAATTACTATTTATAATGTAAATAGTTCTAATATTGCAACTGGCATGAACGCAGAAGCGGTCTTGGGGGCAGAAGATTTTTCTGCTTCTAACGAAAATACTAGTAATTACGAATTCGCGAATCCTTATGGGGTTAGTGTTGATATTACTTTAAACAAATTATATGTTGCTGACCAAGGGAATAACCGTATTATGCAGTTTAATTTAGTAAATATAACTAAAAGCAGTTTATCTAATGGCACAGCTGGCAACTCTTACAGTGATACTGTCACAGCATCATCATCTCAAGGTATCGTTACTTATAGTATTATTTCCGGGTCATTACCACCAGGATTAAATATTGATTCTTCTACGGGCGCTATTACCGGGACTCCTGGATCTGCAGGCAGTTATACATTTACCGTTCAAGTGTCGGATGATAACGGGGCTGTTGGTAGTTTTATTGACCATAAGTCTTACGCAATAAATATTACTTCTTCTGGAGGCGGATCTGTACCTCTTTATATACTTCAAGCTATGAGTGACGCTGTGAATCAAAAACAAATTACAGATAACTCTCTTAAAGTATTGCCACCATTAGAAAATCCAATTATTCCAGAAATAACAATAGAAGAAACTAATGCTGTTAAAAAATTTGCGAGTTTTTTAAGATTATCTAATAGAAAAACTGATGTAAAAGAATTACAGATATTTTTAAATTCCCAAGGATTCATCTTAGCTAAATCTGGTCCAGGTTCACCGGGAAACGAAACAAACTTTTTTGGTAGAAGAACAAAGGCCGCTTTGATTAAATATCAAGAAGCAAATAAACAAGAGATATTAAAACCATTAAAATTAAAGAGAGGGACAGGATTTTTTGGGCCCTATACAATGCGTTTCGTTAATGCTATCTTAGAGAAGCAAAACTAAATGATATATCTAGGAATTGATTATGGTAAAAAGTACATTGGACTGGCCTGTTCTGACGAGGGCGGGGTTATGGCTTTTCCTATGCATGTCTTAAAAAATAATAAAACCGTAATAAACATTATCGAAAAAATTTGCAAAGATAAGAGCATCGACCATATAATTTTAGGTGAATCAGTAGACCAACAAGGCGGACAAAATGCTATTGCTCATGATATAGAAAATTTTAAAAAAGTTTTAGAGAGTACATTAGAATTACCAGTAACGTACGAAAAAGAGCAATTTACATCGGCTCATGCCCGCCATGGTGGCAGCGAGCAAAAGGGTAGAATAGACGCATCCGCCGCGGCACTAATATTGCAAAGATTTTTAGAAAGAAATAATAAATAATTTTTATGATAAATATAGATACATTTAAACAAACAGAAATTCGTATTGGTAAAATTTTATCAGCTGAAAAAGTAGAAGGCTTGGATAAAATTTTGAAATTGCGAGTAGACTTTGGTGGAATAGGTGAGCGCCAAATACTTTCTGGTATTGCTATGACTTTTACTGACCCAAATGTTTTAGTAGGCAAGCTTTGTCCTTTTGTTACAAATCTTGAAACGCGTACTATTAAAGATTTAGAATCCCAAGGTATGATATTGGCACTAAAAGATGAAAATGGAATTGTTTTGCTTTCTCCTGATCGTGAAATTGCTCCGGGTTCTCTTGTAGGTTAAAACTTTTAGATGGTATACTAATACCATCTATGGCACGTTCCAAATTATTTCAATTTTTTCCAATACCTAGGTATATTGTGATGCCATCTTTTGGTCTTGAAATATCAGAACGAACAATTAAATATGTAGAAATGCGTGAGACTAGTAATGGTCTTGTTGTTGGGAATTATGGACTAGAGCATATACCAGTAGGTGTAATTGAAAAAGGTGTAATTATAGATCCTACTAAATTAATCCCAGTCCTAGAATCAATTCGTAAAACAAAAAAAATAGAATCTGTCCGAATTTCTATCCCAGAAGAACAAGTTTATACTTTTCAAACAGAATTAGAAATTATTCCTGGTGTTGATTTGCGTGACACTATCTTGCTTAGCCTAGAAGGTTTTATCCCTGTACCAGCAGACAGTGTAGAGTTTGATTATGATGTAATATCTCAAAATGGGAATAAGGTAAAAATCCAAGTTTCCGCATCGGAACAAAAAATTATTGATGGTTATGTTGATGCTTGTTCTGCTTCTGGGATGGAAGTCGTGTCTTGTGAATACGAATCGCAAGCACTAGCTCGAGCGATTACTAAACCAAATGATCCAAGCGTTATTTTTATTGTAGATATTGGCCATGTTTCTACGACAGCTTCTGTTGTACAAGATGGTATGGTTGTATCTTCTAGTACCATCCAAAGAGGAGGAGAAGAAGTAACTGTTGCATTGGCTGCTATTTTGAATTTAGAAAATAAGGCCGCTGAAGATGTTAAACATAAAATTGGGATGAATGGAACAGGTGAATATGCCGAAATGCCCAATGTTTTAAAGACGGCCTATATTCCTTTGTTTGATGAAATTATAAAACAATATAATTCTTGGAATTTATATATTCGTGAAAGATCTAATATGTATAGACCAATAGACTATATTCAAATTGTAGGCACCGAAGCCTTGACCCCAGGTTTTATTGATTTATTCCAAGCATCTTTTCACAAGCCTGTAACTTTGGCCGATGTTTGGACACGTGTTGAAGCTGTTAGTATCAGTGTTCCCAAGATTCATTTTGATGATTCTGTTATATACGGTACAGCTATAGGTCTCGCGTTAGGAGCATTTGAAGTATGATTAATTTATTACCTTATAATAGAAGAGAGCTTTTAAAATCATCTTATAAAAAAAGATTAATGGTTATTACTTTTATTAGTGCTTCTGTTGCATTAATGCCACTACTTTTGGTTATAATACTTTTATCTTACTTACAACAAATGGATTATTCTATATTAAATACACAGTTTGATAATTCAAAATCTAATAACAAAGATGCAGAAGTGGATAAACTAATAGAAGAAATTAAAGGTGTGAACATTGACATTAAATTTTTCCAAGACGGGCTATCCAGAACTAAACATATTTCAGAAGACCTGCAGTCTATCGTAAAAGCTAGACCAGGTGACGTAACTGTAAATAATATAAATTTTTCTAAAACAGGTGGTAAAGCGACCATAATCATTTTCGGTATTTCTGGGACTCGTGATTCTATCATAAAATATGGGAATGCTTTAGATAAGAAAAATGGGGGAATATGTAGCGAAGTTTCTCTGCCTGTCACGACTTATGCTAAAAAAATCGATGTGCCATTTAGTATAACTTGCAATATTGTTTATGAAATCAAATAATTCTACATCAAAAATTTTAATTGGGGTTGTGATATTTTTAATAACTATCGCTGCTATAATTTTTGGTTTCTTTGTATTGCGCCACTACTATTCTAAATCTTATGTTTTAACTGCTTCCATTAAAAATTTAAATGAAGAAAGAGATAATTCTTCTAAATCCAAAGAGGTATTTTTAGAAAATAAATCAGCTATTGATATATTAAATTCTCATACCATCACAAGTGAGTCTCAAATACCATTATTGGTAGAAAGCCTAGAAGCTTATGCGTTGGATTTAGAGATATCAGTAGATATTAAGACCATAACTTTAGAGCAAAAATCAAAAGTTGCCAAAGTATTAGAGCCAACAAGCACCACACCTGATACTAAAAATTTAGCATCAGAAGATACTACTGTTAAAAAAGAAGTTGGTAGAAATATAATAATAGAAACTGCTTCAAATGGAGATTTTGATAAGCTTTTGAAACTATTACAGCTTTTTGAGAATGGGGACTATTTGGCTAATGTGGATTCGTATTCACTAAGACAAGTTATGGTTTTAGAGCCAACTCGTTCTGACGGAGAACCTATCTATCGAGATATCAGAGGTAATGAAGAAATACCCGAGGATGCTATTTTAACATGGTCGCTGGATGCTAAATTACTAATACCTACTAAGATACAATAATATGGAATTACCAAAATTTTTAAAATTTAAACCCAAATATAAAAGTGGTTCATTTAAAAAAACTATAGAAATAAATCCACTTTCGTATTGGAAAAATATACTCATCTTAACCAGCATTATTTTGTTAATCGCGGGAGTGTTATCTTTTGCTGTTTACTATATGGCAACAAATGGAATGCTTGTAGATAAGAAAAGTAGAAATGAAGTCCAAGATTTAGTAGCTACTAATTTGAATGATAAAGGGTTGAAAAGATTAGTGGATTCTTTTACTGAAAATACTTTAAAACGTACAGAAATTATAAATTCTAAAATAATATTCCCAGATCCTAGTGAAAGAACGGGGATAAAGCCAGCCGTGCAAAATCCTGCTCGGTAGTGTATAAATAGCTATATGGTAGATCTAAAAGAGCTCCAAAAAGAAGTAATGCGTAACAAGCTGGAAAAAGGCTTTAATACTACAGACGTAGCATCTGAATTTTGCCGTGCTTATGAAGAATTGTCCGAAGCTTATTCTAAATACAATAAAAACCAAGATGGTGTAGCTGAAGAATTTGCTGACGTGATGATATTCGTATTAGGGATGTGCGAAATTTTGGGTTATGATTTAGAGACAGAATTGGTAAATAAAATCCAAAAAAATAAAGACCGTAAATATATCAAATCTAAATCTCCAGATGGTAAAGATATTTTTATAAGAGAAAAATCAGACATTGATCCGTAAAA
>CAYJCX010000005.1:0-26735 GCA_964368775.1 uncultured Candidatus Saccharibacteria bacterium | reverse complement strand
GTATTTGACATATCCCAAAATTGCTGTACTATTTGATTTAATAAATAATCAAAACATGAAAAAATATTTTATATGTTTTAAACCTAAAAAAGAGTTGTATCTATATTTAAAAGATCTTTCTCAAAAAATTAAAAAGTATAACCCCGAACTAACTGCTTTGTACGAAGAAGAATTATTGCACTTAACTTTACATAAACCAATAGTAGGGGATTATAAAGATTTGTTGTCTGATTTTGTCGACCAAATAGCTCAGGATTTTTCCAAAACAAAAATAATCTTAGAAGGATTTGCTATGTTTAATGATAATCTTGTACTTAGAGTTCATGCTACTTATAACATTGCTTTGCTTTGGGTTAAGGTTAGGGAATATATAGAAAAAATGTCTAACGAGCTTGGCAATGGCGAAGATATGCTACATTTTACTTTGTTTAAAAATATTCCCAAAAGAAAACATGTAAATTGTCCAGAAGATATAGACACGGAACCTTTTTTTGAGAATAAAGAATACCCATTTGAATATATTTGTTTGTTTGAAAAAGAACCAAACGGTAAATGGGTAGAAATTAAAAGAGCTTTAATTACCTAACTATAACTAATTTAATTTACTAAACCCATCTCGGTGGGTTTTTTATTTTACTCAAAAAAACTTCGGAGAGTCTCTTTTTTATCATGTGCTATAATGACCCCATATGACAAATATAAACCCTTGGATCAATTTTAACGGTAACGCCGAAGATGCCTTTAATTTTTATAAATCAGTATTTGGCGGTGATTTCACAAAAATAGTTCGTTTTAAAGATCTTGCCAGTGCCGAATTTCCAGTCCCAGAAAACGAAGAAAATAAGATTATGTACATTGCTTTAACAATGGGCAAGAATAATGTGCTAATTGGAAACGACGTCCCAGATTTTATGGGTAAAGTAAACGAAAAAGAAAACCGAAGCAAAATTTTAATAAATGCCGATAGCAAAGAAGAAGCGGAGAAAATATTTAACGCTCTTTCCGTCGGCGCCGAAGTAGAAGGTCCAATGGGCGATAGTCCTTGGGGTAGTTATGCCGGAATGCTAAGAGACAAATACGGTATCGAATGGCTAGTAGAATTTTCCGGATAATTAATAAAAAACAGGCTTTAAAAGCCTGTTTTTGCCATGTGCTATAATGGCACCATATGATCAACATAAACACACTTGTTCCAGAATTTGAATTGGACGCTTACCAAAATAACGAAATTAAAAAGATAAAGCTTTCTGAATACCGCGGCAAGTGGGTAGTAATGATATTTTACCCAGCAGATTTTACTTTTGTTTGTCCTACAGAACTTGAAGATGCTCAAAAGATTTATAACAAAGTTAAAGAACTGGGCGGAGAAATAATGTCTATTAGTACTGACACAGCTTTTGTTCATAAAGCTTGGCACGACAATTCTCCGGCTATTGGCAAAATAGAATACCCAATGCTAGCCGACCCAACAGGTAATGTTTGTAGAATGTTTGGGACTTATATAGACAATGAAGGTTTATCTTTGCGCGGTACATTTATTATAGACCCAGATGGAAATTTAAAAACAATAGAAATCCATGACAACAGTATTGGCCGCAGTGCAGGGGAAACATTAAGAAAATTACAAGCTGCTAAATTTGTAAAAGAAAATAATGGCAATGTTTGCCCAGCTAGCTGGGAACCCGGGGAAGATACATTAAAACCCAGCGTAGATTTAATAGGAAAAATTTAAAATAAATATCTAAATGGAATCACAAACTACATTAATTATATTATTCGCTACTATTGTTATAGGTTTTCTTATTGCTGATCTTGGATTTTTTAATAAGAAAAGTCACAAGATTGCATTTAAGCCTGCACTGTATCAGTCATTATTTTGGATAGGGATATCTTTGGCTTTTGGGGTCTTGATCTTCTTTATGATGGGCAAAGATACAGCTGTCGAATTTTTTAGTGCCTACATAACAGAAAAAATGCTGTCAGTGGATAATCTTTTTGTTATATTACTTATCTTTAATTATTTTAATTTAGAAGAGAAATACCATCACAAAGCATTGTTTTGGGGTATCATTGGCGCCATAATTTTTAGAGCATTATTTATTGGGGTAGGGGCTTATGTTATTAGCCAATTCCATTGGATTCTTTATGTATTTGGTGCGCTACTATTTTATACTGGTATAAAATTGCTAAGTAATAAAAAAGAAGAGCACATTGATTTTAAACATAACAAAGTCATAAAGTTTGCCCACAAAATATTTCCTTTTACGGACAGCCATCATGGTGGAAAATTCTTTGTAAGAGAAAAGGGTAAATTCTATTTTACATCACTGTTTATGATTGTTCTTTTGGTGGAAGCAACTGACATTATCTTTGCAGTGGATTCTATTCCAGCGGTGTTTAGTATTTCACAAAATATGTTTGTGGTCTTTACGTCTAACATTTTTGCAATAATGGGGCTGCGGGCATTATTTTTCCTAATAGAAAATATTTTGCATAAATTCCATCATTTGCAAAAAGGCTTGGCTTTTATATTGATATTCATAGGTGTTAAGATGCTGGCAGGAATATTTGGGGTGCATCTGTCATCACTAGTATCATTGGGGATTATAATGTTTGCCCTGGTTTCTTCTATTGTACTGTCTATTCTGTACCCTAAGAAAATATAAAAATTAAAAAAGGCGGACATTTACTGTCCGCCTTTTTAATTATTTTTTTCTTGGAATTTTTAAACTAAATATTTGACATATATTAGAAATACTGTACTATTTGATTTAATAAATAAAAATATATTATGAGCTTTTTAACAAAATTAAATAAAAAAACAACTGAAGTTGTAGAAAGAACTCTTCGTCCCAACATGACGCAAATCATAAATTTTCAAGGTTTTAAAACAAAGTGTACCGATATTACTCAATATGTAATGAGTCTTACTGAATATGAAAAATTAATATCCAGGCTCGATTC
The DNA here is from genome assembly GCA_964368775.1 of uncultured Candidatus Saccharibacteria bacterium. GTDB lineage: Bacteria > Patescibacteriota > Minisyncoccia > Phycocordibacterales > UBA9973 > 2-01-FULL-33-17. Next base: position 23,771 of record CAYJCX010000005.1, on the reverse strand, counting down.
CGGGTTTTATATTATTACACCGAGAGAAAGTTTGATGGGGTATATCGAAGGTTACAATGTGTATAATTTAGCCGGAAAGAAACTACTGGTTTTCGGTCTTAAAAATTTTCCTGAAAACTCGATGAGCTCAGAAGAGATTTTTATAAAGTATTGTAAGACAAAAAGAAATATGACTTTATCTTATATTACAGGCACAGAAATCAAAGACAATTTTAGTGAATATTGTTATTAAAAACTTTAAAAATAAAATTAATTAAATATATTATGGAATGGAACATTTATACTCTTACTAGTGAAAATAAAAATTTAAATGGCGTAAAGTTGCGGGGTAGGATTAGAAAATTTGGTATCGTTAATGATATTACAATTTTAGCTGAAAATACAGAAGATATTGAGAATGCTGTGCGCATTGCATTACTGTCTAGCGAAGCCGATAAGCAAATATTTGATGTTAAAAATTTTTTGGAAAGTATTATCGAAGACATTAAGATTAGCCCTGAATTAGCTCCAACTAAAAATCCAATTCTTTCAAAACTTAAATGTAATGACGAAAGTCGTTATTCTATCTAAAATATTAAAACCCACCAATACGGTGGGTTTTCTTTTATCTATGGCTACACCCAGCCCAGCAGCAGGGGCGACGCATGCCGCTACGCAGTTTTGATATGGCTTTAGTAATTCGAATATTTCGGGTCTCTAACTTTTTGCCAGATGTAACCCAGCATATCCATTCATTGCGGGCTAGTGGGGTAATGTCTTCCCACAGCGCAAAAACCTTGGGAATAGATGTTATAGATTTTTCTAAATCAGCTGGTATTTTATGGATAGTGCCATTTGAGACTTTTTGCATAAGTTTATTATACCACCCAGTAAAATATTACAAATATTTGACAGGTTCTGTGAATAGAGTAGTATTTAGAAAAAATACTATATGAATAATAATTTAAAATATAAGTTTGTCGGCTATACAGAAATGGATAGTCTAGATCCTAAAGTTTTCTCTTGGGCTGTTTCAGTATTTATGTTAGATAAACAGTTATACAGATTTTATGCAGAAAATGGAATTGTCACTAAATTTTTATCTGTCAGTGGTGAATATATCGCTTTTGAAAGCGATAGATTTTGTAAAATTGGAGAAGAAGCTTTATTTGTATACCGTTATGAAAATGAAGTACACTTAGGTACCTTAAAAGAACTTGAGCCTAAACTTCGAGAGCTTTTAAAACGAAGTGATGAAGAATTTAGTCCTCTCTTAAAATACGATGTTAGCTTTTTTCTTAATGACAAAGAAATGGTTGACGACAGTATAAATAGAATTATAAATTTTAAGGATTACTCTTCTTTAAATTTAACACCTAAAAATTTTCTAAGGTTATAAAAATAAATTTTTAAACAGCCCCTGTTAAGCAGGGGCTTTTTATCTGCTATAATATATTTATATGAATAATAACAAAGCGTTACATGTACTAGGTTCGATATTAGTAGGGTTACTATTTGGTTATATTATTTGGGGTAATGGATCTAACAGTAACCAAGCTATGGATATGGACCATACTATGGCTGGGATGACGTCTAGTTTAACAGGTAAAATGGGGGATGAATTCGACAAGGAATTCCTATCTGAAATGATAGTCCACCACCAAGGTGCCGTAGAAATGGCCCAAATGGTCCTAAATACGTCCAAACGCCCAGAACTGATAAAGCTAGCTAATGACATAATTACTGCCCAAAATGGCGAAATCAGAATGATGCAAGACTGGCAAAAATCTTGGTTTAAATAAGCTAAAAAATAACCCCGAAATTCGGGGTTATTTTATTTGGCCATTGTCGTTCTTTATTGGCAGTTCTACTAGTATTGTGGTGCCTTTGTTTATGCCCTTGGATTTGGCGTACATTCTACCTCCGTGTTTTTTTACTATCTGTTTAGCTAAATAAAGACCCAGCCCCATACCGTCAGTGTATGTATGCCTAGCTCTCTCGCTACGGAAAAATCTAGAAAAAATTCGCATACGGTCTCTAAATGTTAAACCTATTCCACTGTCTGCAGCGTAAAAGACTATTTTGTTTTTTTCACGCGTTGCTCCTACTGTAATGTTGCCACCTGGTGGGGTGTAGTACAAAGCATTTTCCATAATAACATCAAAAACAAAAGTCATTTTTTTAAGGTCAGCAGTTAACAGGGGAATATCAGTAAAAGTAGAAATTTTAAAGTTAAACTTTTTCTCATTTATAACTGCGCGGTATTTAGAGATACTGGATTCCATAATTTCACGAATGGATAATGGTTTAAAGAAATAGCTAGCCCGGTTATCTACTTCTTGAAGGCCAACCAATATGTCTACTATGTTTAAGATTCTGCTAGCTGCATTTTCTATGTTTTGTGTGTATAGCAATGTTTCTTTTGTTGTTTCAATGTCTTTTATTTCTTTTAAAGACCACATTATTCTAGTTAGTGGTGTGCGAAATGTATGGTTTACGATAGATGTAAATTCAAATTCCAGTACGTTTACTTTGATGTATATTTTTATGTAGTTATATCCTGCTAATATAATACTAATTACTGCAACTGCGGGGATAACAAAATGTGGTATACCAAAAAAATCAGAATATTGAATGTTCTCTAGTAGGATGTAAATAAGAGATATGAAATACAATAATAGTATTAACCATTTTATAATTCTGCCCAAAATCTTCATATTGTTATTATAGTATGTTTTGCTTAGTTATTCTATGTTTGGGCCAAATTTACCCATTTGGCATATATATAAAAATGTGCTATAATGGTTCAAATTACAAATATGCGAAAATACACAGATAAGCTTTCTTTCGAAGAAACGCTTGAAATTAAAAAAGAACACACTGGTCTTTCAAGAGATGGTTTATTCGTTAACATTAATGTTCGTAAACTAAAGGAAGTTAACGATGTTTTTCAAAAAGCCCAAGAGTTGGGTATTTCTAAAGAAGAACTAGTTAATCCTATTTTTCACAAACATCTTTTTAAAGGTAGAACGCAATGGATTGATCTTTCTGGTCTTGGTTTAACAGAATCATTCTTTTTTAGATATGAATCTATTAATAAGATTAAAGAATCTCTACATTCTCCTAATCCAGTAGAAAACATTGTACAAAAGGTTACTACAAAAGGAAAAAGATTAGCAAAAGCTAAATAACTTTTACTCCCATTAATTTTAAAGCTCCTGTTTTTATAAACAGGGGCTTTTTGATTTTTACACCAATAAAAATCACGCATGAAGTATATTTGACCCAAAGGGTTAAATATCTTCAGGCGCTGTTGTGGTATAATGTAATTGTATAAGTTAATTAAGATAAATATATGAACACAAATATCAAAGCAACAAATATGGAATTAACTAGTGCGATTACTGAATACGTAAACAAGCGCATTGAAAGCTTGGCCAAGTTCTTAAAAGGCAAAGATGCACATGTCCACGTAGAAGTAGGTAAAACGACTCAACACCATAAAAATGGTGAATACTACAAAGCAGATATAAATATTAGCGCAGGGGTTCTCAAAGCTTTTGCCAGCGCAGAAGAATCAGATTTATATTCCGCGATAGATTCTGCTAAAGAAGAAATAGCGCGTAGTCTTGTAGATATAAAAGACAGAGAAAAAACATTGTTCAAACGTGGTGCTAAAAGTGTAAAGAAAATGTTAAAAGGTCTCTCAGCTAGAAATCCTTTTACTTCTAAATACTAACTGTACTTTATAGATTTTTCATGATTTAATACTGATAACTTAAAATCAGTATAAAATGAAAAAAATAATATTCTTAGTAGCTTTGGTAATTTTATTTTATCAAACTACATTTGCACAAATCTTGCGCCCTTTTCCAGAGCCAGAGATTTCAAATCTAACCGTACATAATTTCGGTGTTTCTGGGGTTTCTTTTTTAAAGGATTCTTCGGGTTTAATTTATTTTGGTTGGGTTGACTCAGTTTATGATGCCTATCCAGCTAATATTGTTAAATTACCAGATGAATCAGTTATGTTTGTAATAGAATTAGATTCTATTAATCAAAAAGAAGAAATAATGCGATTCATCGAAATGAAAAGCTCTGAAGGTGTTCCTTTATCTAAGATTGTATCCAGGGTTAAGATTGTCTATGATTGGGGCTTGGTTTATAAGACTGAATGGACTAAATATCTGCATATTTTCTAAAAAAATACTAAATAGGGCCTCGATTATCTTAATCGGGGTCTTTTTGTTATAATAGGACTATATCAATTAATAAACATTTATATGGATTTTCTACTAATCGTTGCTCGAGTTTTATTTGGAGGCTATTTTATTTATAACGGTTATAACCATATTGCAAATGGTAAACACATGGTAGGGTATGCTGCCAGTAAAAAAGTACCAAGTCCTAAAAATATGATCATGGTATCTGGAATTATGATACTACTAGGTGGTCTAGGAATATTATTTTGGAGAGAATTAAATCTTGCGGTTTTATTAATATCACTATTTTTAATACCAGTATCATTTGTGATGCATGATTTTTGGAATGAAAAAGATCAAATGAGTAAAATGAATAGCCAAATTGCTTTTACAAAAAATATGGCTATTTTGGGTGGCGCTTTGGCATTTCTATTTATCTAAATTCTTAAATTGTAAGAGAAAACCCCAAGCTTTGATTCTTGGGGTTTTCTGCTATTATGACTATTATGAGCGTTAAGACGGTATTAGTATTTGGAGCCTTTGATTTATTGCACCCAGGGCATGTGTATTTTTTGAACGAATCAATGAAATTGGGGGATGAATTACATGTAAATTTAGCTAGTGATGATTTTATTAAAAAAGTAAAAAATAAAACACCCAATTTTTCATATCTTGAAAGAGCTGGTATGCTTAAGAAGGCTTTTCCTAAAGCATTTATTCACAAGGGAGATGATCATATGGGCGACTGGTCTGTTTTTAAAGATTTTATGCCAGATATTATTACTGTTGGTTATGACCAAAAAGATTTAGTCAGGGCGTTAAATGGCTTAGATTTAATGACTAACATTGTAGAGATAGGTCCATTTAAAAAAGATGTTTACAGTACAACACTTTTATCATAAATATGTTTATAAAAGTTAAAGCAACAGCTAACGCCCGCAAGGAATTGTTTGAAAAAATAACAGATGATACTTTTAAAATATCTGTAAAACAGCGCGCAGAAAGAAACATGGCTAATGATAGGATTAAAGAAATATTGTCATTAGAAATGAAAATACCGATTAATAAATTTCGTCTTATTTCTGGCCACACTAGCCCTAGTAAAATTTTTAGTATAAATGATTAAATATGGCAATATACGTAATAAATAAAGAACTAGGTGAGACGCCACTCGGGTGTCTACGTAGAATAAAATTAGAAAAAGGCATACCTGATAATGTGTCGGCTACTTATGCTGGCCGGCTAGACCCTGCAGCCGAAGGTAAGATGATGATAATTACTGCAGATGATATTAAAGACAAAGATAGCTTTTTAAATAAAGAAAAGATTTACGAAGTAGAATATGTTTTTGGTTTCAAGACCGATACCGGGGATATGTTAGGTGTACTGGAACAGTTTGAAGAAGTACCCGAATTAGATCAAGAAAAACTAAAACAAGTCTTACAGGAATTATCTGGAGAACGCCAGCAAAGATTCCATAAATTTTCTTCTAAAGTTGTTTCCGGTAAACCATTATGGCAACATGCACGAGATGGTGGCGATTTTAATGCAGAGCATCTTGTTAATATTTTTCGGATTGATGTCTTGGAAAATAAAATTATTTCAGCAATTGATGTTTACATAAGAGTTTTAAAAGTTTGTGGGTTAACCAGTGGAGATTTTAGACAAAAAGATATTATAAAATCTTGGGATGAAATTAAGACCAAGAACATGGTTTTGCCTATTATAAAAATCCAAACACATGTATCTAGCGGTACATATATGCGCGTACTGGGTGAAGAAATTGGAGAAAAGATGGGTTTACCTGTTTGTGCGTATAGTATAAATAGAAAAGAATTTTTACCATAAAATGTGTTAGTATAAAAACATGAATCCATTGAAAAAGTTTTTACATAATTATTTAGCTGAATTCGTTTATGGGGCGCTGGATGGTACAGTTACAACATTTGCTATCATTGCCGGAGTTGCTGGAGCAAATCTTAGCCCAGCAATTGTTTTGATTTTAGGAGCATCTAATGTACTAGCAGATGGTTTTTCTATGGCATCTAGTAATTATCTTTCTGAAAAATCCCAGCAATCTCAAAGCGGTATAGTTCCAGAGCATTCTCCAATGAAAACAGCTTTGGCTACATTTATGTCTTTTATTATTGTGGGTAGTGTGCCGTTAATTGCTTATGTAGTTAGCGCTATTTTTGATATTTGGCAGGGTAAAGAATTTTGGGTCTCAGCTGCTTTGACTTCTATTGCTTTTATTATCGTTGGACAAGTTCGCGGTAAAATAACAAAAACAAACCGTATAAATGCCGCACTGGAAACACTGTTTGTTGGTGGAGTAGCCGCTATCGTTGCTTATTTTGTAGGAGCCTTTTTACAAGGAATTGTTGGCTAAATTGCTATAAGCCATTTCTTTTCCATTTTCTGGTCTTACTGTCTTTATCATAAAAAAACCATTCTCCATAAAAGCATCGATTATTTTGTAACGAGTCTTGACGCCATTTTCTGTATTAAAAAAATAAGTTCCTGGCCAGCCAAGATAAGCCCGGTATTTGCGGTATCTGATTTCATTACTGTCACTGTCTAGCATTTCTCCATCAGATTTAACTATTTTTGTAGTATATGTTGCGCTATTATGGTCTTGCGAGATTTTTGTAATAGTTTTAGATTCTATTTTTTGTAGAACTTCTGTTAATAATTTAGGCGCAGTTGCTACTACGTAATTTTCTAAATCTATTCTTGTTGTTTCGTTATCGATATTTATTTGGTTTTGTAAATAAATATCTCCATGATCTAGCTCACTATCCATATCCATAATAGTAATACCGGTTACTGTATCACCGTTTAGAATTGGGCCAGTTAATGGGGTAGCCCCGCGGTACAGCGGCAGTAGTGACGGGTGTACATTTATGATCCCATGTGGGAATAAGTCTAGTAGCCACTGAGGGATTATTTTGCCATAAGCAAATAACACTGCAATATCTGCACCTACTTTTTCTAATTCCTCTTTGATATCTTTTAGTTTATTTGGCTGTAATAGGGGGATATTATTTTCTTTTGCGTACATTGCAACCGGTGGGGCAGTTAGCTTTAGTCCTCGGCCAGATGGCATATCAATGCTGGATACTATTAAAGCTGGTTTCCCATACATCGCCAATAAGCCTTCTAACACTTGTTTAGATATTTCTGGGGTTCCAAAATAAATATATTTAAGCATATTATTTCTTCAAAGGTTCAGCTTCTTTTATGTTTACAGCATTATCAATAAACAGTATTCCATTTAAATGGTCCGTCTCGTGTTGAAAGATTTCAGCTATTAGGCCGGTACCTTTTATTTCAAACCATTCGCCATGTTCGTTCTGCGCGCGCACAGTAGCACGAGATGCGCGGCGGATATCACCATACAGTGGCCGTACAGATAGACAGCCTTCGTGCATTACTTTTTTGTCTCTAGAAATTTTTACAAATTCTGGATTTATAAAAACCATATCCTTGTGCACCGCGCCTGATACCTCACCATTTTCGTTCATTCCAAAAACTTTACCTGAAACAACAAAGATTCTTTTGTTGACGCCAATTTGTGGGGCAGCCAGTGCAACACCGTCGCCTTCACCAGCCAAAGTATCGCTCATGTCTTTTAGTAATTTTAAAAGTTCTGCACTGCCAAATTCATCCTTCGTTACATGTGAAGAATGTTTTCGCAATATTTTATCTGGAGATTGCAAAACCTTTAGTCTCATACTATTTTAATTCTTTCAAGTACTCAATAAGTTTGTCTATCTTAACAGTTTTTTGAGAATGTTTTAGCATATCTTTGACGATAACACTTTTCTCGATAGCTTCTTTTTGTCCAAAGATTATTACAAATTGTGTACCGCTACGTTCAGCAATAGCAAGCTGCGCTGAAAGACTATCTTTAGTCAGAGACTGCAATACTGGGATGTGGTTTTTTCTAAGCAGGTCAATAATAGGCAGTGCTTTTAGTTTTGCATCAAATCCAAGTTGAATAAAATAACATTTTGGCTTCTTTTGGATTTTTGGAGTTAGGCCATTAAACCAAGGGGCTTCTACCACGCGGTCCATACCAATAGCCGCGCCAATAGCAGGGATATCTTTTTTAGAGCCTAGCATTCCGCCAAGATAGTCGTAGCGTCCGCCACCAGCAACAGCCAGTGGTCCTGTTTCTTCGTCGCCATCGCAAGACATTTCAAATACAGTGTGAGTGTAGTAAGAAAGACCACGTACAAGATTTTTGTTAAGTCTGTACATGATACCCATCTCATCTAGATATTCCAGTACTTCTTTCAAGTGGCGCTTTGATTCTGGGTTTAGTGAAGCAACGGATTCTGGCGCGTCCACATTGATCTCTATCATCTTAGGATCTTTAGAATCTAGAAGACGCAATGGATTTGTCTTTAATCTTTCGCGCGCTTCAGCAGGCATTTGGTTAATGTGCTTTTTGTAGAAATTAGTTAATTCACGCAAATATGCAGTGCGAGATTCCTTGTCCCCAATACTATTTATATCAACTATTAGATTTTTTGCGCCAGCTTCTTCTAAGATTAATGCTGTTGTTTTGATTATTAGGGCGTCAGCAATACTTTTCTTTGTTCCTAATACTTCTAAATTAAATTGGTGGAGTTGACGGTATCGTCCACGCTGAGGTTTGTCATGACGGAAAACTGGACCAGAAGAATACAGCATGATTGGCTGCGGTTCTGCTATCATACCGTGTTCTATATATGAGCGCATTACACTGGCTGTAAATTCAGGGCGCAGTGCTAATTGGTCGCCACCTTTTGTTTTCAAGGTGTACATTTCTTTATCTACAATGTCTGTGCCTATACCAATTGTAGTTTCAAATAATTCTTGAGACTCTACTATTGGTGTTGCTATTGGTTTAAATCCATAATAAACAGCGATTTCTTGAGCTTTTTCAAAAAGCCCTTGGTATGCGTAATACGCATCGCCCATTATATCGTGCATTCCTTTTGGACTTTGAAATGCTTCTTTTCTTGGTTTACTTGTTGCCATAAAATTTATTTTTTAGTTTCTTCTAATTCTGGGAATTCATGTAATCCTGGGAGCATGTCTATCTGGCTAAAAGGGTATAGACGTATTAATGCGCGACCGGTTGCCATTTTGATTGGTAGAAATTTCCACATTCTACTGTCATAACTTTCGGCGCGATTGTCTCCCATGACGAATAGATTTCCTTCGGGGACTACTATGTCTTCTAAGCTTTCATAAGAATGGTTTACTACATATGTTTCATTTAAATCTAACTTTTTACCTTCTTTTGTTGTTACGGTTACGTTACCATTTATGATTTGCAGTGTATCTCCAGGCAACCCTATGACACGTTTTACAAAATGCTCTTTTGGATCACCAGGGAATCGGAATACTATTACTTCGCCGCGTTTTGGTGTTCGTAGATGGTAGGAAAGTTCGTCTACTATCAAATAGTCGCTTTGATGGAGTGTGGGGTCCATAGAACGGCCTTTTACAAGAAAAGGTTGAGCTATAAACATTCTTATTGGGATAACAATGATCAGAGCCAATGCAACAAATTTTACAATATCCCAAAGAGACTCCTTTTTTTCTGGGGTGGGGGTACCATTAAATGGAGATCCTTCTTTCCCAAAAATGTTTTTAATAACTTTCATATAAAAAGCATTATACCATACAAACTATTTGACAATAACCCCCATATGTGCTATTTTAGATTAAATTCAACCACATTATATTTATGAAAAAAATCACACTAACCGCCGTTTTTTTACTTTTTCTAATCAATCCCCAAAATCTATTTGCAGGAATCCCTAAAACCTTTAAAGAATATCCAAGTGAATGGATAGCCGGAACCGCAGTTGCTCTTCTTATTATAGGTGTTGGGGGCTATTTTCTTGTATACAGTATAAGAAAGAAGAAGAAAAATAAAAAGCCTGATGGTTACATCAGGAGTGCTAACGCTTAAAAAATCATCAGCCTATGTTAGAATCATTGCTAGAATTAATGGATGACATATGTCGTTCCGATCCGGCAGGTCCTGGATTTTTTTTATTCTCACTTGCTGTTTTAATTATTTGTTTATTCCTTTTCGTGAGGTACCTCTTCAGACGTTTTATTTTACAGCGTTTTAAATAACATTATTGAGCCGACCTTTATTATAAGGTCGGTTTTTTTCTTTTTTATAATATAAGTGCTATCATTTACAAATGATTGCAGTAATTGGGCTGGGGAATCCAGGCAAGGAATATACTATGACTCGCCACAATGTTGGTTGGCAGGTTTTGGACGTTTTGGCCGGTAATGCTAGTTGGGAGCAAGATAAATACTTGTTTTCAGAAAAATGTACTATTACTATAGATGGCCAGCAGGTAATGCTATTAAAGCCGCAGACTTTTATGAATGATTCCGGCAAAATTTTAGCTGGTTTAAAAAAGATTGATTCAGAAATACTATCTAAAATAATAGTTGTGCATGACGAAATAGATATGCCAATTGGTACTGTAAAAATAGCCTATGCTCGCGGTGACGGCGGCCATAATGGTATTAAATCTATTAACGAGCATTACGGCGGAAAAGAATATGTTCGTGTTCGCGTAGGAATATCTAAAACAGGTGAGAACGGGGAAATATTTAAGCCAAATGTGTTAGGCGAATTTGATAAATCTGACCAGGAAATCCTAAAAATTGTTTTGACTAAGTCTGCTGATGCTGTACGTAAAATCGTAACCCTTGGCAAAGATGCTGCTGCTAACGAGATAAATACTAAATAATTCAAGAAATAAAATAACCCCAGATTAATCGGGGTTATTTGACATAATTAAATATATATAATATAATATAAAAAATTTAAATTTATACAAAAAAAATGAAAAAGAACAAAAAAGCTAATTTTATAGGCGTAGGTGGCCTATCTAGCAGACATCAAATCCGTAAATTACAGGAAAATTGTGCCTTAAACAGTCCACTAATGGTGCCTATTGATATGGACGATAAATCGTTCCATGATTCTTCCTGGCTATCTCTTTTATTAAAGATTATCCATATGCGTTGGTGGTTTTCTGTGTCAGGAACATTTAACGTCTTGAATATTAAAGGAGTAAGAGAGTATTCAGTCGTTAAAAAAATGATTGCTTTTGCCGGTTTAAACCTTCGTGGAGTATCTTTAGTTGAATGCCTGGATTCCTCTGATCCAATATCATACGAGCAATTAAGGGCTGACTATCCTAATCTGAAGATTATATGCCCGATAGATATCATTGGAGTGAATAAAACAAATTCAGAAATTTTGGATTATCTAAAGGAAAAACAGCCCGACCATGTTTCCGGATTTCTTCCTACTGATCTGATGACTGCTATTAAAAGCGTACTTCCTGAAATAGGACTTAGCATAAGAGGTGGAATTCATATAGACCAACATCATTATGTTATTTCGATGGTTAAAAGGTATGGTCCATTGAATGTGTATGCAGATGAGGAAGTTAGGTATAAACAGATTCCTCACGAATCGTATTGTTGGGCCAATCAAATGCAATTTGTTTTGAACTCAAATTCAATTCTTTCCAGGTTCGCAAATTAGATCAAAATCATTTAATAAAAAAACAACCCCCGCACAATGCGGGGGTTATTTTATTTCTAGTGGGGGATTAAGCTTGCGGCTTTACTCCTTCTTCCATAAGAACAAGAGTCATTCTTTGGTTCTTTGGTTCAAACAATGTTACTTGGAAATTGTAAGTTTTACCTAGTGACAATTTTTCACGTAACTTGTCTTCGCCGCCCATAGTAGAGTGGTGACATAGTCCTGCAACACCTTGCTTGATAGATACCAATGCTCCGTGTTTGTTGAATTTGATTACAACTCCAGAAACGATATCAGCTTTTTTGATTTTACCTTCAAATTCTGCCCAAGGGTTTTCCTTTAAAGCTTTGATAGAAAGAGAGATTTTACCTTCTTTTACTTCAATAACTTTAGCGCGGATTGGTTCACCTAGTTTGAATAGTTGGCGAGGGTCTTCTACAAGTCCCCAGTCAAGTTCAGAAATGTGTACCAAACCTTCTAGACCTTCTTCTATTTTCAAGAATACTCCAAAGTCTACGATACCTGATACTTCACAATCTAGTTCGTCGCCAACATTGTATTTAGACAATGTTTCAGCACGTTCTTCTGGGTTGTTTTCTTTTTCAGAGAAGATTAGTTTACCTTCTTTTGGAATAGCAGTTAAGATTGTAACAGCCAATTTCTTGCCGATAAGCTTTTTAAGTTCACCAAGAATTTTGTCTTTGTCAGAATCGTTAACACGTGGATAGTTTTCTGCACGTAGTTGAGATGCTGGAAGAAATCCTTGGATACCTTGCCATTCTAAGATTAGACCACCTTTGTTTGCTTCCTTTACAGGAATTTCAATGATTGTCTTTGCTTTGATTAGACGTTCTGCTTCGCTCCAAATTAGAGCTTGCTTTGCTTCTTTCAAAGAAAGTTCAATATAACCTTCTTCGTTTTTAGCATCTACGATCTTGGCTTTCACCATGTCGCCGATACTTACTTTTTTTATAATATCGCGGGCTGCAATAAATTCGCGGCCGTAGATAATACCAGTACCAAAAGGTGCAAGGTCAATATAGACCGATGACTTTTTGATGCCGATAACAGGTCCTTCAACGAGAGCTTCAAGCAGCGGAACCGCAGCTGATTCTTCGATGATAGACTTTAGTGTTAGTTCATCACCCATAATTTTATCTTTTATGTGACTAATTAGTGTTTCTGGTACCGGAAATAGAGTATTTCTACAAAATATGGGATCCAGAAAGGGTAGCTAATTAATCGTTACTATTAATACGAGACTGGGCATAATTTACCATTAAAATCCCGAAAAAGCAAGGGGGATTGACCAATATAGGCGATTATTGCTTTAATAAATTAAATAACAATATCATGAAAGAAGAAATTAAAAAAATAATATTTCCGGTACTGACCGGATTAACCGCACTTATTGGCTTTCTTTGTGGTTTTATCGCCATAATTTTAAACACAAATGTTGTATCTGATATTACATTTGGCCTAGCTCTTTCTTTTGTAATTTGCTGCGTGAATATCTTCTTTTTTGTAGGAATACATATGAGAAGAATAATAAGCAATTTTAGATATCAAGCCGATTTAAAAGAGGAACGGCTGATATCTAACGAAGAGATTGATGTGGGGATAGCTAAAATCACAAAAGCTGGCGATGATCCTAGTGGCAGGATAATTCTAATTATTGGAATGTTCTTTGTACTTTTTACCCTTTTTAGTTTTATGATAATTCTTAACTATTTAGGGAAATCGGATAGTATTATAAATGTAATATTATCAGCTTCTGTTGTTTTTCCTGGAGCATCTTTGCTGGGATATATTTTTGCTGAGAAATGCCCTAAATTTATAGATAAACATAGTATTCATCTATAAGACTAAATTTGCCCCTTTAATCGTTTTGTGCGATTAAGGGGCTTTTGTTTTTAATTTGGGTTTACGTAGCGCCCGAAATCCGCTATAATTGACCCATATGATTGTTACATACCAAGGAGAGTCCTGTTTAAAGATTCAGTACGGAGATTTTACATTGTCATATAACCCTCCTAAAACCGTCAGTGGCGGCAAGGTACCTCGTTTTGGGGCTAATGTGGTATTGGTATCTACCCACCAAGATAATGCTAATGGACCAGAAAATATGGAATACGGTACAACCGTGCCATTTGTTATAGACGGTCCTGGGAACTACGAAATAACTGGTCTTTCTATAGAAGGCATGGGAGATGAAGTTGTTCTAGATGGTGAAAAGTATATCAATACAGTATATAGAATGAATTTGGACGGAATGAATTTGGTTTTCCTGGGTCACGCAACAGACGCAATGCTGACTCCTGAATTCCGCGGTAAAATAGGAACCTGTGACATTATCTTTGTACCAATAGACCAAAAAGAATTAACAAACCAAATGGCTTATAAAATGGCTGTAGGGTCTGATGCATCTATCGTGATACCAGTTGGGTCAGATAGTGCTAAAATAAAATCATTCTTAAAAGAAGCTGGGCAAGATGGTGTTAAAGGAATTGATAAATTAACTGTTAAAAAGAAAGATTTAACTGGTAAAGAAGGTGAAGTTGTAATTTTAGAGATGTAATATGTTTGAAGATTCTGCAAATAATGATGCTAGTTATAAAAAGAAAAAAGCACTTTTATATGCAGGAATAATTACTTTTATAATTGCAATCCTGTACATTTTTTTAATCAGAAATAATATTTACCAATTTGGAGGAGTTAAAAAAGATGTAAAACCAGCAGCTGAATTTATTAAAGAAGTTTTTCATAAAGTAAATACAGATATAGAAACCGGAAATAAGATAATAGATAATAAGAAAAAGAATTAATAGTTTATGGCAAAAATACCTAAAGAAATAATCCCCGAAGAAGTTCCTCATCCAGGTAACCGCGTCAACGTAAGACCATTGGTTACTGAGATGCGTGAATCATATCTAGACTACGCGATGAGTGTTATTACCGCTCGCGCATTGCCTGATATTCGTGATGGGTTAAAGCCTGTACACCGTCGTATTCTTTTTGCGATGCATGAAATGGGTCTGACATCTGGCGGCCGCTTCCGTAAATCTGCTGCAGTAGTTGGAGAAGTGCTGGGTAAATACCATCCACATGGTGATGTGTCAGTGTACGACGCTATGGTAAACATGGCGCAAGATTTCTCTTATCGTTATCCGCTTATTTTTGGACAAGGTAACTTTGGATCAGTGGACGGAGACAATGCTGCTGCGATGCGTTACACCGAAGCCAAGATGTCTAAAATTTCTAATATCTTCCTGCAAGATCTAGAAAAAGATACTGTTAATTTCCGTCCTAACTATGACCAAACCAAAAAAGAACCATCTGTACTGCCCGCTGTAGTTCCAGGGCTACTATTAAATGGGACATTGGGTATTGCTGTGGGTATGGCTACAAATATACCGCCGCATAACTTGGGTGAAGTCATCGACGCGTGTATTCATTTTAATGATAACCCAGAATCAACCACTGAAGATTTGATGGAATTCATCCAAGGACCAGATTTTCCAACTGGAGCTGTAGCCTATAACAAAAAAGATATATTACACGCGTACCAAACTGGTCGCGGGGGTGTTGTTGTACGCGGTGAAGCCGAAGTAGTAGAACAAAAAGGTGGTCAATTCCAAATACTGGTAACATCACTGCCGTACCGCGTTGTTAAAGCAAACTTTGTAGAATCTATTGCGGATCTTGTAAGAGAAAAGAAGATAGAAGGTATTAGGGGCCTGCGAGATGAATCTACTCGTGATATGCGCGTAGTTATAGATTTAAAAGTTGGCGCTCATCCACAAAAAGTCTTAAACTATCTTTATAAACATACACAGCTAGAATCTACATTCCACTACAATCTTGTAGCGCTTGTTGACGGAGTTCCACAAACTTTGTCTTTGAAATCTTTTATCGAAGAATTCATTAAGCATCGCCGTGAAGTTATAATTCGTCGTACAAAATTTGACCTTAATAAAGCAAAAGAGCGTGAACATATTTTATTGGGTCTTAAAAAGGCGCTGGACTTTATTGACGAAGTTATTTCTATAATCCGCGGGTCTAAAGACGCATCTGCGGCTAAAGATGCGTTAATAAAACGTTTTAAATTTAGTGACCTGCAAGCTACTGCAATTTTGGAAATGCGTCTCCAAAAATTGGCTGGACTAGAAAGAAAAGCAGTAGAATTAGAACTGAAAGAAAAACAAGATTTAATTAAAGATCTTGAAAGTATTTTAAACACTCCAAAGCGTGTTACAAAAATAATTAATGATGAACTAGAAGGTGTAAAGAAAAATTTCTCTGATGATCGCCGTACAAAAATAGTAAAAGGTGGTCTTAAATCAATGAATGAAGAAGATTTAATTCCAGAAAAAGAATCAGTTCTTGTTTATACAGCTGGCGGATATGTAAAACGTACTGACCCAACAGAATATCGTAAACAAAATCGTGGTGGTATCGGTAGTATCGATATGGAAACAAAAGAAGAAGATTTTGTAACAATGCTCGTAGATGCTAATACTCATGCTGATTTACTATTCTTCACAAACCAAGGCCGCGCATACCAAATCAGAATGTTTGATATACCAGAAGGTAAACGTGCTACCAAAGGTAAATCTATTAACAACTTCCTATCTCTAACTGGTGAAGAGCAGGTTACTTCTATACTACCTATTGGTAAAAATGATAAAGCCAAGTATGAATCATTAATGCTTGTAACAAAAAATGGTACAGCTAAAAAAGTAGCTTACGAATCATTTAAAGATGTACGTCGTAGTGGTCTTATTGCTATCACACTGGAAAAAGGTGATGAGCTTATTTCTGTGCTTGCATTGGAAAAAAATGATGATGTTCTTCTTGTTACCAAAGAAGGCCAGTCAATAAGATTCAAAGAATCAGATATTCGCCAAATGGGCCGTACAGCTGCAGGTGTTATTGGTATGAAGATAGAAAAATCTGATGCAGTTATTGGTGTTAACGTTGTAAAAGCAGACGCAAAAGATTTAACTATATTTACTATTAGTGAAAAAGGTCTTGGTAAGCGTACTAAACTAACAGAATACAAAGTCCAAAAACGTGGCGGATCTGGAATACTGACTGCAAAAGTAACTGACAAAACTGGTGAAATCATTGCCGCGCGTATCGCAGGGAACGATGGTGAATTGATTGCCATCTCTAAAAAAGGTCAAACTATTAGAACTGATCTTGCATCTGTTCCAGTATTAGGCCGCGGTACCCAAGGTGTAACTATAATGAAATTACGTCCAGGGGATTCTCTTGCTTCTCTTGCAATCTTAGAATAAAAATATGGTCACAAGCATCTCTCAAATTTTGGATGCTCTGCCACTAAAACAAAATGGAATTGTACTGGACGTTAGTTTTGGTAGTAATCGCTCTGTAAATCAAATTGCAGATAAAATTCCTCATGGCCAAATAATAGCTATTAATCTATCTGGCAACACTGAAAAAAAAGTTCCCAAAAATATAAAATATTTAAATTGTTCAGTGGACAATGGCAGGGATTTGCCATTAAAAGATTCTTTTTGTGATGTGGTTGTACTGTCACACACTTTGCGTCATGTTGTATACCGTGAATCTTTTTTAAAAGAATGCAAACGCGTATTAAAACCCGGGGGATTAATTTTAGTTATAGAATCTCAAACAGATTCATTCGGCGTACCTGTACATCCGGACATGAGAATTATAATTGATGACATGCTCGAGTATTTAGACCGCTCAGGTTTTTTACTTGGTGAAAATTTTGACACTAGTCATCATGAATATGGTATTATTGGAGTGTGCCCATTACATATTGATCAATAATAAATAATGAAAAAATTTCAAACGATACTTTTAATAATTTTCGGTGTTGGAGCAATATTTGCTGTAATGGTTTTTGCGGGCTATATTCCTACTCCGTCTAGTTCTAAAGCCGTAAAAGGTTCTGGAACTGTTGTTGTTTGGGGTAGCGAAAATAATCCACAATTTGTTTCTTATATGTCTGATATGTCAGATAGTATTCAAGACTTTAAAATAAAATATGTAGTTAAAGATGCGAATACTTATGAAAATGAATTAATAGAAGCGTTTGCTGCAGGCAAAGGACCTGATTTATTCTTTGTAAATAATGAGAACATGACTAGATTTAGTTCTCAGATTCAGCCATTGCCGTATACTACAATACCCCAGAAAACATTTTTAGATACATACCCATCTGCATTTTCTATATTTTTATCTCAAAGTGGCATCGCTGCGTATCCACTGCTGATAGACCCAATGGTTTTGTACTACAACAAAACACTGCTTGCTAATGATGGTATTTCTACTCCGCCGAAATATTGGGACGAAATAACTAATCTTACAGAAAAATTAACCAAAAGAGACACAACTGGTCAATTCTTGCAAAGTACTATTCCATTCGGAAGATTCGAAAATAATGCTAACGCCAAAGATATTATGCTACTGTTTTTGACTCAAGTAGGGAATTCTATATTTAGTTTAAATGCAGAAGGATCTTATATTTCTGTTTTGGCGTCACACCGCACGACTATGGGGTTATCTTTGCCGGCAGTTACTACTTATTTTACAGACTTTGCATCACCAGATACTTTTGTTTATTCATGGAATAAAAGTTTGACTAATGCTACTGACTCATTTTTAATAGAGCGCGTAGCACTATATCCTGGTTTTGCTAGTGAGCTATTTAAATTACAACAGAAGAATCCAAATCTTGCTTTGGCTGTTACAGACATACCTCAGCCTCGTGGATTTACTAATAAGAAGACTTATGCTCGGGTTACTGGTATTGCACTGTCTCGCTACAGTGGTAATAAACCTACGGCTATTTTAACAATGCAGACTATTGGCAGTCCTTTGCACGGTTTTAATTTATCTAAGACATTATCATTGCCGTCTCCGTTTGCTGCTGATTTAAAACAAAATCCTGATCCATCATTGGCTTACCAAGGTACAATGCAGTCTGCGGCTCTTCGGGCTGTGTCATTTAAAGACCCAAGTAAATTGCAGACTTATGATATTTTCAAAGAATTATCCCAAGCAATACTTGCCGGTGGCGCTGATGCGGATGGAGCATATGACCGAGCAGATGCTAATCTTAGTTTTATTTTAAATAAATTAAATGCACCGGTTTCTAACCCTAATACCACAGATCCTTTAGCAACCCCAACGGGTAATTAAAATGAAATATAAAAAATTTTTAATTACAATATTTTTTATACTAACACTGCAAATAATGCCAGTGACTGTTACTGGTTCCATTGGTATACCTTGCGCAACCAACAGTACAAACAAAGAAGCAAGAATTGCTGAATATAAAAAAACTCATCCTACTGCAACCGACACAGAAGCTGCGAAAAAAACTGAAATGTGTAATTTCAATGATATCTTTGTTTTGATAAATAATGGGATTAAATTTTTCTTAACTACAGTATTGGCCCCACTAATGATTCTTTTGATCAGTTATTCTGGGTGGCTTTTTATGACCAGTGGATCTAACGCAGAAAGAC
Source organism: uncultured Candidatus Saccharibacteria bacterium (assembly GCA_964368775.1). Classification (GTDB taxonomy): domain Bacteria; phylum Patescibacteriota; class Minisyncoccia; order Phycocordibacterales; family UBA9973; genus 2-01-FULL-33-17. The sequence continues at coordinate 4,485 of CAYJCX010000005.1, read as the reverse complement.
GAACACAAGCTAAAAATATATTTAAAAAAATGATTATTGGCTTGGCTATGGTTTTGTTTGCTTGGACTATTGTTTATTTAATTTTTAAAGCTTTTGGGGTTTCTACTTCTAATGGCCGAGCAGGACTATCTGATAAAACATTAGATTGGAACACTAGTACTGTTAGTGCTGTTTCTACTGCTACAAACACAAAAACAAATACGACTAATACAAAACCAGTTACTAAATATAGTGCAACTATTGTCCCTAATGTTTTAAAACCAGAAGCAGCTCGCGCTACTGTAACAATATCTCCAAAAGCAGAATATAAAATGTCTGTAAGAATGGCGTGTGTTACTCCTAATGGGAATGCCACAGTAAATGGTGAGAATGTAATTCCATTAGGCAGCACAACAGTAACTATTATTTTAAAGTTGTCTGAAGATACGGAATATAAATGTAGCTTAGAAAATTTAGATGGAGAAATAGAATTATCTGACCCTACTGACGGGCAAATTAAAACTGCGCCAGGTCCAAATTCATTATCTGACAATTTTAAAATAACTGGTTCAAAATTCAGTAGTGATTCTGTTATTTTGTATTATGAAAATAGTCAAAATTTGGATGAAGAAATAGGGACAATGCAATGCATTAATAAAGCTACCGGCCAAGATCTTTTCGGGCAGATTACTATGGTTATAGATAGAACTATTAGTAATGATGCAAGAATTTTGCAATATTTCCTGCCTGCTGGGTTTATAGATTCTTTAGATAAAGATATTAATTCCGAGTGTTCTTTAAATGTTAAAGAAAAAGATGCTGTGTCCAAAGGTAAAATAAATTTGGTTACATCAAAAGAAAGTGGTACTTTTGTTGCTTCCAATAATAATCCTAAATCTATAATCACAGTTTTTAAAGTAACAAATGTAGACCCAAAATTAGCCAGTGTTTTTATTACATTAAATGGGTCTATTAATGTAAACCCTAATATGAATCTGGTTTGTTCTTCTTTTGGGGCGAATCATTTATTTAGAGCACGTGTAGCTTTTGACGCTACAGCTAAAATGGGAAGTTCTGGGACAATAAATTCTCCTATAGTTTTACCTGTAGTATGGGAAGGTTACGGGCTAAGACCATATTCAGTTTATAATTGTGAAATTAACGGTAAAACAGTACAAAAAGTTTCTGGTTATCCTGACCAGAATGTAAAACCTTTGGTAACTTCATTTATCGTGCGGACTCCACAGATTCCAGTAGTTAAAAAGCCAGAATCTAAATTAATGTATTATGTTTCTATAAAACAACCGAGAATAGTTTATGCAAATTATCCAGTGTTAAAAGCTGTAGACCCATTGTCTACTGGGCCATATATTTCACCTTCATCTTATAAGCAAGCGGTACCAGATTCTATATTTATGCCAGTTGTTAACGGTGAAGTAGTAGATAATGGACGAATGAATTTATCTTGTAATAATGTTTTAGGGCCATCTATGGGGTCTATGTGGGTTAAAACTGTAGCTATTGGTGAATTACCTTTATCTACAAATGGAATGACTCAAATATATAAAGATAACACATCTGGGTCAGGTAATGGGGTAGGTTTCTCTATTCCAATTACAAAAAATCCAGTATTTGGTTTTATGCATTCTTCAGCTTATGCTTGTCTTGCTGGATTTACTGTTAGTGGTGTTCCACAAGTAAGATCTTTCTTTGTGACTGTACCAATAAATGTAGACCCTAAAGAGATTGGATCTATTGTTTTAAAAGCAGAAAATGTTGGGGCAACTAAAGATTACGCAAATTTTACTATAGTAGCGTCACCAAGAGTAGAAAATAATGTAAGCTACACTTGTACAAGCAGTGCGGGTAGTTATTATAACGAAGTCTATTGGCCTCCTCAGGCATTAGGCACCAGGATGCCAGTAGTAGTTCCTGTATCTAGCACTATACCTGGGTTAAAGCCAGCACAGACTTATAACTGTAAATTAAACGGAGTAACTTTTCAAAAGCAAAAATTAGAATATCAATTTATTATTAAAACTCCTTAGTATGCAAAAATTTATAAAATTGTTTATATTTGGCTTAGTTTTTGTGCCAGCACTGTCATTTGCGCAGTTTACTGGTTTTCAAGACGAAACAATTACTAAAAATGATTACCAAAGTGATTCTAGTACCCAAGGCAACCCTAATGGTTTCAGAGCTGATGGTACTGGTTATCAAGCGGGTGAAGCTTATAGATTAAATGGTAATGTTGATACAAATTCTGGAGCTCCTGGCGATAGATGTGTTCTAGCCAGTAAAACGCTAAAAGGCTATGTAGATTATTTTGGTTGTGTTGTTCGTATTGCTGTACTGCCTTTTATCTTTACACTAGCTTTGGTTGCTTTTATTTGGGGAGTTACCGTGATGATGCGTAGCCCTGGTAACGAAGAAGCTCAACAAAATGGGCGTACATTTATACTGTGGGGGATTATTGGTTTTTTTGTGATGACTTCGATGTATGCGTTAGTTGGGGTTATAAGACGTACTTTTGGTTTTAGTAATACTTTTAATAAAGATGCTACTCCCTATGTACAATTAAAAGAAAAAGTGCAAAACTTAAAGTAGTATGAAAAAACTTATTTTTAGCTTATTGTTGGTGGCCTCGTTTGTAGGTCTAAGTTCTGTTCCTATATTAGCTTTTGCTGCGGACCCGACTCCATCTGATCAATTTCAGTTAACCGTAGCAGTGGAGAACCCATTGGGCGATAAAAAAGAAATTAAAGACATCGTTGCGGCTATTTTAAATGTCATTATGGACATTGTTTTGCCTGTTGTTATAGTAATGGTTATATATTCTGGGTTCTTATATGTAATGGCGCGTGGTAAGCCAGAAGCCATAGAAACAGCCCACAAGACGCTGACTTGGACTTTGATTGGGGCAACTATACTATTAGGAGCGCAGCTGATATCTACTATATTGATAGAAACAGTATCTAATGTTTCCAAGGACGCTGGAATTAACCAAAAAAAGTAACAATAAAGCAATTTTAAAAACAACAGTTATTAACATAACTGTTGTTTTTATTTACATAGACAAAGGGAATTATGGTATAATTGGCTTATATTAGTAGAAAATTATTTATTGTTAATTATGCGTAAATTTATTGCTCTTATTGCCAGTTTCTTGCTTCCTATTGTTACATTCGCACAAATAAACCAAAGTGCTGGTCCAGCTTACCAAGGTAACCAAAACATCTTCACTTTGCTTTTTACAGGTCAAAGTTTGATGAACTTGCTTATTCGCGTCCTTGTAGGTCTTGCTATCTTAATTATCATTTGGGGTGTAATTCAATTCATCATTGCTGGTACATCTGGTGGTGAAGAAGCTCAAGCAAAAGCAAAGGGTACAATTTTGTACGGTATTCTTGGTTTGTTCGTTATCACAACAATTTGGGGTCTTGTAGGAATCTTGCGTCGTACACTGGGTACTGGTACAGGAGATACAGTTTCTATTCCTTGTGTTCCTGGAATGGATCAAAACTGTTAATCTAAAATAGTTTTATGACGAGCGGTACTATTATAGGGTCTTTGATCTCTAACATTGTTCAACCACTGATCATACTAATGTTCATTGTTGCTGTGCTTGTCTTTGTTTGGGGTGTAGTAGAAATGATTATGAATGCTTCTAACGAAGAAGCACGTCAGACTGGTACTCGTCATATGATGTGGGGGCTAATAGGATTGTTTATTATGTTTGCAGTATACGGGATATTAAATTTTCTAATCTCAACACTAAAAACTGGATTCTAGCTCTAATATAAAAACCCCGCTTTGCGGGGTTTTTATATTGCAGTTTTTTTATATATGTTGTATGGTATGTATTAAATCAGTTTAAAATATGACACATGCAACAAAAAAAGTATCACCTGAACTTTTAGGTAAGTACAACGAACAAAAAGAACCGAACCCTACAGTATTAAAAGCTATGAGCTCTTTAGTTAAAGGCAGTAGTGTAGTTATTGCCGGGTTTAGTAGTAGCACAGAATTAATTTATCTTTTAAAATCTCATTTTATTGCCCGGGGTATAGAATCTTCAGAAGAAATAGTAAATATTTGCGGAAGAGAGATAAAATCCCAAAAATTACCTCACTACGCATTGATTAATGCTAGATTCGAAAACCAGACAGTTCTTAAGCGTGGATCTCTTGATGGTGTTATTGCCCACAATAATTTAACTAGTCCTGAAGATAAAGATATTCAGGAATGGGTTAAAATGGCTGACAACGTATTAAGAGTCGGAGGAAAAATCTTTATTGGTAGTTCTTCTAATTTATGGACTAAAGAACAGTATTTAAATCACTTTAGTTCTTATTTTAAAGATTTTACCTTTGAAGGGTATTCCGAGCCAGATTCTCTGGATCCTAATATCGAGCGCGATATTCTTGTAATGTCGGCTACAAAAAAGTAAAATAATTTTTACAAACAAACAAAAAGCAGTTACAAATGTAACTGCTTTTTATTATG
>CAYJCX010000004.1:17101-29157 GCA_964368775.1 uncultured Candidatus Saccharibacteria bacterium | reverse complement strand
AAAAAATCCCCCAATCAAGGGGGATATTTTTATTCTACATTTAGATAAATGTAAGAGATTTTCCTTTTGAACTACCACGTCCTGTACGTCCAATACGGTGTACATATGTTTCGTAGTCTCTTGGGATATCGTAGTTGATAACATGAGAGATGTCTGGAATATCTATACCACGGGCTGCTACGTCTGTTGCAATAACAACTTGAACAGTACCAGTTGCGAGAGATTTTACAGCATGAGCACGTTCACGGTTACGCATGTCCCCGTGCAAAGCCAATGCTTTAAATCCACGTTTTGATAATTCTTCTTCTAGTTCATCTACTTGTCTTTTCATTTCACGGAAGATAAGAACTTTTGTGAAATCATCTCCTGACAATAGTTCATGCAAAACTTCGATACGTTCACCCTTGTTGCGGATACGAACCACGTCTTGATCTACATTACTTGCAGTATCACGAGTCTTTACAGAAATGTTTACAGGATCTTTTAGAAACTGTGCACATAGTGTGCGAATTGCAGGAGGCATAGTAGCAGAGAAAAATAGAGCTTGTTTAGTTGGAAGCATCGCACTTAAGATTTCTCTCATATCGTCGATAAATCCCATATCTAGCATACGGTCTGCTTCGTCCAGGACGATGTAACCGTAGTCTTTCATTTTAATTTTACCGCGTGTGATTAAATCTTTTACGCGTCCTGGTGTACCAATAACAAAACTTACACCACGTTCCAATTCCATCATTTGACGACGTATTGGCATTCCGCCAACACAAGAGATACTAAATATCTTCATACCAAATGTAAATGCACGTAATTCTGCTTCGATTTGTTGAGCTAGTTCACGTGTAGGTGTTAAGACCATTACTTTTTTATTTTTGTCTTCTGCTAGTTTGTGAATTAATGGCAATAGAAACGCTGCAGTTTTACCTGTACCAGTGTTAGCTATACCTATCATATCGCGGCCGCCCAGTACTACTGGTATAGATTGATCTTGAATTGGTGAAGGGGTCTTGTAACCCTTGCGAGTCAAGTTTTCTACAATTCGTGTGTCTAGACCAAAGTCAGTAAAGCCATGTGTTGGAACATAAGCTTCTACTACTTCTTCTTTTGCTTTATTGATAAATAGGTTGTGATCTATTCCGCCACGTTGAGATCTATTACCTCCGCCATTTTTAGGACGAGAGTTAAAACGGCCACGACTGCCGCCGCCATTTCCACCCCCACTTCCAAAGCGTGGTCTTGATGATGAGCCCGCAAAACGGTCCCCACCACTTCTTCCTTTGTTACCAAAAGAAGGCTTTGACGCATTCCCTGCGCCTCTTGGTTTATATGTATTCATATGTGTTTATTATTATGTCTTGCTAACTAACGATTATCATTGTTAACAAGTCATAACACGGGCCTAGACTTAAATGATATTCATCAGAATATATTGACTTCTAAAGAATAGCATGGAATCTCCCCTAAGTCAAGGAAAGCTATTTTTGTGGATATACCATCAGCTAAATAAACCCTTGCTAAAAAGGCTTTTTTCTGCTAGTATTTTAGCTATCACACAGGCATTGGCCATGTATGTATCGCGGGGTAGAGAAGAGGTATCTCACAAGGCTCATAACCTTGGGACCCGGGTTCGATTCCCGGCCCCGCAACAATCGAAATGTGACAGATTTCCAAATCTCACGTTCGAGTATGTCGACGTAGCTCAGTTGGTTAGAGCGTAGCACTCATAAAGCTAAGGTCGGAGGATCGTTCCCTCCCGTCGACACATGTCGCCGTTTACGTCGATATAACAAATGCAGTCGTAGCTCAACTCAAGCTAGAATACTGCGAGCACCCGCCTGGCGGACAAAATGCTTAAAAATTCTAAATTAGAGTAACCACATATGCAGTCGTAGCTCAACTGGTTAGAGCACCCGCCTGTCACGCGGGAGGTTGCGGGTTCAAGTCCCGTCGACTGCGCAAAAATAAAAAAGCCCCTAATGGGGCTTTTTTATTTATTAATACTTTCTTCTCAAGTGCTTTATAAATGAATAGATAGCAATTGAAATTGCTTGAATTAACAAAGTAAGAATGACTTTTTTAAGTAATGAAAAAACTGGTATAAAAATCAAACCCCCAGTACTAGTATCTTCTAACCCCTTGAATGGAATCTTTTTAACTAGATAATCTTTATCATTAATAGAAATAAGTTCCTTTGTTTTTTCAGAATTTATAATACTATTTTTAGATTTTAAATATAAATTAATATTTTCTTTTAAAGATTTATCTTCAAAACTAGACCCGTATGTGCCGTAATAATTTGTATAAAAAACTACATTTACATCATTTAGTCTTTTAGATAAATGATCTTCCGCAAATGAAATAGCATATTTATCGTCTAATAAATAATTAGCAAATAATGCTCCTAGCATCACTCCATCTTCTCCATATATTCTTCTACCGGTGGTCATTAAAACTTGGTGTGCATCAAAAGAACTAACCTCGATAGAAGCTATTTCGTTATGTTCTCCGTAGATAGCTCTACCCTGAGGACTAACAACAGATGCTCTTTCCCCTGTTTGGTTGATGCTTTTTGTTCTAGCAACGATATAACCATCAGCATCAGCAACACCCATAAGCCCAATAGAATGAATATTTTTTTTACCAATAATTAAAGAGATTAATGCTTCATTATCTTTAGAAACTAATAATTTCTTAAGTTCATTATTTTGAGAAATTTCATTTCCTGTAGATTTTAAATATTCAAGATCTTGGTTAATTCCTTGGTTAAAAGATTGCATATAACCAGAAATAGAATTTTCTTCTATTTTAGATATAACTAAATTTAGAATAAAGAATATTCCAATAAAAAAAGTTATTGTTAACAAGGGTGTAACAAAATGCTTGGATGTAATATTTATTTCATTAAAGTATTTTAGATTTTTCATATTACTCTTCTTTACTATTTCGCAAAAGCTGATAAACATATTTGATATGAGAAATTACTTTATGTGTAATAAAATAATGCACTAGAATCAATGAAATAAGCAAAAGTAGCACAATTACCAAAACTGCAATAATATTAGTTCGCAAGAAATGCAATATTAAAAACTCATCTTTAACTGTTACGTAATTGTCACTGGCGTTGCCTGCTTTGTCAAAAGCGCGCACAACAACCTGCATGTCCTGGTTTGGCATAAGAGACATTAAATAAGGACTGGTTGTTTCTATAAACACTGGCGCATCCCCTGCTTCAGAGTTAGAAAGATCTATGGTGTTTACTTCGTAATGGTCTACACCAGATAATTTGTCTTTAGTATCAAATACGACAAAAGCCTTTCTAGTATCACCAGATTTTAAATAATTTACTACTGGCTTAAAAGATTCAGGAGGTTTAGTATCTATTCTTACTTGGAAATGAGTAGCTTCACCCCAAAAACCTTTCTTTTGGGCCTTTAGATGAAAATACCAAACGCCATCTCCAATATCTTGATAACCAAAAGTATTATCTTTTGTAATTACCGTATTCCCCGGAACAGTATTAGGTTTATCATCAAAAGCAAAAGAATACCCAGTAACCCCTGGATCCTTGTCCCAATTAAAAACAGGGCTACTACTGTTATACCAATGATCTTGCACAGAATGAGTTTGTGAATATATATTCACCCCACCTGGCGGCTTTGGCAGTATAGTATATTGACCCCTAGCGGCCTGAATCTTAGCCTCGGAACCAAAACCATCATTTAGTAGGACAACAGAATCTTCTTTTATGGTTAAAGTAGTATCTCCGGGAGAAAGAGCTCGAAAAGTAATAGTCGCAATAACACCATAATCTGTTGTTATCCCATTAGTAATAACCCCGGTCATTTTTTCGGTACCATTTACATTATTAAACGTTGGAGATTCTATCCAAAGAGAAATTATGGATGTTCCACCAGAAGCACGAACAATGCTAAGTTTCTTGGGGTCAAAAGATAAAGATAATTTAATAGTGTTAATATTTTGACCCTGAGTATCAATAAAAATAGGAACTTCAAATAATGCCCCTTCGATAAAAGACCCTGTTTTTTGAGCTGGGGAAATTTCTACATTTGAAACAAAAGAAGTTTTATTTTTACTGTTATCTACAGCATAAGTACTATGTGGTAAAAATACACAAAAAATAGTAAATGCGGTTATTAAAAATATACGAGGGATAGACATTTTCATGTATTGATATTATTCATAATATCATAATAATAAATAACCGTATAGGATTATTTTGACAATATGCCTTTTTTTATACTAAACTACGCTAGTGAGAAAGTTACTAACTATTTTAATAATTACCATAATCTTAGCAGTTTTTGGGCTGCAAATTTATAGTACTTCTCGTGCAGAAATCGGTGATGATAAGACTAATCCCCTGACTAACACACTAAAAGAAAAAGCCCTCGAGAAAGATTACGCAACCCTGACATTTGCTGGCGACGTTATGCTGGACCGTGGAGTAAAATATTCTGTAAACAAAAACTTTGGTGGTGATTTTAATGAATTATTTAAACAAATAGAAATATTTAAAACAGATGATATTTCATTCTTAAATCTAGAAGGTCCAGTATCACTGGATGGTCACAAAGTTGGCAGTATTTATTCTTTCCGGATGCCAATAGAGACTATTCCAACCTTAAAGAATATTGGAATAGATATTGTCAGCTTTGCTAATAATCATGTTGGTGACTATACAGCAGCCGCATTTACAGACACAATGGTAAGACTATTAGCAAATGAAATTTCTTGGACAGGCGCAGGATATAATTATGATGATGCTAAAACAGTACGTATTATAGAATCTAACGATATTAAATTTGGCTTTATTGGATTTTCTGATGTTGGCCCAGAATGGATGAAGGCGACAAATAAAAATGCCGGAATACTACTGGCTAGTGACCCTAATTTTGAAAGCATTATAAAAGATGCCAAAACAAAGTCAGATGTATTAGTTGTTTCATTTCATTGGGGAGAAGAGTATAAAGAATTTAATACCCGGCAAAAATCTTTAGCTGAAAAAGCAATAGACAGTGGGGCTGATATCATAGTAGGCCACCACCCGCATGTTCCACAAGAAATAAAATACTACAAAGAAAAACCCATAATATATAGCTTGGGTAATTTTATGTTTGACCAAAACTTTAGCACTATAACAATGAGCGGACTAGTGGTGCAAATAGAAGTTAAAAAAGATGGCTCTATCCAAAAGTTAACCAAATATAAAACTACGCAAAATAAAACTTTCCAAATAGAATCTATTACTGAAATAAAATAACCCCGCTATGTGCGGGGTTATTTATTAGATTATTCCAAATTCTTCCATTACGACTCTATACAAATTTAGTGTACGAATAGCATCATCTTTTGTTAGTTTAAAAGTACTACCCATATGTGATATATCGTTACGCACCTTGTGAGCTTCCCACGCAGACTGATAGGTAGAGAAAGATTTTGGGTTAGCACTGGTTAGCATCTCGCCTACTCCAAAACCAGTAAAGCCTGCATAGATCAATGCTTCTTCTAGTAGTACATCAGCTTCTATTATTGCTACACGCCAGTCGGCTTCCGCTGGGCTTTGAATTAAATTTTGAATTAATTCCCAGCGTGGATTCTTGGCATCATATGCTTTTTTAGATAAATATTCATGTACTGCATGGTCACGGTGCTCTGCTTCATGTTTTTGTATCATAAACATCCGAATAATTGCATATGCAGCAATTACTGCAAAAAATGCAGAAATAGTCCCAGAGATAATACTGATTTTAGTGAACAAAACATCTATATCCATACTATTCATTATACCAAGTTTTCGATTTCAGTCCCAATAGAAAATAGATTTAAATCATTACCATGTGCGGAAATAATTTGAATACCAATTGGTAATTCCCCATCGGAAACATTTAGCGGTACAGACACAGCTGGCAGGCCTGCAATGTTAGCTGGCGCCGTAAAAAGATCTGCTAAATACATTGCTAGTGGGTCTCCAGATTTTTCACCAAACTTAAAAGGCAGCGACGGCGTAGTCGGCATCATTATGTAGTCTAAATCTTTAAACGCTTCTACAAATTCAGATTTAATTGCCGCTTGCAATGCAATAGCTTTATTATAGTAAGCATCATAATAACCATGAGACAATATAAATGCACCTAATATACAGCGGCGTCTTACTTCGGCGCCAAACAAATTAGTTTTAACATTTTTATAAAAATCTGTTATTGAATTTATAGGTGCAGGATCAGGTTTATTACCGTAGCGAATACCATCGAATCGCGCTAAATTACTACTAACTTCTGCAGGCATTAAAATATAATACACTGCAAGAGATAATGGGGTTAATGGTAATTCTACATCTATAATTTCATAACCCTTACCTTCTAAATCTTTAATCGTTTTAGTAAATGCGTCTTTAACTTCGATATCTACACCTTTTTCTATAAAAGAATACGGCACCCCGATGCGCTTTTTAGGTACAGTCTTCATATTCTCGCGCTGCCCCATTGGTATTAATGTACCGTCATTTTTATCATAAAAATTTAATGCATTAAATAAAATTTCTGCATCAGTACAATTTTTTGCAAATGGGCCAATTTGATCAAGCGAGGAAGCCATAGCAATAAGCCCGTAGCGAGTTACAAAACCATATGTTGGCTTCATTCCTACAACTCCACAAAACGCAGCAGGCTGACGAATAGACCCACCAGTATCAGAACCAATAGCACAAAGTGCCATACCGCCGGCAACTGCAGCAGCAGATCCGCCAGATGAACCCCCCGGCACTCGAGATATATCTACAGGGTTTTTGGTTGGGCCAAATGCAGAATTCTCAGTAGATGCGCCCATGGCAAATTCGTCCATATTTGTGCGCCCCATTATAATAGCGCCTTCTTCGAGAAGTTTTAAAATTACAGGTGAAGAATAATTAGCAACATAGCCTACTAACATTTTAGATGCTGATGTGACATGATGATCCTGCCATAACATATTGTCTTTTATCGCTATTGGTACACCAGTTAAAAAACTAGCAGTCCCATTATCTATTTTCTCTTGGGCTATTTTAATGTACTGATCAGTATCAGAAAAAACTTCTAGATAAACATTTAGTTCATCATTTCTTTCTTTAATTCTTTGCATGTATGCAGACACAACTTCAGAAACTGTGACAGTTTTTGAAGTATACATTTCATGCAATTTTTTTATAGTAAGATTATCTATATCTATCATAAAATATTATTGGTCGCCTCCTAAGACTTTGGTTACTTTTACGTAACCATTTTCTTTCTCAGGAACTTGTCCCAAAAAGTCATCTTTAAAATTAGAATTACCAGGTAGATCATCTCTTAATTTTTCAGAAAAAAATCCAGTGTCTGATTTTATACTAGGCACTTCTATTGATTGAATTTGATTTATATACCCAAGAATTCCTTCCATTTTAGGTATCAAATCCTGGCTTTCTGTCTTAGTAACTGTAATATTTACCAAGTTTCCCAGGTTAGCTATTTCTTCATAGGTCATAGGGCTAGTATACCCTAATTGCCCAGCATTTTCAAAAAGTCAGATTCGGGCAAAATTTTTACCCCTAATTTTTCAGCATCAGAATGTTTAGACCCTGGATTCTCCCCAGAAACAACATAAGACGTTTTTACGGAAACACTGCTTGAAACTTTGCCACCCTCGGAAATTATTTTTTTCTTAGCATCATCGCGAGACATTTCACTAAGAGTCCCAGTTAGAACAAAAGTCTTACCTACAAATTTCCCAGACTTATTTTGCTTCTGGTATTCTATACTAACCCCATTTTTCAAAAGTTTATCTATAAAATTAATATTTTCTTTAGTTTTAAAATATTCAAAGATACTACCCGATACTGCCGGACCAATATTTTCTATATCATTAATTTCTTCGATAGTTGCTTTAGTTAATTTTTCTAAATTTGAAAAATTATTTGCTAAATCTTGAGCAGTTTGCTCACCAACATGAATAATCCCCAATGCATATAAAAATCTCCAAAAAGAAACTCTTTTATGCGAAGAAACAGAACTAATAATATTTGTTGCGGATTTAGCGCCAAATCTCTCAAGCCCGGAAAGATCAGCTTCTTCTAAACTAAATAAATCAGCTGCATCACTAATAAGACCCTCTTCTTTTAACCGGTCTAAAATCTTAGGACCAATCTCATAGATTTCATAAACATTTACAAAATGCTGCATTCCCCGGCGATTTCTTGCAGGACAATTTTTGTTAACACAATAAAATGCTACAGAACTTTCTTTTTGTTCTATAACTCCACCACACACTGGGCAAGATTTTGGCATAGTAAATTTTTTCTCTTTTCCTGTGCGCATATCAGGCAATACTTCTACTACTTCGGGTATAACATCCCCTGCTTTTTGAATAACTACAGTGTCCCCAATTCTTATATCTAATCGATTTATTTGGTCTATATTATGCAGTGTTGCTTTAGAAACAGTAGAGCCTGCCACGAGTGTTGGATTAAAATGAGCGAGTGGCGTCATGGCCCCTGTACGCCCAACATTTACGGTAATATCTATAACAGTAGTGGTAGCTTTTTCTGCGGGGTATTTATAAGCAATAGAATATCTTGGGGCCTTACCCACTACACCAATAATACTGGTTAAATCTTGCTCGTCCACAGTTATAACAACACCATCAGTACCATAAGGAAAGTTTACTCTAATTTCGCCAATTTCTTTTATAAAAGCAAAAATCCCATCAAGATTTTTTGATAGTTTTTCTTGAGGCATTGTTTGAAAACCCAAATCTATAAGTAAAATATGCTTTTCTGAATGTAATTTTAATTCGGGGAATTCACTGGAAACAAAACTAATATCCCAACCAAAAAAATCCAAATTTCTTTCTTTGGCTATTTGTGGGTCTAGCTGACGCAAACTACCAGCAGCAGCATTACGAGTATTAGCAAAAGACTGCAAACCTAATTTCTGATTTTGTTTATTTAATTTTTCCCAGACTTTACGAGACATTACTACTTCACCACGAGCTTCTAATTTTTTAGGGAATTTACCAATAAGCTTTAATGGCAAATTACTGATCATCTTCAGATTCTCTGTAATATCTTCGCCAATAAAACCGTCTCCGCGTGTTGCTCCGCGCACAAAAATACCATTCTCATAGATTAAGGATACGGCAAGCCCGTCTAATTTTAATTCCGCAAAATAATTAAATTTTGAATTAGGTGGCAATAATTTTTTTATTCTTTTTTCCCAGTCGTACACCTCTTCAATAGAGAATGCGTCATTCAAAGACATCATCCGAGAATCATGGGTAACTTTGGTAAACATATCCAAAGGCTTGCCGGCTACGCGATTAACACTGCTATTTAAATCAGCAAACTGCGGATATTTTTTTTCCAGGTCATGTAATTCGCGAGTTAGTGAATCATAAACATCGTCCGTAACCGTGGGGTCGTTTACGGTATGGTATTTATAACGCAGAACAGAAATTTGCTCACGAAGTTTTTCTATTCGATTTTTTACAGACTCATCTTTCATAACAGAATTACCGTATTATCTAAATTTATATTTTATAATAACAGCGCCACTTTTACCATCTCCAGCTGCACCAAGATTAAGGCTGCTGCCTCCACCACCGGAACCATATGTTGCACCATTCCCAGAAGGAGTACCATTTGCATTTTGGCCTCCACCACCGCCACCTTTAGCATATTCAATAAGAGTACCCGTAATATTTTTAAATAACCCAATACCCCCATCACCGCCAGTATTACCATTGGGTGCATTTTGACCCAAACCACCAGCACCACCACCACCACCAGCAGCAGTATTAGAAGTCCAACCGGCACCACCATTAAAATGTATACTTCCAACACCACCTGGTCTACCGTCATAGGAACCGCCACCACCAGAAGCGCCGCTACCACCAATACCCTGCCAAGGCCATCCCTGATAAAACCCAGCTCCATACCCACCACCTATTGCTGTAATTGTGTCAAAAGTTGAACTATTTCCGTTTGTACCATCTGTACTACTAGCTGTTGCCCCTAACCCACCAGAACCAATAGATACAGAATATGGTCCCATAGTTAAAATATTATAAGCTAAAGAGTGGTTGACTTCACCAGAACCACCACCACCGCCACCAAAAACTCCAAATTGCCCTATGCCTCCTCCACCACCACCGCCAATAACCAAGACTTCGATAATTCCAGAACCAAGTTGTGTTACATCAAAACTTGCTACAGAACCAGGTGTATCAAAGGTAACAATTTTATAAAGACCAGAAATAACTTCGGTTCCACCTGTTACAGTCGCGCACATAAAACCAGGATTACAAGCGCTACCTCCGCCGCCGCCAGCTAGTGAATCATAGTTTGCCTCTATACCTCGCTCTACTCGAGCAGGGTTTGAATTGTCACAAATATTATAACCCTGAACTTTGATATTTGTTTTAGATGGAATAAGGGTAGTATCTCTATCAAGATAACCAACAAAACAAGGCCCATCCACTGAAGATGCGGTTATGTCCACCGTATACTTGTAGTTAGTATAAGGCGGACTAGATGGAGTAGTAGATGTTAGTGTAGCAGTATAACCAACAGGGCTACCAGCATTATCTCTACCGCAATTCATTGGAAAAGAAACTGGATTAGTAATTGGATCAAAATCAGTTGGCATTCTGTCACTAGAGAGCATACATTCCATACCAACATCCGCAGCAGAACGAGCAATTAAAGAATCTTTACCTATTCTAGACAAGACTCGTTCTTTGTAAACCAAGTTAGCAATACCCATAGAGATACCTACAGATATAGTAATGATCAATATTACATAGAGAATTGCAAATCCGGAATTTTTATTTTTATGTATTAAAAATTGCATATTACCAATTTAATAAACTAGTCCTAATGACTTTGCTACGATTGACCCCGCCTGTATCAACCCAAGTCACAGTGATGTCAGCAAATAATTCATTTGGATTAGTAGCCGGTGTTAAACGAATAGTCCGAACAAAAGTAGTAGTACCTAATGTCTTATTGGTTCCAGGACAACCGAACCCTGGGGTGCAAAGAACTTCTTTATAAGAGATAGGTTCAATTTTTATTAAAGCTGGACAACCCCCTGCTGGACAAACAGCGACTACATCAGTTATTGGGTCTACGGTACAAGAACCAGTAGTATTACTGCTTGGATAAATACAAGGACAAATCGAAACGGTATTAGTAGTTCCAACAGTTAGAGAACATACCCCCATTTGTGTATAGTCTGCCCAAGTAGCGCCACTATTAAGAGCGCTGTCTCTATTGTTTCGTAAATACTCTATTCCTTCTTGAGCTAAATAATGAGCAGTGGAATCTAATCTTTGACCACGAGTAGCAATAAGAGTCTTAGAAACTAATTCCATTAATGCAGTAATAGTCATCATTAAAAGGAATATCGCTATGATAGTTTCTATTAAAGTAAACCCGGGATTTTTATTTTTAATATTTTTCATATGTTAATTTAATTTTAAATCTCTTTGTGATAAAGTAGTCTGAATTATAAAAGATTTTGGAACAGCTGATGCATAAGAAATACCACGGATAACCACGGTGACACGCGGCTGCTCTTTGTCAGCAGAATAAGGCTCTGCATGAGAAACATAAAAAGTCAGTTCTTGTATATCAATGGCTTCGTGAGTTAAAGAAACATCAGGAGCAGCCGCAATAGATCTGGCAATATAACCTCTGCCGGTTGTACTGTTAATTAATCTTTGATACACAATAGGAGAAGAAACTCCTAAATAATTACCCGTAAAAGACAAAGCATCTGATGAACTTCCAGAAAGAAATGAACAAGAAAAAGCAGGAGCAGAAGGAACACTGGTACATGCATAACCATGACCATAAGAAATAGAACGAGACAAATGCTCTAAAGAAAAAGTAAGATTATCCATAACTCTTCTTTCTTGCCGCGTTTGGCGAACCTGCACATTTGTAGTCATTAAAAGACCAACGGCAATCGTTATGACTATTGAAAGCAAAGTCAAACAAACCAATAGTTCTATTAGTGTAAAGCCCT
>CAYJCX010000004.1:6067-17001 GCA_964368775.1 uncultured Candidatus Saccharibacteria bacterium | reverse complement strand
ATGACTATTGAAAGCAAAGTCAAACAAACCAATAGTTCTATTAGTGTAAAGCCCTTATCTTTTTTAATAATTAATTTATACATAAATTTATTCAACACTAATTTGCCCAGTAGACCAAACTTTTATAGCTCTAGTAGCATTAGTTAAACTGGTTACAGTTATTTCTGCATAACCTACTGTAGGAACTAAACCAAAACACCCCCCACTGGATGGCATTGCTGAACAAAAATATGCATCAAGATTTGGACGTAAAAAAGTAATGTCCAAGGTCTGGCTAGAACTGCAAGATGGAGTACCCCCCAACGTTGAACAAAGAGACAGTCCTGTTATTTTATCACCTGAATCTATAACATTTCTAGACACACATTCATCTATTGTTTGATTTGGTGATCCGCAGGCTGCTACCATATTAGAATTTTGAAGATATGCACGATCCCATCCTCCAGGACCAGTACCTGCTTCATAGTCAGTAAATAATATATAGGATTTTTCATTAGCACCCTGAGCAGACCCATTCCCACCACCTAATTCAAAATGTATACCATAACCATTTTTATAATTAGGTATAATCCCCCCAGAAGATCTTACCGACAAAGCCAAAATTTGTGCGTTTCTTAAATCTAAAGCAATTGTGTCAGCTGTTGTTTGTAAATAAGCTCCCTTTCTTTGCTGGGCAATTTGTAAAATAGAAATAGTAGAAATAATTATTACAATTACAATAACTACTATCATTTCTATTAAAGTAAACCCCGAAGTAAAATCTTTTTCTCTAAAAGATTTACTACGGGGCAGGCCCTTTGTTAAATTAAACTTGAATAATTTCATGATTTTAAATTAGTTTTAGAATAAACGAATTCATTGTGATATTAAAAACAAAAGCAACAAATAGTCCTATAACCAAAAATGGCCCAAAAGGTATTTGGGTTTTACCACTAAGCATAGTGCGTGTTAAAATAATTTTTAGAAAAATAAACCCAGCTCCTATCCAAAACCCCATAATCACAGCAGCAAACCCGCCGGAAATACCCAAAAGAAATCCCATACCAGTCATTAATTCTATATCTCCAAAACCAATCATTCGCCCACGGGAAAAATACCATACTAGCCATAATGGAAAAGCCACAATAAACCCAGACACAAGATGTTCTAGTGAAATACCATCACCTATAATACCTAAGATGATTGGCGTAAAAAAAGCAACAATCAAAAATCTTCGCATTAATTTCCAGGGTAATACAAAATGGTGTATGTCATAAACAGACATTGCAATTAGTAAAGAAAAAGCTAAAGCATATAAACCAAAACTAACTAATCCAGCAAAACTAAAAATAGCAAAATTCATCCCAACTTTCCAAGCAATCAGGACAAATACAATACTGGTAATTATTTCTACTATTGGGTATTGGATAGAAAGTCGTGTTTTGCAATAACGACATCGTCCCCATAGCATTATAAAAGAAAGTACTGGAATTAAATCATTTGATTTTAAAACATGACCACAGCGACTGCATTTAGACCGGCCTTTACTAATGCGGTTAGTATGCAAACGCAGTACCACTACATTGAGAAAGCTACCAATTATTAGACCTAATACCCCAAAGATTACATAAATAGCTAAATTCATAAATAAATTATAACATAATCATTTGATAAATAGCACTTGGAATATATAATTTTTAGTTAAAAGTACAGCCATTTTGGTTACAAGCAACCGTAGCTACTGTAACACCGTCTGTTGCTACTGCCCCATTGGTAGCTGTAACTGTAAAAAATAAAGTATTCAAGCTGCCGGCCCCACAGCTTTGAACCAAGGTACCAAAAGCAGTAGTAGCATTATACGTAGTTGGCGCTCCAAAATCTGCTAAAACTATATCTGTAGTATCACAAATATTTATAAAAGGTTTAACCAAAGAAGCTACTTCGGCAGTAAAAGCTGCGGTCTTAGCTTTAGTACGGGCACTGGACATACTGGTAATAACTACAGATGAGAGAATACCAATGATTGCAATAACAACCAAAAGTTCGATAAGAGTGAAGCCTTTTTTATTTTTTTTAATATTTAAAAAAGTGCAAGATAGTGACATGTATATATTGTATCACAACATAAAAATAAAACCCTCTTTTCAAGGGTTTTATTTTTATTAACAACCAGTAAATGTTATTCCGGATTCTGTAACAGTGGCGTCAGTACAAGTACCTACTGTCCCGGCATTGGTACCGTCAGGTGCTGCTGAATATGAAACACTAAATGTTGCAGAACTGTTTAGTCCACAATTTTGAGAACCAATAGAACCAATAGTCCGTTTGTCATTTGTAACATTTGCAATACCAGCAGTAGATAAAGTCAGGGCAGCAGCATCACAACTAAGAATCAAGGATGATTTTACAGATGCCATTTCAGATTTAAATCCTGCGGTGCTGGCTTTTATTTTAGAGCCAGTCAAAGAGACAGACACAATTGCAGATAAGATTCCAATAATTGCAATCACCACGAGAAGCTCTATCAGAGTAAAACCTTTTTGCATTTTTTTCATATAATTTAATAATAGCACAAAAACCTCCTTTATCAGGAGGTTTTTATTAAACTAAGATAGAATTTAGTTTCTTAAGGGAATGTACATCCTGCCTGTGTACAAACAGCAGTAGCTGCACCACTATCTGCAACGTTACGTGCACCATTAAGAGATGTGATAGTAACAGAGAATAGACTATCAGGGTAACAGTCGACATCAGTTAATGTTACAGGGGTAGTAGCATTATTCCATGTCATAGTTGCACCTCCAGCTACATCTCCAACAACAATATCTCTCTCATCACAAATAACAATAAGAGCAGGTAAAAGCCCAGAGACTTCTGCTTTAAAAGCCGCAGTCTTAGCTTTGGTACGAGCACTGGACATACTTGTGATCACAACTGAAGACAAGATTCCAATGATCGCGATAACGACCAAAAGTTCGATAAGGGTAAAACCCTTTTGCATTTTTTTCATACGTATGAATAAAATAAATTCTAATAATAAATTTACCAAAGAGATTTGTGTCAAACACAAAAGTAATCAACGATTGGTATTACATATATTATAACATTTAAAAAAATAGTTAGTGCAATTTAAAATAAAAATGTGGATAACTTCCACATTTTTATTTTAAATTAAATTGTATTCGCTAAATTATAAATCGGCATTAAGACTGAAACTAAAAGTATCCCAACACCTAGACCTAACATTATTATCATTGCTGGTTCAATAAGAGCAATGATTGTATTAATAGCTTGTTCAACTTCTCTTTTGTAAAACTTTCCAAGCGTTCGTAAAACTTGTCCAAGCATCCCCGTCTCTTCACCCACACGTACCATTTGTGAAAGCATGCTTGGTAATTCATTGTGTTTAGATAATGCGTTAGATAAACTAACACCAGCTTTTACTTCTTCGGCAACTTCTTTAATTATTTTTTCGTATGTTAAATTACCCACAACGCTGGATGTAACTTCTAATGTACGAATAATTGGTATACCGGAAGATAACATTGTATCCAAGTTGTCCGCAATACGAGCAAGATAAAGTTTTTGGTAAAGATTTTTGATTACAGGGGTAGAAATTTTCATCTTATCCATCCATTCTTTCCCAGCAGTACTCTTTAGGAAAAAGGCAAAAACTACAATCAAAGCAACAGCTAAAATTAGCATTATTAATCCGTAATCAACAAAAAAAGTAGAAGTAGCAATAACAATTCTAGTAAACACTGGGACTTCTTGACCACTAGACAATATCATCTCCCCCAATTTTGGGATAATAAAACGCATCATTAGTATCATAACTCCAAAGAAAACAATAATAACGAATGCTGGGTAAATAAGAGCATTACGAGTTTTGTTAGTTAGTTCATACTGACGCTCTAGATAATCAGCCAAGAACACAAAAGTTTCCGAAAGCTTACCAGACTCTTCTCCAGAGCGAACCATGTTTACGAAAAAGTTAGAAAATGTTTCTGGATACTGGGACAAAGCTTGAGAAATAGTACTACCGCTAGATAAATCATTGGTAACACTTTGTAATTGTTGTTTTAATATCTGATTTTCAGCTTGATCAGCAATAAGACTAAAAGCTTTAAAAGCAGAAACGTTGGCTTCAAATAATGTCGAAATTTGTCTCGACATAAAAACAACATCTTTAGCTGGAACTCTATTAAAAAAAGATAATGCACTTAAACTTGAAACACCACTTTCTTTAATAAGAGTTATAACAATACCCCGATGTTGCAATGTTTCTATTGCAGTATCACGAGAGACAGATTCTATTCTGCCTACCTGTTTTTCTCCTGCATTTGATAAACCTTGGTATTCAAAAATCTTCATATATTATTTATGCGTAACGAGATTTCAAAGCTTCTGGGTTAGTTGAATATTCCAGTGCTGTTTCCAAAGTAATTTCTCCTTGTTCCACTAAATCAAGCAATGTTTTATTCATATCTATCATTCCATGCTCACTGCCTGTTTCAATTAACACAGGTATCTCATGTGTACGTTTTTCACGAATAAGGTTTGCTACTGCAGTAGTGGAAACTAATAATTCATACGCTAATGCTCGTCCCCCATTTATTTTTGGAACTAATCTTTGAGATAAAATTCCAACAAGAGATCCAGCTAGCTGTAAACGAATTTGATCTTGTTGACCACCTGGGAAAGAATCTATAATACGATCAATGGTTTGAGCTGCTGTATTAGTGTGTAGTGTTGAGATAACAAGGTGCCCCGTTTCCGCTGCAGTAACTGCTGCTGCCATTGTTTCGTGGGTACGCATTTCTCCAATTAAAATAACATTAACGTCTTCACGGAAAATTGATTTCATTGCTGTATCAAAAGATTCTGTATCACGTCCAACTTCTCTTTGGTCAATAATTGCTTTTACTGGAACAAAGTCAAATTCTACAGGGTCTTCAATTGTTACAATATGTGCAGGTCGTGTTTGGTTAATTTCTTCTACCATTGCAGCCATAGTTGTAGATTTGCCTTGTCCCATTGGACCAACAACTAAAAAGAAGCCTTGCTTTTGTGCTGCGAATTCTTTTATTATTGCCGGGACACCCAATTCATCTAATGTTTTTACTTTTGGCACGCGGCGCAGTGCTATAGCTGGATGAGAACTTTCTATATAAGCATTTCCACGAAAACGTATATTTTTTTCATTAGTAAAAGAAAAGTCTAAATCAAATTTTTGTTTGAATTCGTCAAATTCTCCCCCGCGAAGAAGTAACTTTAAATATTCTTCTATATCTTTATCATTTAACTTTTCTTGATTTAAAAGAAAAGATAATTCTCCATCTACACGAATAGCTGGAGCTTCACCTGCGTTAAAATGAATATCTGACCCACCGCGTGTGTCTAATTCTGTTAATAGAGACTCAAGGTTATTTTTGTATTCCATATCTACAAAGAGTATACCTCTTTGAGCGGAATCTTGCCAGCAAATGCTTTAATCATAGCGTCTTCACGCATTCTTAGCATTCCTTTACTACGAGCTAATTTTAGAATATCGTCTTCTTTAGGGTTTGCTAAAATTAGATGTTGCATTTCCTTATCAATTGGGAACATTTCAAAAACTGGAACACGCCCTGATAAACCTGTTGGAAATTCAGGAGTTAAAACAGGCTCGTAAGCATTAACTGGTTTTGGTAATGTAGCTTTGATAGCTTCTGGAAGATCAGAAATACTATCTTCGTACATTTTTAAGATACTTTCTTCTATTGGTACGGCTTTTTTAGTATTTTCTGTAGCAAAAGAACGAGTTAAACGCTGAGCGACAGAAAGAATTAAAGTTGGCGCTATAAGATAAGGGTCAATACCCATATCTATTAGACGCGGTATTGCGCCCACTGCACTGTTGGTGTGCAATGTTGCCAAAACAAGGTGCCCGGTAAGAGCAGACTGAATAGCCAAATCTGCTGTTTCTTTATCACGTATTTCCCCCACCATTATTATATCTGGGTCTTGGCGAAGAATAGACCTTAGCCCTGTAGCAAAAGTATAACCAATAGCTGCATGAACTTGAGATTGTGTAATGCCATCAATATGATATTCCACTGGGTCTTCTAGGGAGACAATATTATGTGTTTCTCTATCTAGCTCTGAGAGCATCGCATAAAGTGTTGTAGATTTACCAGACCCTGTTGGTCCAGTAATCAAAATTAATCCATAAGGCTTGGATAATGCATCTTTCATTGTCTGCAAATGCTCGGGAGTCATCTTGACTTCATTTAATTTATAGACCCCAGACGAATTATCTAATACACGAATAACCACCTTTTCCCCGTAGTATGATGGCAATGTAGACACACGAAGATCAACTTTACGGTTTTGATAAACAACAGAAAAACTACCATCTTGTGGTTTACGATGTTCATCTAACAAAAGTTTAGAATTTAATTTTACTAGCGCTACTAGTGACGAAGCAGCTTCACTAGGAATTGTTGTTTTTGTTTCAAGTATTCCATCAATGCGGTAACGTACACGTACTAATTTACCAGTATTTTCCATATGAATATCAGATGCACGCATAGCAATAGCGTCACGAATAATAGTAGATAATACTCTACGCATAGGAGCATCTTCTTTTGTGGCGCTAACGTCTACCGGCTTATTTTCTTCATTAGTTATCGTCAATAATTCCCCTCCTTCAGTTTTACCTTGATTAACTTGGCGTAATGCTTCATCAGAAACATTACCAACACCACTGTACCTACTAACAATTGCTTTGAATAGTCTAGGTGAAATTAAAAAAAGCTTATAAGCTACATTTTTATTTTCACTAATAAAACGTATAGCGTCACGTAACCCAGGCTGATTTGGGTCTAGTATCCCGATTTCCAAAACTCCATCATTTAAAGCCAATGGAACCAAGTTATATTCCATAGCGCTGGATTCTGTGACAAAATTTAATACGTCATTTGATATCTCACCTGGTTCTTTGACTGCAAAGGGTAAAGAATATTCAATAGCTAAAACTGACAATATTTTATCTTCACCAAGACCACTATCATAGAGAGCGCTAATAACATCACCTTTGAAATTAGCATCGGCTAATTTGGTAATTTCTTTTGCAGAATCAGATGTTATAAGCCCAGCCCGAACAAATAAATTTATGTCATTCATATATTATTTTGTCGTAAAATCTGCTTGTAAACCCGCATAGCTATTAGGTGCTTGCAATGATGCTGAATATTTTGTTTTAGTAGAAAGCCCTGTAACCACGGCAGTATATTCTGAAGTTTCATTTTTGTAAGCTAGATTTAATTCTGGAATAGTTACATTATTAGAACCGGAAACGCTAACAGAAACTTTATTATTTTTAGGTATACCGATTACAGATATATAAGCAGTCGTAGTTGTAATTTTACTAACCTTAATTTCAGGGTAGCTAATAGGTATTACTTCTCCAGATTGAACTCCCCCGATAACTCTAGGTGAATTTTCTGGACCATCGGGCGGCAAAACTTCGGTGCCGGATATTACTGAGAATGGATCTGTCTTACCACGGTTTGGATTTGGGTCAACATAAGCTCCGGATGCCACAAGAGATTGAAAAACCGGAGATTTAAGTAGGCTTGTATCTAATGCCACATTTTCTACGCCCATTAATGCTTTGATAAAATCATTAGCAAGACCACTGTCTCCTGTATTTACCATTTCAGTATCTGTATTATTTTTATTACCACCAATTTTGAATAAAAATAGACCAGCGCCTAATGCAACTATAACTAAAATAATGATTATTTTTTTCTTAGACATATTAGTTTTTTAAATAATATATTACTGTTTTAATTGTAACATCGTAAGTTCCTGGTGGGTATTTTTTAGCTTTTGGGTTTGAATTAGTTGCAGCAGCAGGATCAAAGCCTGGGACTTTTAATGTTATAGAAACTGGCTCTATTAATCTTAGATTATGCTCAATATCAGATAAAAGTAATTTAGCATTAGCATATGTTGCTCTGACTGTAAAATCCAAAGTAAATGTTCCATATGGCAGAGATGATGGTAATGATGAGTCCCCGGATGCACGTATAGCTTGACCAGCACTGTTTGTAGGTAAATCCAAAGTTTCTACTGATTTTGTTTCTAATTTTGGACTTTCTATAAGTAACCCGTATTTTTTTGCCAGAGTTTCAAGCTCTAAAACAAGTTTTATATTATCAACATTGTTTGGTAATAATGCTTCCAATTTTTGATGTTCTTCTGGTGCTACGGTGTTATATTTTTTTGTAAGATCATCTCTTCTAGACTCAAGATTTTGAGCGCTAGCTAATGCTGCGTTATAGCTAGACTTTTTAATACGAATAGCTTTAACCCCGTCATAACCACAAGTCTCTGAATTACAATTATATTGAGGTATAGTAAAAAATACCGTTATACCTATGGATGCTGCAAAAAATATGATTGCGAGTATTGTTTTCATATTATTGATTCTTTATATTAGGGACGCTAGTTCTGGCTGAATCCACCGTATCTGCGTCTATTACATCAGTAATAGTATTATCAGTAACATATCTTCTGTATAAAAGAAATTCAGGATCAACAGTAAACATAACCTCGAAACTAATTAAGCCTGTTTTTTGATCAACAGAAAGATTTGAAAAGACTACATCGGTAATGTATCTGCGTGCATCTGAGTCCAAAGAGAACTGTTCTGATTCTTCAGCAATTGTTTTATAGTCCGGTGCTCGTCCGGTAAGACGAACTACATTTTTTCTTGTATTATCCATTTCTAAATAAGAAAATGAAACAAACTGAACATTCTTCAAGGTTATCTTTTCTATTAAACCAAAAAGACCATCAAATGATTTATGTCTACCTAACAAATCTCTTGAAGCTTTGAGACGTTTGTCGAATTCTTCAATTGTACGAATTGATAGACCTTCGCTAAATCTATTTCTAGAAGCATCTAAACTATTTTTATAAGTTACCAGCTGCGTCTCACTATTTTTACGAAGAACAAAAGACATACCAGCAATAACCACGGCAACCACAAAAACAATAAGAGTAAGAACCAAAAGAGCTCCCCCAAACTGAGCTTGGACTTTTGCTTTGTTCTCATGTGGAATAAATGTATTATTGTCTTGATTCATATTTATGAAGCTAATAGTCTCATTGCAACACCAGCACTGACGGTGAATTCTGGTTCAATACTAGGTATTATATCTTTTACTAATTCTGGAACGATTGCTCTTTCAAACGGGTGACTTTTTTCTGTTGTGATACCAAGAACACTTTCAGTAAAAGGCACGATATCTGCCATTTCTGCACCGCCGCCAAGAAGTACTGCTCGCACGGGAGACGCATGTGAATAACGTTCATATTCAGAAATAGCATTACCTATATCCTTTAAAATAGAAGTGTAGATTTCGCGCATAGCTGTTTCGTTTTCACCAAGTGCTGTGATAGAGCTAGCGTGCTTTATTTTATGAGCAGCAGCAAAATCCATACCTTTGTTAACCAGTGCATTATCCAATTCATTAAATCCACGATCCAAAGATAATGCTCTACGCATACTACCTTCGTGAATAATACTGACTTTGATATGAGATGCTCCTAAATCAATCAAAACAATCGGTGCACGTTCATGAGTATAAATACTGCGCATACTAGAGAATACTTCTATTTCGTACATTACCGGCACAATACCAGACCCTGCAACATAAGATTCGATTCTTTTTTTAGATTCATGAGAAACAGCAACCAAAAGCAAAAACTTTTTATCTTCTTTTTGTAATTCTTCTGGTAGTATCTCTTTTGGTATTGAAAGCCAGTCGATATCTACATCGGTTACTGGTACAGGGATAACTTTGTGAGCTTCGGTCAAGGCAACAGTTTTGATTTCGCTATCTGTAATACCAGAAGGTATACCAATATCACGGAACAAACTAGCGCTAGTAGGCAGTGCTACAGCAGTGCGAGTAGTGTTAGCATTACATTCTTTTACTAGTTCTTTTATAGCTTCCCCTATTTTTTCAGCCTCAGGGTTAGCAATAGACCCAACAGGTTGTCCGGCATATGGACCAAGAGAAATAGACCCATAAGTGTCGAGAACTATTTTATTGTTTTTTAAAGAGAACTGAACTAGTTTAATGCTGGTTGCGCCGATATCAATACCAACAGCAATCCTGGAAGATTCCTTTTTGGAAATAAAAGATGAAAGTAGTTTACCGAAAGAATCAATGAATGCCATATATGTCTATAGTATATCATAACAATTATATTGTATGATAGTTTTATGAGGATAACAGATCTAATTTATAAGCTTTTAGATTCAATCTTTATTAATGAGAAATGTGTTAATTGTCGTAACAGTGGAAAACTATTATGCAGAGATTGCTTGACTAATCTCCCCGGGCCAGAAAACGACCTGCCCCCATACGTACATGCATTATATGAATACAGAAACCCTGTAGTTAAAAAACTATTAACAGATGCTAAATACAGGAAAAGATTTGATGGGCTAAGAATATTTGGACGAGTACTGGCGGACAGTATTATTGATTTAATTAGTGAATACATAGAATTAAATAACTACAGCAGGATTTTAATAATTCCTGTACCAATTTCTAATAAACGCTATAGAAAAAGAGGCTTTAATCAATCTGAAATAATTACAAAGGAAATTTTACAGCATTTAAAAGAACCAATATATGAATTGGGCTTGGATTTAGTTATAAAAATAAAAGACAAGACACCCCAGGCTAGTATTAAAAATAGAAACGAAAGACTAAATTCCCCTATTGGGACTTTTAAAGTTATTCGCCCTGAGAAATTAGATGGCGCCCTGTGTGTGATAATAGATGACATCACGACAACCGGCGGCACAATAAAAGAAATGCGCCGGATTCTTTTAGAATCCGGCGCAACCGAGGTTATTGGACTAACTATAGCGCACTAATAACCTGATT
>CAYJCX010000004.1:0-5967 GCA_964368775.1 uncultured Candidatus Saccharibacteria bacterium | reverse complement strand
GAATCCGGCGCAACCGAGGTTATTGGACTAACTATAGCGCACTAATAACCTGATTTCATATTCTCCATAGATTTGGCAGGAGTAATGCTTTTAAAAACATTAGGGTTTTCTGGGCCTGTAACTTTGAGAACTGCCCAAGCGCCTTTGTTCATGCGTGCTAGCGCATGGTCAACTAACAAATAGTTCCCAGGAACATCTAACGTAAATTCTACAATAGCTGCGCCCCCTGGTAGCACAGCAGTAGCTTGGGTATTGTGTTCAATGGCCCCACCAATACTTGCGTTTGGATATACAGTATCAAAGATTTCTCCAATTACATGAAAAGATGAAATTAAATTTACTCCACCATTACCAACATAAATTCTAACTTTGTCCCCTACTTTTGCATTCATTCTTGGAGTAGTTTCTATTCGTCCGTTAAAAGTCACATAGTTAGGTATACCATCCAAAAGAGCTTGTGAATCAAAAGGAACTAATCCTTTTTTACCTAAATCCCCTATAGTATAAAGCTCGCCTTGCATAACGTAGAATTCTTTATCAACGACAGAAAAACCAGCTTTAGGTTCTACTAAAATAAGACCGTATTGCCCATGAGAATTATGAGTGGAAACATTTGGCATAGCACAATGGTAAACATAAAGACCAGGATTTAATGCTTTCCATTCAAAGGTCTTTGTTTCGCCAGGCATAACATGCGTAAGAGATGCGCCGCCACCAGGACCAGTAACAGCATGTAAATCAATATTGTGGTCGTGTAAACTAGTTTTATCATTTGTTAAAGAAATTTGAACCTGATCACCTTCTTTAACACGAAGCATTGGTCCAGGAACCTGGCCATTATAAGTCCAGTAATTAAAATAAACATCGTCAGCAATTTCAGAAACAACTTCTTTTGCCACCAATGAAATTCTTACAATTCCGTCAGCATCTGGTTTTTGGGATTCAGTTGGGACACTTTCAGGACTAGTCCCAATATCTTCAATGCGTTCTAATTTATTTTCGTAACTTAAGAATTTGAAAATTTTAGTAAACGGAATAGACGGTGGTAATTTACCAGGAGCATGAGAATGAATGAACATTGGCATTGCAAAATCTGGCGCATAAGTACGATTGGAAATCAAACCAGCAAAAACCGCAACCACAATTAAAATAGTAGGAATAACAAAATGTTTGTTTTCGACTATTTTATGGATAAGTCTATTTTTCCATAAATAAACTATTAATAGTATAAAAGCGACTATACCAACAAGAGCAGAGAGTACTTCGAGTATTAAATATTTAAACATATTTTATTTTTAATTAATAATAGTTATTTCTTTTTAGAAAGCTCATGTAATATTCTACAAGGTTCTACAATTCTAGGATCAATAATACTGTAATGTGCATTTAAACCAGAACGCCTAACCACAACTAATTTTGCATGCCGAAGTAATGCCAAATGTTGTGACACGTTAGCTTTAGGGACTTCTAGTGTTTTTACAAGATCTTCTACTGACATTTCTTGCTCACGAAGAAGATTTAGGATTTCTAGGCGCTTTGAATTAGCTAAAATTTTATAAATTTCAGCATTTTTTTCATAGGCTTTTCTGGGTAAAGGTTTCTTTATCTTCATGGTATAAAAATTATGTAACAATTATTGGCTAAAAGCAATTTAATTATAATTTGGCTTATTTTCATTTATTCCATTCTGGAAATTAACTAAACGAACAAAAGCATAAAGAACACTGGAAAGTCTGTTAAGGTAGGCCAAGGTCTCAGGGCTTACATCATTAAATTCATCATTAACACTAACAACACGTCTTTCTGCCCGACGAGAAATAGTGCGAGCAATATCAAACAAAGCAGAAATCTCAGACCCTCCAGAAATAAAAAAAGAATTAATGGGTGGAATTATCTTTTCGATACTATTAGTAATATCTTCTAACCATTTTATTTTTTCTAGATTTATTTTTTTATCAGCACCAGCAATTCCAGCTTGGATAATAAAAAGGTCTTGCTGTATTTGCTCTAAAATGGCAGAAATTAATAAAATATCACTTCTAAAAACAAAACTATTCTTTTCAGTTTTTACTTTTACTAAACCCAAAAATGAATTAATTTCATCTAATGAACCCAAAGCTTCAGCAACGCTAGAACCTTTGGATATGCGTTGATTGCATCCAAAAGTTTTTGTACTACCGTCGTCACCTTTGCCAGTATAAAGCATAATTATATTTCACAAGTACCACCCACACAGGCTAACTCTTTTTTGGCTTCTGTTTCATCTTCTTTTTCATAAGTTACAATTTTTGAAAAATCAATTTCTCCAAAACGTTTTACCATTTCATCATATTTTTCTTTAGTAATTGTTTCATATGGTGCTAATTGGTACACATGATTTGATCTTGGTAAAAATGATAACCCGCCAACAATATCCCAATTTTTATAAACCCAATTTGCAACAGTTAACCATTCATCATCTCCTACAGAAATTGTTACAGATGGGTTATGCTCGGTAAAATTTTCTTTAACAACTTTCCAGTGTTCAAGTTGAGTTAGGGCATCTATATCATCTTTACAAATAGCC
The DNA here is from genome assembly GCA_964368775.1 of uncultured Candidatus Saccharibacteria bacterium. Classification (GTDB taxonomy): domain Bacteria; phylum Patescibacteriota; class Minisyncoccia; order Phycocordibacterales; family UBA9973; genus 2-01-FULL-33-17. The sequence continues at coordinate 3,401 of CAYJCX010000004.1, read as the reverse complement.
CCCTCTGGAGATTTTACTGGAAATTCAAAAACAAAAGTTGTAGCATTTTGTAATGTTTGACCAACTTCTGGGAAATAAGGCACACCCTGGTCTTTTAACATTTTAAATAATGCATCATTGGCCGAAATACGAATACGTCTAATATAGTAAGGTGCGTGTCTTGGGTGCATACCAGAAGAGCAATCCACTGTTTGAGAAACGGTACCTGATGGCTTTACACAAGTAATACAAGTAGACGCTGGAATATCGAAACGTTTTGCGTATTTTTTATTTGTTTCAATTGCTACATTTTTTAATTTTTGTAATACTTCTGGATCACGCGCAATTTTAGAATCCCACTGCCCCGTTATCGAGACACCTAATAATCTTTCTTTACTACAATTTTGTTGCCATTCTTTAGAAAGATACGGGAAATAAGTTAAGGATGATTGATAAGTCCCAAGAATTGTAGCCACCCGAACTTTTTCTACAAGTGATTCAACTGTATCTTCGGCTCTGGCAACAACTTCGGATAAATTACAAAATTGTTTTGACTGTAAAATAATTTCTCCACATGGATTTGTGCCCCATGCAGGATAATTTTCTTCTGGCCATTGAGCAAGTCTTCTTTTGGGTAATGTTTTAACCAAACTACCTCGATTAAAAATTCCCCGTTCCCCGCTACCACTTTTAACCAAAGCCACCCATTCATCTAAAAATGTTACAACATCTGGCTTTACATTATAAACAGCAGAATTATTAGCTAACATTCTTTGGCCTTCTAAAAGATAAAATTGGCCTTTTTTAGAATCTCTTATTGCTTCATCATCTAAATCAGATAAAGAAATCATGGCGCTTCTTCTGACCCCACCAGCTACAACGCATTCACCTATTTTACAAATAATGTCATGAGCATCTAAGTTGGTAAGATGTCTTCCTTGGCGTTTTAAAATTCTTTCTTTTGTGAATTCCAATAATGAACGCAAAGGTTCCGGGCCTGAGGCTTTTCCACCCATAGTTTTAAGACGTGAGCCGGCTGGACGAATCTTTGAATAATCAAATTCTACGTCTTTACCTGAAAACCAAGTCTCCATCCCAAAAGAGAATGCATCTGCCCAGCCTTCTTTACTGTCTGGAATAACACAAACTGGTAACTTCTTTCCATTTTGGTTTTTAATTTGAGGCATAGCTTGAATATTTTCACTTTCCACAGACCAACCAACCCCAGTACCACACATAGAAATGTACATTATTTCAGCAAAATCTTGAAAAGTTTTAGGTGCGATAAATGAACAATTGTAAGCACATACATTAGTCTTTCTGGCTGACTTGCCGGCAAACTGGAGCAGTCTCATAGAAGGCATTGAATCCTGTTTCAAGATAGTTTCCCTAACTTCGCTATATTCTTTTTCGGTTAATTTTGACCCAATATTATCTCGCATAAAATTAATATAGCGATCTACTGTTTCAACCCAGGTTTCTCTACGACCTTCTTCGTCTATCCATTTTGCATAAGTACGATAATAAACAAATTCTGCTAATGGATTACGGAAATATTTTTTACCTTCTTCGACGAGTTCTTTGACTTTTTCTGGCACAAAGCCTACTTTTTCTCGAACAATAGATCTTTCGTTACGATAAAGAATATAAGCTTTTGCCGTCTGAAGTAAGCCTGACATTATTAGTTCATTTTCTACAATGTCCTGAATTGTTTCTACACTTGGAACAAACTTTTTAATATTATTTTCTTTTTTAAAAGCACACAATGCATCTAAAATATTTTTAGTTAAAGCTTCTGCTTTAATTTCATTATATTCCCCCACTGACTGCATCGCTCGCATAATTGCCCTAGTAATACGATATTGGTCAAATGGAACAATAGACCCGTCTCTTTTTTTAATTTGAGACAAAATTAAATATTTTTTATTTTTTAAAATATTTTTCATATCTTTTTATGGTCAAATATTTTTATAATATTATTCAATTCTAATTTTTTGTTTTCTACAACAAATCCATAAATCAAAGGTGCTGCAATAGCAGCAAACCCAATATTCCCCACAAGATGCATCATGGTAAAAGGTATTTGCCCAATAAGAGCTTGCATAAAAGGTTGCTGAAAAAATATTGGCCCAATAGAAAGACCAGTCACAATGTCATAAGCCAAAGTACCCATTATGGAAAACTTTACATAATTTATGGATGTACTTTCTTTATTTTTAAAATAATAAGCTGCCCAAAGAGCAAGAAAACCATAAGCAAAAGCAGTCACTAAAGTCCAAGAGCCCAATTTACCAGTTAGAACATCAAACAAGAATATACTTAAAAAAGCAAACAAAAAACCATAAATTTTGCCATAAGCTTTTGAGAATGGCATTTGTGTGGCCATTATTGGTTCTACATTAGGAGGGCGAAACGGTATTAACCGCAAGATAAGACAAATAGAGAAACCTAATAAAAATTTGAGCCAATTTTTTGTATATATCACCATATACGTTATTGTTGCTTACTGGGAATATTCGGCTAAATAAACCCTTAATAGTTGCAGAGTTTCGAAACTGCTAAATTATTATATTCCTCTTTTTTGCTAATGTAAAACAGTGGATAACTTTTCCAAAATACCCTTATTCCATTCAAAAAATACCAGGGTCAACCCTGGTATTTTAAAACATCTCTTTTATTCTCCAATTACAGATTTGATTTTATGGGCCAGGTCGTTAAGACTAAAGTTTGATTTTAATAGGAATTCACTAATACCTAATTCTTCTGCTCTTTGGATGTCTCCATCTTCTGAAAGGTTAGAGAAGATAATAGTTGGAATATGTTTTGTAGCTTCGTCATCTCTAACTTTTTTTAGGATAGCAAAACCGTCGAGCCCTGGCAGCATTAGATCCAGTAAGATCAAATCTATTTGAACGCCAGATTTAAAAATCTCGTCTGCTTCTATAGAATCTTTAGCTTGCTTTACTTCGTAACCAGCTTTCTTTAATTTTGATGCTTCTAATTCTTGTAAAAATAGGTCATCTTCGATAATAAGTATTGTCTTTGACATAGACCAATAATACTATATTTAGGGAAATAAGAGCAAGCTCTAAAAAAACAAAACCCCCTTAGGGGGTTATTTGAGGAGGCGAGAAGATTCGAACTTCCGGACCTTTAACAGTCGGCGGTTTAGTAAACCGCTGGTTTAAACCACTCACCCACGCCTCCGCGTGATTAATATAGCACATTTATTTATTAAATAAAATCTATTTTAAGCCTTTTATAGATAGATTATTTATGCTATAAATGGGCTTACGGAACCGTGTCAGAGTGGTCTAACGTACCTCTTTGCTAAAGAGGCAGGGTGTAAAAACCCTCGCGAGTTCGAATCTCGCCGGTTCCGCAAATTTTATACTATACTAATATAGTTATGTTACAAAAAC
>CAYJCX010000003.1:31359-34147 GCA_964368775.1 uncultured Candidatus Saccharibacteria bacterium | reverse complement strand
CATTCTGGACAAAACGTTGGCGGCGGTACCTTGATCTTATTATAGAAATCAAAGTCATCGGACTCTATTACAAAGTTATTCTTACAGTTTTGGCAGTTTTTGGTTTCTGGACTCATATAAATTGTAATATTATACCTATAATTTTATTAAATCAATGGTTCGTTTTCTGTTACTTTTGATTCTTCTTTACTACCTAGAACCGCTGATTTTTCCGCAGAACTGCGTGTAATTGTAGATTCTTCTTTTTCGTAGATACGACGGACCTCATCAACATTCATAGCATAGGTATTGCGGGATGAAGCAATGATCTCTTCTTTAAAAGAACGATGTGTCGGCGGCAGAACTTTTAGTGTTTCAGCAGAGAATGGGTCGTAACTTTCCCCATCTATTGTCATCTTTATATAGAATTCCCCTACCCCTAGATTTATCATATCTTTTACGTCAAATATTGGCGCGTATTCTGGTTTCAGCTTTACAGCATCTTCTCCTCCTACGCGAAACGTTATCATAGACCCTACGTTACCCATTACTGCTTGTTGGACTTTAGGTAATAACTGGCTTACATATTGGTGAGCAACAGTAAGATTTAGTCCGTATTTTCGGGCTTCAGAGAGAATGTTTTCAAAAGTATCTGTCACCAAGTTTTGGAACTCGTCTACATATAAATAAAAATCATGACGTTCAGATTTTTCTAACCTTGCACGAGCCATACCAGCTTGTTTGATTTTTGTTATAAACATTGCCCCAAAGAAAGAAGAATTTTCTTCACCAATTTTACCTTTAGATAAATTAATTAAAATAATTTTTTTATTGTTCATTAATTTTTCCAAGTCTACTTTATTCTCTATTTGGCCAAATATGTTACGTAACATTGGGTCAGATAAAAACTGACCTAATTTATTAACTAGTGGAATAATAGCATCGGTATCAAATTTTTCAGACCAGTCCGCAAATTCAATTGCCCAAAATCTTTTAACCATGTCGTCTTCTATATATTCAACAACTTTCTGACGGTAATTTCTATCTGTTAAAATAGAAATCATTCCACGCATTGTTGCGTATGGGTAGTCCAATAGTGCAAGAACTGTAAAACGAAAGACGTGTTCCAGTCTTGGTGTCCAGTTAGACCCAAATTGTTTTTTAAGAACTTCAATTAAACCTTGTGTTAATTGATGTTTAAAACCAGAATCTATATTTGCTAATGGGTTAAAAGAAATTGGGTATTCTGTATCAGATGGGTCAATAATACATACATCCGAAATACGATTTTCTGGAATAAAGTCTAGAATGTCGTCAATTAATTCTCCGTGTGGATCTATTACACAGACTCCATAACCATATGCAATGTCTTGGCGGATCATTAGTTCTTGCAACTTACTTTTCCCTACACCTGATTTACCTACAATATAAAGATGACGGCGTCTATCTATACGTTTAATACCAAAAACATATCTTTTTTCTTCTAGAGCCGCTGAGTAATTAGTTCTACCGATAAAAGATATTTCTTTCGGGTCAAAATCTCCAAGTACCGGTAATTCCGGAGGGGGTGGAGAATATTTAATAATTTGTATTTTATTTGATTTGGGTGCTAACATATATTTATTCTAATTCGTGGGCTTCGCCTATTAGCATTGCACTGCGGGCTATTTCCATTGCGGCATCGACATTGTCTATATCTTTCGTAGACGAAGACATCTTTTGCCAAGTATCAGCATGTAGCAGTATGTCATCAACTTTTGAAATAAAAATATGAGGTAATGCGTTTACTTCTTCTATTACTGTAGCTGCGCCAGTTTCTGCAAAATGAATAGCATTTTTTCTTTGGTGGTTACCATGAGAATTAGTTATTGGTATTACAATAGCCGGCAAATGCCAAGCTGCTATTTCAAACAGTGTTGACCCCGCGCGAGATACTATTAATGATGCTGCAGCTGCGGCATGTCTTGTTTCTACGGAATCTAAAAATGGTTTTAGTAAATAGCGTCCTTTATATAAATGACCTTCTAATATTATTTTAGATCTTGTTTCTACTTCTACAATATTATTTGCTCCACATTGGTGGATTATCTGATATTTTTTTAATAAATCAGGTAATGCTTCTAGTATTAAATTATTTACTTTCTCTGCACCCAGAGACCCAGCATAAACAAATATAGTAGGCACGTGTTCGTCCAGTTTGTAATATTCTGCGCCAGCTTTGGTATCGGGTAAATGCATTATGTCATTTCTAATGGGTAGACCAATTACGGTGGTTTTTTTAGGATCAAAAAAGCTAGCTGCATCATTAAATGATAGTAAAATTTGCTGAGCAAATTTGCCAGACCATAAATTCACTCGTCCTGGGTGGGTATCAGATTCGTGAATAATTACAGGGATACGCAATATTTTAGCAGCAAAAAGAGCCGGGAAAGCCGCATACCCACCTTTGGATATAACTACATCCGGGTAAATAAAAAATACTTTTACCGTAGCGCTAATTACCCCAAATAGAACTTTAAACATGTCTGTAAAGTTTTTTATACTTGGGTATAGTCTTAGTTTCCCTGTTGGTACATAGACAAATTCTATTTCATTATCACGCAGAGATTTTTCGTCGTATTGGATACTACCCATGTAGTATAAATCTATTTTTAAAATCTTACGTTCATGAGCTAAAATTTTTAGTCTTTCTGCTACTGCAATCAATGGGTAAAAATGTCCGCCAGTTCCGCCGCCTGTTAATAGTATTTTCATATTATTTTTCTTCGCTAAAAATTTCTCTTAAAACATCTTCCGGAACTTCTTTACT
>CAYJCX010000003.1:27933-31259 GCA_964368775.1 uncultured Candidatus Saccharibacteria bacterium | reverse complement strand
AAAGACTCATTACTAGCTGCTTTGGGTGCTGCTATTAACGGTTTTTTGTTTTGACCTACAGTTGCGTTAGCTAATCTTGGGTGCAGGGTTAGTTTATTAGGGTCCCCTTTTATTTCTAACTTTGGTTTATCTAAAACTTTGTCTTGTCCCGGGACTATCTTTTTTAATAGATTTTTTAAATCCATAAAACCATCATTGTTTTTTGGTTTATCTTTTAGCATCTCATCTTTTACATGATCTGGTCTTGGTGTAAATTTCGGGTTAGGAATATTTATTGTCGGTCTAGATGGTACTCTGTTTGGCATCGGTTTACGAGTAAAATTTTCTGTATTTTTTTCTTGTTCGTATTCAATACCAATTGCAGCCAGGGCTTGCACAGGCTTTGGTCCATCATTTTGGTTTTTGTCATAAAACCCTTTTACAGCTTTTAGTTCACCAACTTTTATTTTATGTAAACATTCTTTACAGTAAATTGGTTTACTAGCAATTGGTTCAAATGGTACAGAAATTTCTTTATTACAGTTTACACATACTGCTGGGTACATTTTCATGCCTTGAGAATTAGTAGAACGGCTTTCCGATGTAGTACCTCCAGACGTAGAAGACCAAGCTGTAATATTAGCCTCGACCAATGCCTGAGGTCTGCAGTATTGATTGCGGGATGCTTCTATAACACTTTTACTAGAATCAAATTCATTATGTACGGTTATTGGCGGCAATGTTGTAGCAGAAAAAGGACGAGATGTAATACCATCTATCATCATTTTTAAATATATTTGATAGTTAGGCAGTCCCACAAAATCTTCTGGGATAAATTCTGGTGCAAATTCTTTTTCCAGTGTCTTTGCATCATCTGCCCCAATACGAAAAATTACCATAGTACCTACGTTACCAAATACTGCGTCTTTTAGGTCGCTATCCCCGCCTTCTATTTGGGCGGTGTATTGATGAGCTAACGTTAGACATAGTCTATATTTACGAGCTTCAGAGAGAATGCTGGCAAAAGAATCTGTCGCAAAGTTTTGGAACTCATCTACGTATAAATAAAAATCACGTCTTTCTTCTTCTGGAATACGTACACGCTCCATCGCAGCCAGTTGTAATTTGGTAATTATCATTGCACCAATAAGAGCTGAATTATCTTCTCCTATGCGGCCTTTGGATACGTTAACTAACAATATTTTACCTTCGTTCATTAGGTTGAATATGTCTATTGAACTTTGTTGTTGTCCTACAATGTTGCGAATTACAGACGAAGACAAAAATTGCCCAACCTTGTTTTGAATTGGAGAAATAGCTTCGTTACGGAATTGCTCTTTCCATTGTTCAAATTCATGAACCCAAAAAGCTTTAACTATTGGGTCTTTTAAATTGCCCACTACTACTTGGCGGTAGTCTTTGTCCACTAGCATACGTGTAATTCCCAGCAGTGTTGACCCTGGGGTATCCAGCAGCGCCAAAATAGTATTACTAAGAATGTATTCCATACGAGAAGACCAAACATTGGCCCAAATCTTTGTAAAAATACCCATCAGTCCAGATGCTACAAGATGTTTGTATTTAGGATCGTTTAGCTCCAGTGGATTAAATCCAATACAAAAATCTGTATCTGCAGGGTTAAAATACACAACATCTTTAATGCGATGTTCTGGGATCATTTTTAAAACTGTTTCTACGACTTCACCATGGGGGTCCACAAGACATAGACCTTCGCCATTCCAGATATTTTGGATAACCAAGTTAGACAATAGTGTTGTTTTACCGGTACCAGATTTACCCAGTACATACATGTGCTGGCGTCTATCTTTTCTTTTGATACCAAACATTTCGTTACCGCCACGAAAATTAGTGCGTGCAAAATACGTCACGTCTCGATTCATTGGTATGTCTGGCATGTGAGGATTATGCATATGTTATTTAATATAATAACATAAAAGCTGTACTAAATGTACAGCTTTTAATTAGGATAAGTAGAATTATTTTATTGCAGTAATTTTTACTTCAACAAATGGTTGGCGGTGACCATTCTTTTTGTGGTAGCGAGACTTTTGCAGGTATTTAACTACCATTATTTTGTCAGCGCGACCAATTTTAGTTACATCCGCTAGAACTGATGCTCCATCAATCATTGGCATACCAATAGTTGTGTCTTTACCATTGTCGACAAGAAGAACTTGGTCAAAAACTACTTTTTGTCCAACTTCTGTAACGTCCTTAAGTTTCTCAATACGAATAACGTCGCCTTTTGAGACGCGATATTGTTTGCCACCAGATTTGATTACTGCGAATTCCATACCCGAAGACTATAGCATAAGCCAGGGATTTTTGCAAGCCTGAAAACTGGTAAAACCCCCTAGGATACTTCTTATTTTTTGGTATAATAGTATTATGATTTCAACATACAAATATCAAGGTGTTACATGGGTGGATTTAGAGTCTCCAACGGAAGACGAATTACTGCATGTAATTGGTGAATATAATGTACCCGAGAGTTTGTTAAATGAGCTTGTAAATGAGACTATTTTGTCCAAAGTAGATTCTTACAAGGACATGATTTATCTTATTTTACATTTCCCTAGAATCCATAATGAAAAAAGAATGCCCGATCTTGAGATAGACTTTATCCTGGGTAAAGATTTCCTAATCACAGTACATTATGAATTTTCTAATGCTATTCATGACTTTGCTCGTAATTTAGAAGTAGAAGCTATGCTGTCTAAACCACTGCCAGTAGGTCATGCTGGGCATCTTTTCCATGCATTAATTACTGAATGTTATAAACAAGCTGCTGGTAAATTGGATGACATTTACCAAATGCTTGAAGAGATAAAAACTAAAATTTTTACAGGCCATGAAGATAAAATGGTTAATGACCTTTCTCACCTAAACCGTAAAATGCTAGATTTTAAGCAAGCCTTGAGATTTCACGAAGGAGTATTACATTCTTTCGAAAGAGCCAGTGTTAAATTATATAGTGAAGATTATGTTTCTTATGTAGAATTAATGCGCAACGACCACCATAAAATTTCCGGAGTCTTAGAAGGTCATAGAGAAATGCTACTAGATCTAAGAGAAACCAATGATTCTCTATTGTCTGCTAAGACTAATAAAACTATGCGTATTTTGACTATTATGTCATTTACAACATTTCCTTTAACATTATTTGCTACTATACTGGCTATGATAACGGATGTTCATATTGTTAATACTGTAGAACAGTTTGCTTATATTACAGCAGTAATACTATTAATCGGTGTATTGATCATACTGCACTTTAAGAAAAAAAGATGGCTACTATAAAACTATATAATTCGTTAACTAAAAAA
>CAYJCX010000003.1:22681-27833 GCA_964368775.1 uncultured Candidatus Saccharibacteria bacterium | reverse complement strand
ACTTTAAGAAAAAAAGATGGCTACTATAAAACTATATAATTCGTTAACTAAAAAATTAGAAGAATTCAATCCTATCTCAAAAGATGGGGCTGTTTCTATGTATACTTGCGGACCTACTGTATACAATACGCCGCATATTGGTAACTACCGCGCTTATATTTTTGCAGACATATTGCGCCGCGCAATAGAATCTAATGGCTACACTGTACACCAAGTCATAAACCTGACCGACGTAGATGATAAAACTATCAAGAAATCAATAGAACTGGGAATAAAGCTAAATAATCTTACTGAAAAATACGAACAGGAATTTTATAATGGTAGAAACGAGCTATTATTGCTACCTGCTTATAAATATCCGCGCGCTACTGGGTCCATAGACATGATGGTAGAAATAATCAAAGAACTATTAGCCAAAGATTTTGCTTACAAAGCTGAAGATGGCTCTGTATATTTCCGCGTATCTAGTGACGGCGCTTATGGCAGACTGGTAGCAATAGACAAAGACAAACTAAAAGAAAACGCATCTGGCCGTATGAATGCTGACGAGTATGATACCGAAAGCCCGCAAGATTTTGCTTTGTGGAAAGCCTGGGATGAAAATGACGGTGAAGTATTCTGGGAGACTGATTTAGGTAAAGGCCGCCCTGGCTGGCATATAGAATGTAGCGCCATGGCCAAAGAATTCTTGGGCGAGACAATAGACATCCATACCGGCGGCGTAGACAATATGTTCCCCCATCATGAAAATGAAATAGCGCAGTCTGAATGTGCTAGTGGTAAGACTTTTTCTAACTTTTTCTTGCATTGTGAACATTTATTGATAGATGGTAAAAAAATGGCCAAGAGAGATGGCAATTTCCTAATGATAGATGACTTAAAAGAACGTGGAGTAAATCCCCTGTCTTATAAATATTTCTTATACGGCACTCATTATCGCACCCAAGCTAATTTAACATGGGATGGTCTTTATGCTGCGCAGACTACATTAACCCGCATGTATGAAAAGTTTATTGGCGTAATGTACGAAAATCCGGGCGAAATTAATGCTGAATATTTGGGTAATGTAAAAGCGTCTTTAAACAATGACCTAAACACTGCAGAAGCTTTGGCTACTTTTATTGCATTACTTGATGATACTAAAATAACTGCAGAATCTAAATTAGCTACAGCACTGGAGATAGATAAAATCTTAGGTCTTGGTTTTACAGAATATTCTAGAATAGACAAAACATTGCCAGAAGAAATTCGTATAATTTCTCGTGACCGCGATACAGCGCGTCTAGAAAAAGATTATACTAAAAGTGACGAACTTCGTGAGCAACTAAATGGCCTTGGCTATATTGTTATAGACAACAAAGACAACTCTGTCATTGCCAAAAATCCTCTTATATAAAATAAAAACAAGGCAACCTCTTGTGAGATTGCCTAAATTTATTTTTTTGTTTTACATTTTTTCTATTATTTTAATAGCAGATTCTTTCTCTTCTCTTTTGTGTATAGTCCCAGTTCTGTGTTTACTACTGTAGTAAAACTTCCGGTCTTCGTGTTCGAAGTCTTCATCAATTATCCTAACTTTCCCGAACCAGGATTCATTAGATCCATCTTCAGGTCCAACAAGAATAAAACGAACTTTTACAACAGGATAAATTTTAATCTTTAATTCTGAATTAAGATTAGCAGATAAAATATCACATGATATTTTTACAACTTTTCCTTCGAATAAAGAACTCATGAGGTCGAATTTTGAGGGGCCATTTGTGATTTTGAAATGTTCCTCGGGCAAATTTTTTTCCATAACGGTTTTAACTAGTATATATTTTGAATTTTTGAAGAAATACGATTCTCGAGAATACGTTGCTGAATAACTCAGGCGTACATATATTATATCACAATAGACCTATATTGTCAAACAAGTATACACCTCAAAAAACCTTATAAATAAAGCCATATTTAACAAAGGAAAATACTTGACAAATATAAGTAAAATGCTATGATACTAGTAATGGTGAGCCTGTCTTTTAAGATGTGGCGCCGGGAAAACCCGAAAAAGGGATATTTACCCCGCAAACCGAAAGCGTTCTTTTTGGCCAAAAAGAAAATTTTTAGAAGAGCTGTTATTAAAGCATTCTGAAAATTAAATGGACTTATTTCAAAATAACCCCAAAGCATTGTTATTAAAGAATGAAAGTAATTAAAAATTTTAATTTCATTTCCGAATTAAGTCCAACAAAAAACCCAGAGATTTTTATGCTCTGGGTTTTTATTATGCATTTATTCCCGCAACATATCCAGTAGTCCAGCACAGTTGCAAAGAGAATCCGCCGGATGGACGGTTGATGTCTAGTAGATCACCTGTGATGTAAAGATTGTCTACTACAGTAGAACGCATTGTCTTGGTATCTATTTCTTTTAGTGCTACCCCGCCGTCAGCAACTACAGCGCGGTCATAACCCATAAGACCTGTTATGGTTATTGGCAGGGCCTTTAATGTGTCTACCAGGTGGCGGCGCTCGGCTTTACTAATACTGTGGACTTTGGTATCTGGGTCTATTTTTATAATATTTATTAAAGATTTAGCGGTGCCTTCGGGTACGCATTCGGCTAAAACATTTTTAAACATTTTGTTTTTATTCTCATCAAATATAGAAATTATTTTAGTATCTAGCGCCCCGATATCTGTATCAGGATATAAATCTATCTTTGCGGTAACTTCGCCGGTATGCAGTAAATCCGATACCTGGCTGGCGCTATTTAGTATTAATGGACCGGATAGTCCAAAATGTGTAAACAAAATTTTACCTTTCTTTTGGAAAGATTTTACACCATCAATATAAAAAGTAATTTTCATAAAAGAAAGACTAATACCCGACAAATCTTTGATATATCTCTCTTTTACCGCCAATGGCACAATAGACGGCGTTGGCTCACTAACTGTGTGCCCCAGGTCACGTAGCCATTTAAACCCGTCACCAGTTGACCCAGTCTCTGGGTGCGATACTCCTCCGGTACAAAATATAAAACTATCTGCGAAATATTCGTAGTTTTGGGCTGTTACGCTAACTATTTTACTGCCTTCTTTTTTAACGTGTTTTACTGGGAACCCAGTTTGGATTGTAACGTTGTTCTTTTTTAAAAATAGCTCCATTGCTTTAACAACGTCAGTAGACTTCATTGTTTGCGGGAATGCGCGCTGGCGAGCTTCTACAACTAATGGCAAGCCAAGATCTTTAAAGAATTTAAATGTATCGTCTTTATTAAACTGCGAAAAAGGCGAAAACAAGAATTGCTCTGTTCCCTTTTTCTTAGAATATACTGCCAAGAATTTATGTAAGTCGGATTCGTCGTTGGTAATATTACAACGTCCGCCGCCAGAGATACTTAGCTTTTGCCCCAAGTCTTTATTTTTTTCTAGTAGTAGTACTTTTTTTCCGCGGCTACCCGCAAACCCAGCAGCCATCATTCCTGATGCTCCCCCACCAACTACAATAACGTCGTAATAATTATTCATCCGATCAAACTTTTATTAAATTTATAATTTGTTATATTTGGGGTTATCATGAAAAGTTTAGTCGGATTCATATTACTGGGTTGCTACCTGTAGTCCGCAAATACCAGCTAATGCTGATTTGTCTTCTACTGTTAGGATTAAATTTTTACTAGTATTCATTTTATGCATTATTGATTCAGTGTTATTTAAATGGTCTATTCCTAATGCATGACCCATTTCATGGGCTAATATGCGCACTAATTGGTTGTATGTTTGGAATTCGTATATGTCTATACCACGTTTTACGCCATCACTGTAATACAATCCTTCTTCATAAGATTCGCCAAGACTGGACCCAACAGTATTATATTGTTTTACATTTAGATTCAGTATTGCGGCTTGTTTATTTAGCGTATTAGCTAAACCGTTTACTTGGTTAACTAAATTGTTTATTACTAATTCAGAATTTTTTAATTTTATTAGTTCTAAATCCAATGCTGCTTTTTCTGCGTTTAGTTCGTTATATTCTTTTTGAGGTGCGCCCCCATTGTTATTCCAATACGTAACGTTAGCTTGGAATGTTTTTATTCTTGTATTATAAGCCAATAATTGTGATTCGTAGCTAGCTTTGTATTGTAAATACGTGGTCTTTACAGAATTGTATTTTGCTTTCAGTTCTTCATAAGAAGTACGGCTTTGGCTAACATTAATACCTAACTTTTTTAGTTCATCTGTCGTTTGTTGACGATAATCGTAGACTAAATTTATTCCTAAACTACCACCGGTTTCCTTGTATTCAAATAAATTTTTCCCAGATTCTTCTTCCCATAATTTTTCTGCTTGGCCTATGGCACGTAAGAAATAAGCTTGGTCTATATTAAATTCAGTATCAAAATTAGCCAAACTATAAGTTATAGGTTTATTACATTTACTAACTGGGATTATTTCTTTGTTTAATGCTTTGTTTACTAAATTTTCTATGTCAGTGTCTGTTGGAATATATACGTTTTCTAGTGCGTTATTAGTATTTGCGTTTATGGCTACTTTAATAGGCTCGCGGTATACATATACCCCATAAATAATTCCTATTAAAATGATAAAGCTTAATACTTTGTGCATAAACTAATTATAGCCCTTCTTTCTTAAGTTCGTCCAATAGTTTCTTCTGCTTGTCATTTAACTTTTTAGGAAAAACAAGGTTTAGTTTTATAAATAAATTACCAGCGCTACCCTTGCGGACGTATTCGCCTCCGCCAGCTAGACGCAATGTGTCGCCATTGTTACTACCGGCTGGAATATTTACAGTAAAGTCTGTTTCTTGGGATACTGCTCCGGTGCCGCTGCAAGTAGCGCATTTCTTTTTTATAGTACTTCCTTCGCCATCACATTTGTCGCAATAATGCATTTCTTGTATTGCGCCCAGAATAGTTTTGCGAACTTTTATAATTTTACCGGATCCTTTGCATGTTTCGCATTTTTCTTCTTTCTCACCTTTGGCATTGCCTGTTCCCAAGCATGTTTCGCACTTGCAAGCTTTTTTAATACGAATATTTTTAGTTGCGCCTAAGATTAATTCAGTTAATTGAATATCTATTTCTGTCATGATATCACGTCCAACTTTAGAACGTGGGCTACCCGCACCTCCGCGCATTCCTCCACCAA
>CAYJCX010000003.1:16379-22581 GCA_964368775.1 uncultured Candidatus Saccharibacteria bacterium | reverse complement strand
ACAACAATAGCGTCACATCCTGATGCAGTAGCAGATCTTATTATTGCGCCAACATTATGTACATCTGTTAGTTCGTCTAATATTATGATACAAGCATCTTTCTTTTCTTTGATAGACGCCAAAACATCACGCAAGGAAACTTCCTTTACGTGACTTACTGGCTTGGTAAAATGACTATTTGTTTTCGTCTTCAGCGGGTTTTTCTTCATATGATGCATCTTTAGCTTCGGTATTCTCTTCTTGTTTAGGTTCACTATTTGCTTTGTTCATTTCTTCTCCAATTTTTGAAAGAGATGCACTTAATTCTTCTGTTTTTGTGTGGATAGAATCTTTATCTTCGCCATCTTTTACAGAACGTAACTCCGTAATAGATTTTTCCAAGTTTTCCTTTGTTTCGGCACTAATTTTACCCTCACTGTCTTTTAGAGATTTCTCTGCAGTATACAGTAGCATTTCTGCTGTGTTTTTTACTTCAGCTAATTCTTTTTTCTTTTTGTCTTCCTCGGCATAAATTTCGGCATCTTTTTTCATTTTTTCAATGTCTGCGTCAGTTAAGCCAGAACTAGCTTCGATACGAATACTTTGCTCTTTACCACTGGCTTTGTCTTTTGCTTTTACATTTAAGATACCATTAGCATCTACGTCAAAAGCTACTTCAATTTGCGGCATACCACGTGGTGATGGCGGAATACCATCCAAGATAAATCTACCAAGTGATTTATTGTCTTGCGCCATTTGGCGTTCACCTTGAACAATATGAATTTCTACTTGAGTTTGGTTGTCTCCAGCAGTTGAAAATACTTGAGAACGTGACGCCGGAATAGTTGTATTCTTTTCAATCAGTTTTGTTGCAATATTACCTAATGTTTCAATACCAAGAGATAATGGAATAACATCTAGTAGTAATACATCACGAACATCACCTTGCAAAACTCCGCCTTGCACAGCAGCGCCTAGTGCCACTACTTCGTCAGGGTTAATTGTGCGGTTTGGTTCTTTGCCAAATAATGCTTTTACGGCTTCTACTATCATTGGCATACGAGTTTGTCCACCAACAAGAATAATTTCATCTATTTCACTTGCTTTAAAAGGACTAGCATCTATTGCACGCTTTGTAATTTCAATAGATCTGTCTACATATTCGCGCGCTAGATCTTCTAACTTCGCACGAGACATTTTTAGTAGTAAATGTTTTGGGCCGCTAGCGTCAGACGTAATAAACGGTATGTTTATTTCAGAATCTGTTGTTGTAGATAGTTCATGTTTTACTTTTTCAGCTGCTTCCTTTAGACGCTGCAAAGCAAGACTATCTTTTGTTACATCTATTCCACTTTCTTTTTTGAATTCGTCGGCAATAAATTTAATGATTTTGTAATCAATATCTTCACCGCCCATATGGCTGTCTCCATCTGTAGATTTAACTTCAATAACATCGTCTCCTACTTCTAGAATTGATACATCAAATGTACCGCCTCCGAAATCGTATACGGCTATTTTTTCATTTTTCTTTTTATTAAATCCGTATGCCAGTGCAGCTGCTGTTGGTTCGTTAATAATACGTTTTACGTCTAGTCCAGCGATTGCTCCTGCATCTTTTGTTGCTTTACGCTGCGCATCGTTAAAATAAGCTGGCACAGTAATAACTGCTTCGGTTATTTTTTCACCAAGCTTTGCTTCTACATCGGCTTTAATTTTAGCCAAGATCATTGCAGAGATTTCTTCTGGGCGTTGCCATGTATCTCCAAATTTTACTTCTACGCCGCCGTCTTTACCCTCGTTAGTTTTAAAAGAAAGTTGGTCTTTGTTTTTTAGAATTTCAGGATCACTAAATTTATGTCCCATAAAACGCTTGATACCGTAGATTGTATTTTCAGGATTTGTTACGGCTTGGCGTTTTGCCAGTAGTCCAACAAGACGCTCACCAGTTTTACTGTAAGCTACGATAGAAGGAGTCGTACGATTTCCCTCGATGTTTTCTATAATTTTTGGTTGTCCAGCTTCAATAATTGAAACTGCACTGTTTGTTGTACCTAGGTCGATACCGATGATTTTTGACATATATATTTAATAAAATTTACTTTTACTAGGTTAGTATATATCAACGGTTTATTTTTGACAAGTATTCCGCGACCGCAAAAACCTTGTAAAATGTGGAAAAGTATATTATTATCCAAATATGGCCGAGAAATTACCAATTTCCAATATCATACTTAAAATAATCTCTGAAAAGAGAGCTTTTTCTGAGGATGATTTACTAAATCAAATAGAAATTCGGCTTAAAATGAGCCCTGCTGTGCCCCAAGATAAACCTTATTATGGTATTACTAGATCTGTACGTAATTTGGTTACAATGGGCCATATCGAGCCTTTTAACGCAGGACAAAGCTTATTCCTACGTATTACCCCACTGGGTAAACAAAAGTTAATTAGTAATATATTAGATTCTAAGACTAATTTAGCCCCGATAGATTGGGATGGAAATTGGCGCATGGTATTGCTAGATCTGCCTGAATCTCGCAAATCCGAACGTGAAGCAGTTCGTTATTTATTACGTAAAGCTGGATTCTACTGTTTAAAAAATTCAGTTTGGGTTTCCCCTTACCCGTTTGAGCATATTTGTAGTGATATTAAAAAGTTTTTTGAACTAAAAGAAGAAATGAGCATCGTTATAGCGAAAGCCATAGATGATGACACTGAAGCAAAATTAAGAAAAATTTTTAAACTAATTTAAAATACTTTCTATTTTTATCTTCACATGCGCAGTATTTTTAGGAATTATTGGGAAGAAATTAAAAGGTCTTAATTTAAAGCTATAATTTAAAATATCCTCATTAGTGTTTAATGTGTTAATTGCCGTTTTTTTTGATCTACCTATTATACTATTTATAATATCGGGTGAACTTATTACTTTTTCTGTCTTTATTTCACCATTTATTAGGAATGACAAAGCTTCGGCTTTTTGACCTGCGCCATAGCCAGTGATATCACTTTTTAAGTCGCAAGATAGTTTGTCTATATTTTTAATTTCTTCATTTGTTAATTTCATAGATTTTTTTAAATAATCCAATAGTCCAGATTTTTCTATTATTAAAGCTGAAATATTAGCCTTAATTTGACCGGGTTTACCGTCAATGACTTTTTCATTTTCGTAATATGTATTAGTTTTACAATTACTTAGAATCAAATACCCAGAAGGTGTATCGTATTTAAATCTATTTATAATCTTTTCGTCTAATATTTTTTTTGTATTTTCTTCGTCTATAATGATAGGGCTTTCTTCTTCTATTGACATCACGCTAGATTTAAAAGGTAGACGCCAAGAATTAATAGTTATACTTTCGCTAACTTTTTTGTCTTCTATTTTTGGAGTTATTGTTATTTTGGTTCTAGTTATTAAATAAAGAATAGTTAAGATAACTGTAATTATTAATAGCATTACTAATAGAAATTTTTTAGCTCTGGAACTTTGCTGTCTTCTTTTTGGGGTGCGATATCTTTCTAAAACCGGTTCAGGGCTAACTGACCGGATTAATTCCAGAGATTCTTTTGTTATTTTGGCTGGTTCCGATTCTATTTTTTTTATTGGGTTACTAGAAAAAACCGGTCGTTTTTCCGGCTGTTTTACAGGCTCTCTTTCTATTATGGGTCTAGTAGCAGGCGTCTGAATAGTCTGGGTTACCTTTTTTTTAACCTGAATGTCTTTAATAATTGGCTTAGGCATTTTCTTTTGAAATTACACTAGAATATAAAGCAATCAAGGAATCCCCTTTTATGTCTTTTAATTCACTAGATAGTTCTGTAATTTGAGTACTTTCAATATGAGGAAAAACTTCACCAAAATATTTATTTTTCAATAAAAATATAAAAAAGTCGCTCCAACTTTTGTCACCGCCATATATTTTTATAGGTCTTTCCAGTGATAGTAGCGCTCCATTTTTTTCAGCATTTAACAGTAACGTTACCAAGCGAGAAATAACATCTCTTATATCTCCATCTATTCTTTTTAATTCATCCTCTTTTAAACTTTTTGTTATAAAAAGCTCTATCCAGTGTTTTGTTTCTCCGGATTCAGTGTTCCAAATACTATCTAGTTTTTCTAAAATATTTTGAAAACCAAAAGGAATAATTATTTTTTTGTTTACAATACCTTGGGAATAAATACGAATACATGTGTCTGTTGCCCCAAGAGAAATATACATGTCATTTTTAACTTTTTTCTCTTTGGCAATTTGCATAATAAAATTAGCCCCAGATTGATAAGTTATTTTTGTTTTATTCCAAAATTCAACAACCATACTGTTTACTAATTCTATAATGTCTTTGTCTCCCAAGAATCTAGTTATAGCTATTTCTATTTCTTCTGTTTCTTTACCTATTGGATCAGAATATGTGTAGCCATTTAATTTGACACATTCAACAGAATAACCCAAATCCTGACCAAAATCAGGGTCTTTTGCTTTAGAATTATTATCTTTTTTAATTATATCAGATACAGTATTAGCTCTAATTTCAAAAGCTTTAGATCTTTTGTCTTTAATTGTGCTGCTGATTTCTCGGACCCATGGGCTTTCTAGTAAAACAATTATCTCGTCTAGTTTACTAGTATTTTTATTCTTAAAAGCTAAAATTATATCTTTGAATAATTCTTCTATTGGTCTGTCTGTTTCTCCTGTTACGTGGATTCTTCTTTCGCTGTATGTACATTCTTTACCTGTATAAAAAGCAATACCAATACTACGTCCATCTAATGATACATATAAAATGTTTCTCTTGTTTTTATTATTGGTATTTCTTCCCCACATATATATCTATAATAGCACAGCTTTGATTCTTCGTATGCCTGCAGAGGCCGACTCTTCTTTTTGTATTTTAAAAATTCCAAGTTCTTTTGTATTTTCAGCATGTGGGCCGCCACAAAATTCTTTACTGTATGCAATTTTATTTTGATCTTCAATAAAATATACAGAAACGATGTCTGGATATTTTGCTCCAAATTCCATTTGAGCGCCAATTGCAGTAGCCTGCGCTAATGGCATTTCTCTTTTTACTACGTTTAAACCTTTTTGTATTTCTTGGTTTACTTTATTTTCAACTAACTTTAATTCTTCAGGTGTAATCTTTCTGTCAAAATTAAAATCCATACGCAGTCTTTCTTCTGTAATATTACTTCCGCGTTGTTTAATTTCCGGGCTAACCAGTTCTTGCAATGCCGCCAATAGTAAATGATGCGCCGTATGCAGGCGAATTGTTTTTTCGTTATGGTTAGCCAAGCCGCCTTTGAATTTTTGCTCTGATCCAGCGCGAGATAAATCTTGGTGTTCTTTCATCTTTGCGTTAAAAGCATCAATATCTATAGTGCGTCCAGATTCTGCAGCTAATTCTACTGTTAGCTCTATTGGGAAACCGTAACTAGTAAACAATACAAAAGGATCTTCGCCGCGCAAAAATTCCTTCATACCTTTTTCCAGTGTTTGCTCGAATTTATGAACTTCGTCTTCTATGATTTGTTTTATCTTTTGGTGATCCAGGGGTGAGCTAACTAGCCAATCGCTATATTCTTTTAATACAGTATGTGCTACGTCAGCTATTATTATTTTTGCTGCACCAATATTGTTAGCATAGCGAGTAGCGCGTCTTAGTAGTCTTCTTACGATGTACCCGCGGTCAGTATTAGAAGGCAATGACCCATCTGCAATCATAAATACGCTGGCACGAACATGGTCGGCAATTATTCTTTCTGCTTTTTGGTCGTCTATTGTTTTATGTTTAGCTATTGTATTAAAAATTTCAGTAAACAAATCTGTATCGTACCCAGTCTTTTTACCTTGAACTACAGCAGTAATACGTTCAAGTCCTGACCCTGTGTCTACGTTTTGACTAGCTAGTTTGCCTGTTACTTTATCATCAGTTTTTTCGTATTGCATAAAAACATCGTTCCATATTTCAACGATGTCTTGTTTATCACAAGCCGCCAAGAATTCTTCTTTAGATAAATCTCCTATTCCAGATTCTGTTAAGTCATAAAACATTTCTGTATCAGGACCACATGGGCCGTTTGCACCTGGGCTCCACCAGTTGTCTTTTGCGCCTAGTGAATAAATTCTATCTTCTTGTATACCTAATTTTAGCCAAATATTTTTTGACTCTTCGTCAAATGGCGCGTCGTCATTACCTTCGAATACTGTTACGTATAGTCTGTTTA
>CAYJCX010000003.1:6249-16279 GCA_964368775.1 uncultured Candidatus Saccharibacteria bacterium | reverse complement strand
TCGTCAAATGGCGCGTCGTCATTACCTTCGAATACTGTTACGTATAGTCTGTTTATATCTAGTCCAAGACCTTCATTTTTATTAGTTAAAAATTCATGACTCCAAGAAATCGCTTCTTCTTTAAAATAGTCGCCCAGTGACCAATTCCCCATCATAAAGAATAATGTGAAATGAGTATTGTCTCCTACTTCATCCAAATCCCCCGTACGTACGCATTTTTGTATATTTACAAGACGCTTACCCATAGGGTGTTCTTGACCCAATAGATATGGTACCAATGGCTGCATACCAGCAGTGTTAAAAAGCACAGATGGGTCATTTTCTGGAACCAAACTGGCTGACGGTATTACTGCGTGACCTCGTTTTTCAAAAAAAGCCAAAAAACGAGCCTTTATTTCCTTGGATGTAAGCATAATAGGTATATTTTAACATAGTTTATTAACTATTTAAACCTGCATTGACACTATACCATTTTAAGTGTATTATATTTTTAATTATAAACTATATGAAATTAAATAATAAACAAAGAACAGTCTTTTTTGGCATAGTTATGCTGATTATAGGCGTAGCTTGTGGCTCTATTGGTGCAAACTACTGGAGAGACAAAGCAGAAAGTAAAACCTTGATTGATGCAAAGTTTGCCCTTAAGATGAATGATGGGTTAGTAGAAATGACTAAAAGTTTAGCTACTGATTGTCAAAAGTGTTTAGACGAGAATAACAAACTTAAAGGCATTACTCAGCATCTGTCTGACGAGAATGAAGAATTCTTAAACACGGCTGAAGGCCGGTTTTACCCAAAAGGTAAACAACGATACTATTACGAAGGGTTAACCAAATAAACTTTAAAATATCAGCATTATGAGAAAAATACTTTACATCTGTAGAGATAAAAAAGCTCTTGGCACCTTTCAGCATAATTTAATTTCAGCATTAAAACGTGATTTTAAAATTACAATTCATGAAATGGGTCAAAGCCTAACTAAAAAACAAAAATCATTGCAAGAGTATGATCACATCATTTTTTGTACTGATCAAGATTCAAATGAATGCTATGCTGAATACCTGGAAAATGGTAAAAGCTTCAAAATATCTTAAATCAATAAATTACATGTACAATGAGTAAATTAATAACAATAATCGTGGAAAATGGAACACTAAATGAAAGAGAGGTCTTTGTAAATAAGATTGTAAAAAGACATCATTTAGATGAAAGACCAGCTACTTCTGGACCTGTAGCATTAATCCGAACATACCGGAGTAAAAAAGTTGTAAAAAATGTTTTGAGAAAAAACAAAAATACTACTCTAAGTACACGGATGGAAATAGGAGGCGCATGGTAAACTAGGACAACTCAAAAATTTAAAGGAAAGCATTTAGCTTTCCTTTTTTATTTTACATAACTAACAATTCCCCCGCCGAGACACTGCGTGCCGCGGTAAAATACCACTGATTGCCCTGCTGCAGCAGTTATGTGTTCTTTTTGGAATACTATTTTATTATCCTTAGACAGTGTTACTGGATATCTCTCGCCATGGTAGCGAAATACTGCGTCTATTACTTCAGTATCTACAGGTCTCTCTGGCAACCAATTTTCACTATTGATATATAAATCTTTTGCAAAATTTTCGTCTTTAGGGTTCTCTGACACTGTAATAGTATTATTCTCTGTATTTTTGTCCACAATAAACAAAGGCTTCTCGTGCGCATTAACACGAAACCCATGACGCTCGCCCAGTGTATAGATAATTGCGCCGTCATGCTGCCCTATTATTTCACCTGCAGTATTTAAAACGTTTCCCTTACTTGGCTTTAACTGCTCTATGATAAAAGCTTTCATGTCTATTGGCCCCAAGAAACAAACTCCTTGTGAATCCGGTCTTTCGGCATTTGGTAATTTATATTTCTTTGCTAATTCACGAACTTTTGTTTTAGGAATGTTACCAATTGGAAACATTGTCTTAACTAATTTTGCATGTGGCACATTCCACAGGAAATAAGTTTGATCTTTAGATACGTCTACGCCAGCGTGCATTTCGTTTTGCACCATCTGCGCGTAATGTCCTGTTGCAATAAAGTCCGCACCTTTTGCCATAGCTATTTCATAAAATACGCCAAACTTCACAGTAGTATTGCAAAACACATCTGGGTTTGGTGTACGCCCTGCAGCGTATTCATTTAGCATATATGTGGCAACATGTTTCTTATACGCATCTTCACCATCAACTTCTATCCAAGGTATACGCAAATGCGCTGCAACACGCATGGATTCTCTTTTATCGTCTTCCGTAGGACAAGGATAGCCTTCGGGCGCCCAAGTCTTAATAAATACAGCTATAACATTGTAACCGGCATCACGAAGAACTGCAGCACTTACTGCAGAATCCACGCCTCCTGATAGGCCTATATAAACTGTTTTATTTTTATTACTCATTACTCCAGCGGGCTGCGATACCAATAGTTAGCATTCTTTTAGTTCCAGTTTCTTCTATTGTCATAGTATCGGCTTCTACACTGCCGCCAAAAGCATCAGCTATTGGCAAAAGTAGATTTTTATATGTCTCAGGGCTGTAGCCTGCAGCATAGCCCGACAGGATTATTCCGGTAGGCTTTGGAGTTAGTATTAAACCAAGAGAATTTATTAGAGACGGTAGATCTTCTTCAATTTTCCATAGCTCACTAGCTTTTGCGCCGTGTCCAAATGCTGGTGGGTCTAGAATAATTACATCATAAGTCTCGCCGCGCTTTACAAGACGTCTTATAAAGGACATTACATCATCTGTAATAATTTTTAGTTTACCACTATCTACACGGTTTATTTTTACGTTTTCTTTTAGCCAGTCGTTAATACCTTGCGATGAATCAACATGTGTTACTTCATGCCCCAAAGATAAAGCAAACACACTAAATGCACCTGTATAGCCAAACAAGTTTAAGATTTTTAGTTTTTTGCCTTTAGATATTTTCTCTAAATATTTCCAGTTACTTAGTTGCTCTGGGAAAAGTCCAGTATGTTTAAATGCAGTCGGCTTGATCCACAAATTAACGCCCCCGTATTCTATCTCCCAAGATTCTGGGATATCTCTTTTTTTATTCCACTTGGCGCGGCTGTCTCTATCATAAAAATAATCAACATCGTCCCAGATTTCAGGATGAGATTTGTTCCATATAGCTTCTGGTTCAGGTCTTGCTAATGTTACATTACCAAAACGCTCTAGCTTCATTTCATTGCCAGAATCTATTAGTTCGTAACCTTTATCTTTGGGTGTAGTAAACATAAGTATTTTATTTCAAGTATTTGTTTTTATTTCTAACGTGTTCTTCAAAAGTCTTTGCGTAATAAATTTTACCAGTGCTATCATGCAAGTAGAACAAATAATCATTTTTTGTGGGACTAAGAGCCGCTTTTATAGATTCTTCACCGGGGCTAGATATTGGTGTAGGAGGCAGGCCACGATATACATAAGTATTATAAGGCGAATCTATTTTAAGATCTTTTAGAGTTAATTCCGCAGATCCTCGGCCTGTAATATACTGCAATGTTGCGTCTAGCTGCAATGCCATGCCAATTTTTAGCCTATTCTCTATTATACCAGCTATCATTTTGCGTTCTTCTTTATTTCTACCTTCGGATTCTATTAGAGACGCGATAGTTAGGATTCTTTTTGTTTCAGGGCTTTTTATTGTTAATGGGTCTAATATATCATTTAACTTGTTCTCACTTTCTTTGTGTAAATATTCAAGCAGTTCTACAGCTGTTACTTCTTTATCAAAAAAATAAGTTTCTGGGAAAATATAACCTTCTTTGCCTGATAAATTATTTTTTATTTCTGCTTTGTCTATGTTTGGGAATAAATTAGAAATTCTAGCTATTACTTTATCTGCTGTAAAACCTTCAGGTATTGTTAATTTTATTTGGTCACGTCCAAAATCACCCTTGGACATTCTATTTAATGCAGAAAAAATTGTAGTATTACCAGAAAAACTATATCTACCCGCTACTATCCCATCAGGGTGTAATACTTTTGAAAGTATAATATAAGCTTCTTTAGATTTTATAATCCCAGCATTTTGTAGTATTTCTCCACTTTTATATACAGATGTTCCATAAGGTATTTCAACTCTTTTTTCTGTAGCGATGTTTATGGGTTTAGCAAAAATAGACGCTATGGATATAGCCCCAATAACGCCTATAGTAACTAAAATGTAAGAAAATCGCATATAAATTATTAAGTAGGCAAATTTGTAGGAGCCTTGCTGGTTGTTGTTTCTACACGTTTAATAGAAGGCGTAGCAGTAACTCCAGCTGGGAAATGAAATAGTGTTGCAATTTCTTCTGTATTTAATACAAAAGAAACTGGTGGGTCAGTAACAACAAGAAGATTCATAGGAAAAGGATATTTCATTGCGTACTGCCATGGCGGATGAAAGAATATACGGAATCTATACCAGTCTAACATTCTATTTTTGCGCTGGTTTAGAACAATATCAAAAGGATCTTCCCATGGTGAATTATACTGTGTAGCATTAATACGCTTGATACCGTTAAAATTACCAGTATTATATTGGCGATACATCATACGAAGAGCGCGACGTTTTTGTTGATCAAAAACTTCTGTTTTAGCTAGATATATTGTACGCAATCCACATTCAAACAATAGCTTGTGTTGTTTGTCAGAGATACTGGTTACTTCGTCTTTTAAATAATCCGGCGGACGAACCTGCTTGAAAAGCACGTTACCTTGTTCGTCCATTTTTGTTTCTGTAAAAGGATCTACTAATTTATTTAATTCAATATCAGCTTCATCCAAGAAAGAATGCCCACCAGGATAAACTTTTTTATCAAAACGAATAATAAGCTGAGTCCAGATATGTTCACCTGGGCCAATTGTAGACATAAATTCAATCATAGAAATTATCGGGTCTACTTGTTCTGATGGGTCTTTTACTACTTTATCTAGCCCATATTCTACATAAGTCTTTATTGGATATGGGTCAGGTTTTTCTAATGTCCATTCACAGCCCCACATAGACCAACCTGTTTTTCTACCTATTTTAGGTACAGAAAAAACATAATCTTCTACTTCTAAAACTTTTGATTGAGGATACTGTGCATATATTTGAGATTTGATAAGTGGAACTACACGTGATGGCGTATTGATATAAAAATGAATCTTACCTTCTAGCGATACAATTTCTAAAGAAAAGAAAAAAGGTACAGCGCCTTGCCAATATTCCTCCCATAAACCTTTTTGAGATTTATGATAAAAAGCGTTAGCTAGAATTGTCTCCATTGCTAGTGGGGTCTTGTTAATAGTCTGAGGAATAATTATTTCCAATAGTTGCCATTCTATACCCGCTACGAATTCTTCACTAACATAGTGATGCCACATATGGTACGCCAAATAAGCCAAAGGAATAGGCAGTAATACCAGTAGTACTTTACCTATGCCTATTAGAATATTTATTACGGTAATTTCATTCATGCTTTAAAAAATAATTGGTATTTGAAAAGTTTCTAACTTTTCTCCTGTTTTATTTATATTGTGGAATATCAAAACTCCTGCATTTGTTCTTGGCATTCCATCCGGACTAATCTTTACTTTGAAATATGCCGGCAATGTTAGATTGTCTTTTTCTATAGGTAAGATTATGTCTCTAGAAATTGCGCCACTGTTGTCTCTAATCTCAAGACTAGCTGCCTGGCCTTCAAAAGGAGTCCAGTCACATCCATTAACATAGCCAGATACTTCTAGCGGGAAACTAACCTGTTGCCCTGGCAAAGGAGAGAAAACTTTGATACCACAAACAGGTTTGTCTATGTCTGCTTTTATATAGTATGCTTCGGTTTCTCTATTTTCATTTGGGTTAACTGTTTCGCCTTGGATATAGCCGTTGTTTTGTTTATTAGGAACATTTGTTTTCTTTGTTCCAATTGTTGGGTAGAATATTCCTATCATAGCCCCAATTAAAAACAAGCCTATTATAAAAATAAGAGCTACTGGTGTTTTAGATTCTCCGTGTCCTCCTGACATATAAATTATTATAGCATAAAACCCTCTAGATTAAAGAGGGTTTTATTATTAAGCCGCTAAAGTATAAAGACCATTTTTGTCTTTCTTGAAATGCTTTGCATTTTGCAAGTTAACAAGAATAGTGTTTTTCTTTAGATAACGTTCTTTCATTACGTGGTCTACGATATCGTCTTTAGTCATTGGACCATATTTTTTCAATATGTCTTTTATAACTTCACGAACAATACCTGGTTTGTAGCCCCATTCTTTTAGTGCATAGATACCGCGGCCAACAAGAATAAATCTATTATCTTTGATTAGTTCATTGTGACAAGTTGCAGTATGAGTTTTCTTACCAAAAGTTTCAGATATTGCTTTCGCTACTTCACGAAAATGCATTGGAGAGCCATGTTTACGCATCATTAGGTATGCATAGTCTTTGATACCTCTGGTTTTTACTCCACTTGTACCAGCGCGTCCCCATTCACCTAATGGATTTTTAGCCATTTTCTTAGATGTACGAAGATATCTTTTTGCTACTTCATCAGACAATACTTCTGCATTAGCCTTGCGACATTCTTCGATGAATCTTGTGATGAAATCTCCTTCTGTAACTAATTCACCATCACCCAAAGATCCGTATAATGAATGCAGAGCTTCATGAACTTGTTTAGATAGTTCATCGTCTGTGTGCCAGCGAGATTTAAAGTTTTCGTCTTCTTTTGTTTTCTTAAAGTCGTCTCCTAAAACCAAGTAGAAATGTATATGGTTTTGAGTAGATTTGTCTCCTGAGATATTTAGTAGCAATTCTTCTTCTTCAATGAGAGAGCCTAAATCCTTCATTAAAGATTTTATTTCTGCAAAAATGTGAGCTTCTTCTTTAAAAGCTGGATTTTTACGAATTGCTGTTAGAGCAGCATGCTCGATTTGACGAACGCGCTCTCTAGTAATACCGTATTTTTCTCCAATTGCTTCCAAGGTCTTATGCTCCAGGTCATTTCCTAGTCCAAAACGACTAATTATGACATCACTAGAACGGTCTTGAAGGTGTCCAATAAGCTTCTTTGTTAGCTGTTTAGGCTTGAAAGATAGCTTCGCTCCTTTTACTTGTTTTACTGTCGCTTTAGGCATTTGTGTAATTTATTACTAATAAATTGTTATAAATCTATATTAAGATTATATGTTACATCTCCTGAAAAGTCAAATCTACTATTGACAAATGTAGTGTAAAACTATTTGTCAGATTTTCTCTTATGCTTGGATCTTTCTTGTTCTGTCAGGAATTTCTTACGTAAACGCACAGACTTCGGTGTGATTTCCAAATATTCGTCATCAGCAATGATTTCTAGACCACGTTCAATAGATAATGTATAAGGAGCTTTAACTGTAACGGCTTCATCTGTTCCAGAAGCGCGCATGTTAGTCAGCTGCTTACCTTTAACTGGGTTTACTGCCATTTCATCGCCCTTGATAACGTTACCAATGACCATACCTTCGTAAACTTCTGTACCGTGTTCTACATAAAGAGTTCCTCGGTCTTGCAGATTCCACAATGCAAAAGCTACAGCCATTCCAGACATCATAGATGTCATAGAACCTACGTCACGCTTTTTAATTTCACCAGCGTATTCTTTAAATCCACTGAATTGTGATGATAGTAGGCCTTCACCTTTTGTATCTACAATAAATTGGCCGCGGTATCCAAGTAATCCACGAGTTGGAATATCCATCAGTATTCTAGTAATTCCATCCTTTTCTATCATGTTAGTTAGACGGCCCTTACGCATAGATAATTTTTCTATAACAGTCCCAGAGAATTCACTACGTACATCGATTACGATTTCTTCATAAGGTTCTTGTTTTTCGCCATCTACTTCTTTGATGATAACGTGTGGTTGTGAGACTTGTAGTTCATATCCTTCACGGCGCATATTTTCTAGTAAAACTGCAATGTGTAGTTCTCCGCGTCCGTATACAAGATAACCTTCTTGCTGTTCTTCTTCATCTGTACCGTCAAAATTGATTTTTAGACCTACGTTGACTTCTAGTTCTTTCTCTAGTCGTTCGCGGATTTGACGTCCTGTTACGTATTTACCTTCACGTCCTGCAAACGGTGAATCATTAACCAAGAAATTAAGTGAGATCGTTGGTTCGTCAATTGCAATAGCTGTCATTGGGTTAGTATCTGGACTAACACATAGTGTTTCTCCAATAAATACATCTGGAATACCGGCAACAATAGCAATGTCTCCTGTTGTTAATACATCGGCATCTTTACGAGCAATACCTTCAAATGTAAACATCTTTGTGATTTTTGCATTTCGAGATTCGCCATCAGCCTTTTTAACAATGATTTGAGAGCCTGTTTTAATAGACCCAGAATAAGCGCGCACGATAGCCAAACGGCCAAGGAAATTGTCATAACCAAGGTTAAATACTTGAGCTACAAAAGGATCTTCTGGATTCTTTGATGCTTCTGGTACGTCTTCTAAGATTAGATCAAGCAGTGGTGTTAGGTCTGATGATTCATCAGTAAGATTACGCTTTGCAATACCTTGGCGGCCTATAGCATAAATAGTTTTGAAATCAATTTGTTCTTCGTTTGCACCTAGTTCTAGAAATAGTTCCAAGACTTCTTCGTGTACACGATTTGGGTCAGCGGCTGGTTTGTCGATTTTGTTAATAACAACGATTGGTTTTAGACCAAGTTCTAGAGATTTTTTTAATACGAAACGAGTTTGCGGCATAGGACCTTCTTGCGCATCTACAAGCAGTAATACAGAGTCAATAGCACGAAGAACGCGTTCTACTTCAGAGCCAAAGTCCGCGTGCCCAGGAGTGTCAACGATGTTGATTTTAGTACCTTTGTAGTTAACAGAGGTGTTTTTAGAGTAAATAGTAATACCACGCTCTAGTTCTAGAGCGTTAGAGTCCATGGTTGTGCCATCTTCTGTCATTCCACATTCCTTCATTAATTTGTCGGTCAGTGTTGTTTTGCCGTGGTCAACGTGGGCGATAATTGCTATATTTCTAATTTCCATTTGGTTATATTTCTTTAAAACTGAGTAAAAAATAAAACACGGTATTAACCGCATATTTATAAGTATTATATTACCACCTATTCTTTAAAATAGCAAATCCTGGCTATTGACATCTTCCTGGCCCAAGCGTACGATTATGACTAATTTAAACCCTACACATCATGGAAAATAAAAAGAACTTATTAAGAATACTAGTAGTATTACTGGTGCTTACATCGATGCAATTAGCTGTTTCTTCTTTAAGCACAAAACAGATTTCAGGGCATTCCCCTTTGATTTTAATCATAAATTTTTTAGCCGGCATATTTTTTGCGGCCTTTATGGTTAAACCTGTTAGAATTAAAACAAGGTACCAAACTTTTGATTTAGAAGACTATCCGCTGAGAAAAGGCCTATTTACAATCTTAGCCTTTTTTATGCCCTGGGTATTTTATTTATCTAAAATAACCTGGTCTAACCATACCTTTTTAAATCTTTTGCCATTGTTTGTTCTTTTAATCATCTTTTTGTTTTTTACAGGGTTAATATACTTTATCTTTATAAAAAGAAAATTTTTAAAAGAAGAAGAAAAAATTTGGGAACCCTGGGAAGAATTTTTTATAGATGCTTATTATCCAATAATTGCTTTTACTTTTTTACTGCTAGAAGTGTTTGTTGGCTATTTTTTTGATAATTATCTATCTTTCACGCCTTTTCCTGCAATCGCATTGATTTTAGGAACAAGTGTTGGATTTGTGTTTATAGATGCTGATAAGCAAATTACAGAAAATGCTATAAAAAATAACTCCAAACTTTATGATTAAACGTGGTGATAACTAAACAAAAAAACCGGGATTAAAAACCGGTTTTTTTTTAATTCTTATTTTAAAACAATTTTATAACATCTTTTACTGTTACAAATATCATTAACATTATTAGCAGTCCAAAACCAACCATATTTATTAATCCAGCCACGCTTGGTTTTATACGGGATCCT
>CAYJCX010000003.1:0-6149 GCA_964368775.1 uncultured Candidatus Saccharibacteria bacterium | reverse complement strand
ATAGTAAAACTATTGCTAAGACTATATTCATCATTGGCCCCGCAAACAATACCCAGGCCTGAGCTGCCTTAGATTTATTAGTAAATAGTCTTGGATCATTGGTAACTTCGTCACCATTTTCACCATCTATAGATACATAGCCGCCTAGCGGCACTGCGTTGATAGAATAAGTTGTCTCTCCACGTGTCCAGCCAAAAAGTTTTGGTTTAAAACCAAAAGCAAATTCTTTTACTCGCATTCCAACCTGTTTTGCAGCAAAAAAATGCCCCGCTTCGTGAACCACGACAACGATTAAAAGAACAATTAGAAAAAGTATTCCTGTTGGCATATAATATTAGCCTAAAACTTCTGTTTCTTTCTTTGAATAAATGGCTTCTAAGTTTGCATTTGCTGCATCTACTGCTTTTTGGATTTCAGTTTGCATTCTTTTCTTTTCATCTTCACCCATGCCTTCTTTTGCGGCGTCTTCTAGATCTTTCATTTCATTTTCGCGAACTTTACGTACACGAATACGAGCTTCTTCTTTTAAAGAGCCCAGTATTTTTACTGTTTGCTGACGTCTCTCTGTAGTAAGAGCTGGGAAAATAAGACGTACACCGTCACTATCAGCTACAACACCCAGTCCAAGATTAGAATCAGTCAAAGCTTTCTCTATTGCCTTTACTGTAGACTTATCCCAAGGAGCAATGCGAATAGTCTTTGGGTCTTCAATAGATATGGACGCAACATTACGAATAGGTTGCATTATTCCGTATACTTCTACATTTGTACCATCTAGTACAAGTGGGGTAGCTCGCCCAGTATGAATTTGGGAATATTCAGTATTTAGCCATTCTTCGGCTGTTTTTAAATTTATTTGTGCATTTTTTATGTTGTATGACATAGGTTTACACTATAACACGGAAACTACATAGTCCAAAATAAACTTTGGAGCAATACGCGATTCAACCAAAGAATTTTGAATACGCAATAAATTTATCAAAACATCTTTATTTTGAATCTTTTTATCTTCAGAAAGTATACTAATTAGGCCGCGAACCAATTCTTCGGTATAAGTTCTTACTTCACTACTTTCCAAGCCTTTTATGTCCCCTGCAACTTTTTTCAATTGCTCTTCTTTTGTTAGTTTTATAAAATTTTTTGCTTCTTTGTATAGCGCTTGAGCTGTTTCTATTTTTTGTACACGAGACAGTACTGTGTCTATTATTTCTACTCCAGGTTTAGCAAAGATAAAAAAAGTATAAGGATGTTTTGCTTCTTCTAGTATCTTTAATAGCATTTGCTGCGCATCTTTTTTAATTACTTTGGCTGCAATTACAGCTACGGTATGTGTGTCATCGTTACTGGTACTGCCGCTATGGTACCAAGTTATCAAATTACGTGCATCATCTACACCAAAAGTCTCTTCTTCAAAAATATAATGACCAGGAGAACGTAGTCTTACCCCGGATTCTTTCAATGAGCTTGCAAAAGATTCTTCACAATCGTTAAAATCCCCATAACATAAATAAGCGTGGGATAATTTTTCTTGTTTTTCTAATATGGCAAAAGGATTGTTTGCCTGCATAAATTACTTTTGTTTTAGTAGTAATGCGCGCTTGTACATTTCTAGATGCTCTAAAGCTTCACCGGTTCCTTTGGCAACTGATAGCATTGGTTCGTCTGCAAGACGGGCCTTTACTCCAGTACGGCGGTAAACTAATTCTGGCAGTCCACGTAGTTGTGATGTGCCGCCGGTCATAATTATACCGTGGTCTATAATATCTGCTGCCAGTTCCGGAGGAGTCTCTTGCAGCACATCTTTAATAGCTTTTATCATCATGCGCAGTTCTTTGTCGATAGCTCTACAAATTTCATTAGTTGTTACCTGGGCGCTGCGTGGCAGACCTGTTACATAATCGCGTCCTTTTATTAGCATTGTTACTTCGTCTTCCAATGGTACAGCAGACGCTACTTTTATTTTTATTTGCTCGGCAGTACGGTCTCCAATAGCCAGGTTAAAAGATTTTTTTATAAAGTCAGTAATTGCTACATCCAGTTTATTACCAGCACATTTTACACTGGTTGATGCCACAATACCGCCAAGAGAAATAACCGCAACGTCAGTAGTACCGCCGCCAATGTCTACCACCATGTGGCCGCGTGATTCATAAATTGGTATACCCGCGCCAATAGCTGCCAAAATTGGTTCTTTGGCAACGTATGCATTTTTTGCGCCAGCTTTAAGAGCTGCCTCAATAACAGCGCGTCTTTCAGTAGATGTAATGCCTGCAGGTACAGATATTAGTACATCAGGGCGCACAAATGACCATTTACCCAATGCTTTACTCATATAATAGCGCAGCATTGCTTCTGTAACACGGTAATCTGCTATAACGCCGTCACGCATTGGACGGTATGCAATAATACTGTCCGGTGTTTTACCAATCATTTCTTTTGCAGCGGTACCTACAGCCATTATTTTGTTATCTTGCTCGGAAACAGCTACTACACTGGGCTCGCAAAGTACAATTCCCTTACCAGGAACAAACACCAATGTGTTGGCTGTACCTAAATCAATACCCAGTCTTTTCCGAAAAATTCCCATATATTCGTGGAGTATAGCACATAAATTATTACTTTGTGATACTCTTAAATATATGTATTTATTGCGTGGTATACCCCTAAAAAGAGCAATTCCGGGTGGTGAATTGGCTTATATTTCTCGCATGGATATAGCTGCGGGCTCTATTGCTGTGGTGCCTCTTAAAAAAAGTACTGAATTAATTTTAGTTACTGACTGTAGTAGCGTCAGTGATGAAAAAGAATACATTAAATCTCTTCCATATAAACTATTAACTTTAGAAAAAGTAGAAATAGTTGCAGAAATAAAAAAAGATTTATTAAAAATCATTTTTAAATTCGCAAACTATTCATTATGTAGTGCCGACAAAGTAGTACGCGCATTATTTAGTAAAGCAGACTTTAAAATTAAATCTGGGAATACTTTTACTATTACAAACAGTGACGTCAAAACAAAAGATCCTGCAGCTATTTCATTTCATAAATTTATTAACTTGTTTTTAAATAATAGCGACAAGCTAAAAGAGCTTTATATAGAAACCCCAGCGCGTCTTAGTCTTTATGGGCGAGAATTCTTAGGTTTTGACCCATTGCCACTGTTTATAATGCTGGCAGATCAGTTTAAATTTGAATTAATATTTAATTCCGAATACAAAAGACTATCGTATGCCGAATGGGAAATTAAATACAGTAAGAATAAGGTAGAAAATAACGGCAAACTATTTATTACTAGCCGCGAAATGGATAGTAATGTAGAAAAAGCGAATCCACTATCTGAAGAAGTAGTTGAGATACTGATAAAAAATATAGACAAAAAGATTTTGCTATTAGGTAGCGCTAAAAATTATGCCAGCCGCACTAGCTGTAGCGACTGTAAGACTATTCATGCGTGCGTTAAATGCACAAAGCCTTTGGTATTGGTAAAAAATAATAGAAACTATGCAAAAAAATACGGCATAGCCGGAGAATATATTTATGTTTGCACTAATTGTAAAATTGGTGAGAATTCTATTGCTAAATGTAGAAACTGCGATAGCTGGAATTTAACTCCACTGGGTTTTGGAATAGAGAGAATTTATGAATACTTAGAAAAATCTTTACCCAAAAAAGAATTGGGCAGACTTTATAACATGCAGGAACGTATTGGACTAAAGAATTTAGCATCTTGGCAAGAAAACGGCGGCATTATCGTTGGTCAGCTAAATCTTTTATACAACATTAAAGAATCTGACATTTTAGTTGTGCCGTCTTTGGCTGCATTATTGTATGGAGATAGTTATGACACAATAGAAAAAGCTAGAGACATTATAGAATATACAAAAAATAACACGCAGAAATCTATTATTTGTGTGATGCAAGAATCAGAGAGAGACTTCTTAGAACAAGATGACAAAACTTGGGAGAAAAATGAAAAACAAGACAGAAAAGATTTGCACTATCCCCCATATGCGCGTTATTTAGAAATTACGCTTGATCCTTATGCTAGTAAGAGTCCGGTGATAATAGACGCAGTTACTAAAATAGTTTCATCTATGGCAATAGATAAAACCACAACAAAAAAACAAAATGTTTTGGGTATTACGACAATTAGCGCTAGCTTTGATAAAGATTCTTGGGCTATAAACCCGTTAAGCTTAAAAACAGCTAATGCTTTGATGCAAAAACTGCAGCCATTTCATAAATATCTAAAAATCAACGTAGGTTAAAATAAAAAAGGGCTCACCAATTTGGTAAGCCCTTATAATTAATTATTTGATCCCTTAAGCAAGTTCAATTTCCGTTGCAATTGTTTCTTCTCCGTTTTTAAAGTTCTCATTCAAACTTTCATTTAAAAGTCTTTGAGTTTCCATTAAATATTTAACAGATTTTTTGTATTGCTCTTTAGTTGAAATCACGACTTCTACGAAGTTGATCTTACCATCCTTTAACCTACAAGGAACTACTGTATACATAGAAAGAATAGTTCTTTTTGGCTTAATCTCTTCCGATTCGTTGGATTCTTCCCAATCAGGCCTTTCTTTTGGGTTTTCAAATGAAAACCATACCGACAAATAGCCTCCAGGACTATTTATAAATTCTTTTTCGAATTGTTCGAAAGATATTTCCGTATACATTTTTTTAGCAGATATTATTTTACAACTTCTTCCATTTTTGATCTGCCAATTTCGTTATAGGAAACAAAAGAGTGTACATTGTAGTTTGAGTCGACTACAACGAAATAGCTTGTGTTGTGCCCATCGGTTATAAATTCAATTCTTGCCGCTTTCGGGTACATTTTTTTAAGGTAGCTAATACCACTTTTCGAGTAATAGCGATTGTTACCAAATGCTATGATAGATACGGTGGTAATAAACAGTATTATGAATACTGCTATCAGTTTTTTTAGATTTTTCATATTTTATATAAATTTGATTTTACATATAATAACATAAATCAAATTAAAAGTCAATAAATAAAGAGGTTTTAAGACAAACCTCAATAAAACAAAAATCCACCAAGTAATTACTACTTAGTGGATTGGTTTACGATATATTTTACAGCGTCTAAGAGATTAGGTGCACTGTATGTAGCTTGTGGGGCAATAACTTTTTTATTTGTTGCAGTTTCAACTAATATTGTTTTTGTACCAGCATTTATTCCTGCGTCAATGTCAGAGACATTGTCCCCAACCATATAGACTTCGGGCAAATTAATATCAAATTCTTTTTCCGCTTCTAATATCATTGTTGGTTTTGGTTTGCGGCAATTACATCCATCTTTTGGTCCATGCGGACACATAAAGGTTTTTAATATCTTAACCCCACTGGCATTCAGCATATCTAATACTTTGCCGTGAATACGATTAAAATCTTCATCATTAATTCTACCTTCGGAAATACCAGCTTGGTTTGTAATAAAGATTACTGCAAAATCATTTTCGGCAAGATATTTTAATGCATCTATACTGTCGGCAAATAATTCTATTTTGTCTTCCCTGTCTACTCTTTCGTCCAGAGGGTCTTTGATGACTGTGCCATCTCGGTCTAATAATACTATTTTCATGTTATGTGGATTATAGCATATTTTAAATATCTAAAAATTAGCGTTATATAAAATAAAAAGCTGCCCGATTTGGACAGCCCCCTTTTTTTGTTTTACAGCAATTTTAATTATTTTTTTTAAAAGCCTCTAATCCAGTTAAAATTCTTTTTTCTACGGGAATCTTGGCAATTAATTCATCAATTACTTCATATGCCCTATGATCTTTTTCTTTACGAAAATAGATTAAAGTATCGTAATCATAAAACACTGGGTCTATTAACAACAGTAACTTTCGTGCTCTTGATGAAACATTGTAAGATCCACCACCCAATAGACTACAAAGAAAGAAGAAATCAATTTTATTAATATCTACTTCCTCTATAAATTTATTAAAGGGATCATTGTCGTTCCTACATAGGAGCTTTTCTAATTCTGAATATTTATTTTCCATTTTTTCGTTTATTTGATTGGAACACATAATAGCATATTTATATCAAAAAGTCAATAGTAGAATACAGCCATTTAACCCCTATATTACTTGCATATTATGGGCTTTATGCTATAGT
>CAYJCX010000002.1:0-42262 GCA_964368775.1 uncultured Candidatus Saccharibacteria bacterium | reverse complement strand
GTTTCTGCCGCAGACTTTAATAGTAATTTAGAATAATATGGAAGATAAATATTTCATCCCAGCACTATTATCTTGTTCTCACGACCAAGCCCGTGATGAGGGACTAACAGACGAAGAAGCTATAGTAGACCGCGCTAATCAGATATTCCAAGATGCTCAATTAGCAGAACCATCCGAATTAGGTAAAGTTATCCGCGCAAAGGCTATTAAGAAGCTAGAAACAGATCCAGTTTATTCAGCAAAACCTAAATTTGACTACGATGGCCACAAAGACAAACGTGCTTTGCCAGCAATCGCCCAATTGTTAAATCTATTTGCTAATAACGGCGAACAATTAGCTAAGATCAATCTTATTAATGCTACTCCAGCAGACGAAGAAGAAATTAATAAGACTTTCGAAAGGGTAACTATAGATATATTCACTATTCTAAATGCAAATAACATTGGAACAGGGGAATACAAACATATCTTTGATTCTCTTAAACTAATCGTTACTGCATTTGACGAATACACAATGAAACAAGTAGTTGGCCACCGCCACGAAATGATGTCTCGTCTATTTGGCGCAAAGAACCCAGGTACAGGCAGATATGATTCTACATATGCCCTATACACTGATCTAACCGCAGCACTAATGAAAGTTAGAGAACAAACCGGCAATGAAATGAGTGATTATTTCAATGTTGAAAAAGCCCAAGAAGAGTAATATAATTAAGTTACCCTTATAGGGTCTACAGGTTCTCACCCTGTCGCACACATAAAACCCCGACATTGCTGTCCGGGGTTTTGTGTTATATACTTTAAATATGAAAAATATCGTAACATCTTCAACAGATTAAATATAAAAGCCCCTAGATAGGGCTTTTATATTTATCCACATGTTGTACAATTTATTTTATTTCTTTATACTATGTATATCGTGTCCGGGAGGACTCGCTATACGGATAGGGGAATACTCCGAATCCAAACATCCACACCTGAAATCGGACGGTCGCCCCGTACGCAAAGCAGAAAGCCATCTAGGCCAAGAAGCTAACAGCCCAGGCAAGAACAGTACGAAAGTAGGTTCTTGCCTATTTTTGTATAAAAATTTATAAGGCTCCTTATTTTGAATAATTAATATGCCAGTTACAAAAAGTCAAAGACATATTCTTATCGAAAATATCCAAACTGCACCAAAGAAAGCATCTACTGCTTTCGCTATTGGTATGTGGGTTGAATATGATGGATCAGGATATATCAAACCCCTAGCTGCTGGGGCAAACCCAGTTCTAGGTCTATGTTTAGAAGTAGTCGCATCTACAGATACAGACTACGCTTCTACAAAAGACATTTCATACGATGGTATTGTTGACGGTACAGACCGTTGGCTAATGCCGGTTACTAATGGTACTGCAACAGCAGCCATGGTCGGTCTACCTTTTAATGTTTACTCTGATTCTTATGGATTAGATGTATCAGGCGCAGGTGTACAGTTCGAAGTTACACGTTTCATTTCAGCTACTTTGGTTGAAGTTCGTGCGCTTCTAACAAGTTAATAGTTAATTAATGAATTAGATATATGTCAGTTCCATCAGGCTCAAACGAGCCAAACCCAGGAAATAGCTCCTCATTCATGGCAACATTTAGCTTTAGCGAGATCTATGACCTCGTAGCTAAGAAATTCTCCGAAGTCGGCGAAAAATACCCATGGGATGCAAAGCCACTTTTCATCAAAGAATCAGTACCACTACACAGTGGTAATATCCGTAGATATAACGAAAGAGATTTCTCTACTTTCGCTAGTACAAAGCCAGAGGGCGTAGCAGCAGCTAAGGCTCAATTTGGTATCGGTTATCACAAAGATGTTTCTCTAAAGCGTATCGCTAAAGAACTAGATCTAACTTACGAAGCAATAATGTTCGACCGTTGGATGGATGTTAAAGCTATTGGTATCGATCTAGGTGAAACAGCTCCACAACGTATTAACCTTGATATGACACAACTTGCAGTAACTTTTGCAGCAAGTACATCATATGTTGATATGGATGGTTATACAATTGATACAACAACCGGAGACGGCCTATCAATTGCTAACGCAGCTCACACACTAGCTTTCAGTGCTACAACTTACACAAACATTGTTCCAGGAAACCCACAGTTTTCTAAATCAGGTTTGATTTCAGCAGAAACAATTGCTCGTAACAATACTCTAGATAACTACGGTATTCCACGTTCAAAGCGTTTCTCACACATTTTCTGTTCAGGAAACCCAAATGTTACAGAAGCTATAATGCAATTCTTGCGTTCTATCTCTGACAACACACAGGCTAACCCTAATGTAGAAAACACTTACAAGAACCGTTACAAGATGCTTGTTCTAGAACAACTAGATACAACTGTAAATGGACAACGTAATACTGCGAAGTCTAACTACTGGGGTATCGGTGCTTTCGAGGGCGATGTACCTATGAATCGTTTTTGGGCGATGTACGCAGAATGGGAAGCTCCACATATGAAGCCAGCTCCTACACAAGATAACAATGCGGTCGATTTCTCAAAAGATATATACCGCTTTGCTGTCCGCGCAGGCTACGGCCTTTGTGTGGTAAACCCACAAGGTATCGTTTATTCTTTTGCAACTAATAGCTAATATATAGCCCCTTGTGGGCTATACCAGGGGCAGAAGTGGTTATAGAGTTAGGTATCTCTCTCAATGCCATCTGCTTCCGGTATAGCTCACAAAAGGCTTAAATACTATGGGTACACAATATAAAATGAACGTAACTTGGGATGTTACATTACGCGATCTAGAATTTATAGATTCAAATAGTGTAGATCCAACTCTTAATGGCCTTGTACAAAGTGCTATTAAAACAACAACTGGTGCGCCAACTGCAACTGCTGGATATTTTGCACCTAGTGCAATGATCCAAAATGCTGTAGACGGAACTTTGTATATTAATACAGGGACAACCGCAGCTCCAGTTTGGGCAACAATAGATTCTACTGGTGGATTTCCAATTCCAACTTTGGTAGCAAAGAATGTCACTGCGACACTTTCAGCAGCCGAAGTCTTGGGTGGATATATCACTTCTACATCCGCAGCAGCCGTGGCTCTTACTACTCCAACTGCAACTGCAATTGGGGCATTAATTCCTGGTATTGCTCGTGGCGTTACAGTAGATCTGTATATTGATAACTCTGCTGGTGCTAATACCATCACGCTAACGCTTGATGGAAGTATCACTGCTCCAGCCGGTGCTATTACTGGTGGTAACACTCTAACAGTCACTACAACTCACAAAGTTGGGCTATTTAGACTTTACTTTACAAGTACTACTGCCGCTGTTATTTACAGAATCTTCTAACAAGAGGTTTCTCTACTCTGCGCCCGGAAATATGAGCGGACGCAGGGATAGAGAAATCTAGAATTATAAAAATAATTTATATAAATTTATGTTAACAGGCCAACTCCTAAGATATGTACTTACAACTGCACAAGAAGCAGATGGAGACATGCAACACGAACCAATTTTAGCAGCCGATTTTCCAATAATTACACTTTCACTATCTGCAACAGGTGGCGCAGATTTTACTGTTAAAGTAAAAGGATCATACGAACCAATAACAGCATTACCAACTCAATACGAATATTTACAATCTACAGATCTAAACACTGGAGCATTTTATTCTGGATCAGCCGGATATGTCTTTAGTGCAGATGGACGCGTAGATCTAGA
The DNA here is from genome assembly GCA_964368775.1 of uncultured Candidatus Saccharibacteria bacterium. GTDB lineage: Bacteria > Patescibacteriota > Minisyncoccia > Phycocordibacterales > UBA9973 > 2-01-FULL-33-17. Next base: position 38,540 of record CAYJCX010000002.1, on the reverse strand, counting down.
AATAAACGTAAATGAAGTCAACTGGTTTGTTATTGAAGTAGATAGCTATGTAGATGGTTTACTTACTGCAACAGCTACATTATCAAGTAATATTCATTAATCTATATGCGAACCTTATCATTACCAGATCTTAGAGGAAACGCCGGCAAGTTTCTTAAAGTTTCTGCCGATGAGCAGAATGTAGAATGGGCAGTCGTTTCTGGGTCTGGAACAGTAACTAGTGTTGGATCAGCCGATGGATCAATTACAGTAACTAACCCTACTACAACTCCAGACTTAAAAGTTATTAAAGCTATTACTGGATTTACAGTAACAGGTGGCGATTTAGTAGTTACAGGTGTAGATGTTGTTGGTTTAGTAGAATCTATCTCTTTTGAAGATTCAGGGACTAGTATTGCAGCCCAGACATATACTTTAGAATTATCTGCTGCTTATCCATATACAATAAACACTTTAAATATTATAGCTGGTGCTGGTTCTTGTACCGCTGCGGTTCAAATTAATGGTACCCCAGTAACCGGTATTTCAGCGGTGTCTGTTAGTACCACTATTGCTACAGCTACAGGTTCAGCAGCAAATGCAGTAGCAATAGGTGATAAAGTAACATTAGTTATTTCTTCCCCTACTACACTAGATAATTTACAAGCATCTCTAAAAACAACTAGAACTACATAATATATGGCAAGAAAAAGTATTCATGTTAATACTGGCGGAGGAGGAACTATCTTTACAATAGCTACAGGTGGTTCTATTTCGACATCTGGGAATTACAAAGTCCATACATTCGTTGGTAATGGATTTTTTAACGTAGCCCAAGTAGGAACAGACGATACTTGTGAGTATATCGTAGTGGGCGGCGGTGGCGGTGGCGGCGGCGGTGGTGGCGGTGGCGGTGAAACATTAACTGCTGGCGGGCATGTATTGACTGCTACATCTTATACAATTACCGTTGGTGTTGGTGGTACAGCTGGTGACGGTACTGGTGGATCAAACGGCGGTACTGGTGGAGATTCAATTTTTGATACTATTACAGCTACAGGCGGCGGCGGAGGTGGTACTTTCGGTACTGCTGGTCTTAGTGGCGGTAATGGTGGCGGTGGCGGTCCTGACTTTTCCGGTGTTAGTGGAGGGACTGGCGCTCAATTTAATGGTGGGAATTCAGTTTCTAGCGGTACTTTTGCAGCCGGTGGCGGTGGTGGATCAGGCCAAACAGGATTTAATGCAGTTGGTAATGTTCCAGGAAACGGTGGCGCTGGAATAACTTGTACTATTAATGGATTTTCTGGTGATTTCGGCGGCGGCGGTGGTGGTAGTGAAAATAACGCTTTCATAGCTCCTGGTGGAACAGGCGGAAACGGCGGCGGCGGCGATGGAGCTGGAGCTTCTCCAGGTACTATCACTCCTGCTACTGCTGGCGGTGCAAACCAAGGCGGCGGCGGTGGTGGCGGTGATTCAAGTGGCGCACAGCCTGGTGCAGCCGGTGGCGATGGGATAGTTATTATTAGTTATCTTTACCAATAGTTATGAGAACCCCATGGAGAAAAGGTGGATCCGGATCAGCTCCAGTTATAACTGGTAGTTATACTTTAGCTGCACCAGCTTACACAACAGTAGGTATTTTTAGAAAAAGTGATCCAGAACCTAAAACACTTTTAAGGACTATTTGGTTTAATGAATATCAATCTGCTGGCCTACATTATGTATATTGGGATGGTTTAGATGATTTAGGAAACGATATAATCGCAACTAATGACTATGAAGCTAAAGTATTAACTCATAATATGGCTGCTACATGGGAGACTTTGGGTAATACATCACAATTTAACCATGGTGCAACAGTCTTTAATTCATATTCATGGTTCGTAAATGCAGCTATCTCTGGAGATAATGTTTATATTGGGGAATCTTTTAACGAGGGTGGCGCACGTGCAGGTTTTAAACTTTTGACTTCTGATATTCTTGCAGATACACAAACTTGCTATGATGTTTTACCATATGCAACTGATCCAAATAGAGGTAATCCAAATGATACAGATTTAAGTACAGAGTATGTGTGTACTAACGGTACAGTTACATTTTGGGGTGGAAATGATCCATATGCAGCTTATAGTCCTAATACATTAGGGCAATCTTGGGTTTTTGGAACATATGTATCAAATGATACAAATTATCCATTTTCTTCTGGTGTTTCTGAAAAATGTGGTTTAGGTAAAACTTACCCAAATGCTATCGATGTAGTTTTAAATGATCCTACAAATGAAATTACAGGTATGTGCTGTAACGCATCATACCTTTGGGTTGCTCGTGGAACTACAGGTAATATCTATTGTTATGATGCAACTACTGGTGCATTACTTTCAACTTCATCAGGTTTTACAAACCCAAGAAAACTCGCGTATGATTCTTCTAACGGTGGACGTGTATGGTTTTTACAAGGTGTAAACCAAATGGTTAAAGGAACTATTGGTGCTTTAGGAGCATTATCTTCTGGATCTCTTTTAATTGCAGATTTCCCAACAGATAAACAAACTTTGGCTATAGATAATGCAACAAATACACTTGCAGTTATTTGTGCTGGATCAAACCAACAAGTATGGTTCTGGAATATTTCAGCCGGTACTCCAAGTACTAACCATTTTGCAGAACTTGGGCAAGTAGGTGGTTATGCAGTAGATTCTACTGCTGCAAACGATAGATTTAGTTTTACAGATAATTCTACTGGTCAAATAAAAGGTTTAAACCAATGCTATATAGCATATGATTCTAGCTCTCGTTTATATGTAGGAGATGTTGGGAGTGTGCGCATGCAAGTCTTTGATTCTTCTTTAACTTTTCTAAAAACAGTACAAATGTTTGGTGCTTTGTATGGTGTCAGTATTGATCTAAATGATGCTAATAGAGGTTTTGCAACCGCTATAGAATTTGATATGACTACACAGCAAATGACTGCTAACTGGACTGCTCAAATTCCTGCTGGCTTCTTTTCCCAAGGTTATGGACTATTTAAATGGTGTTCAACATTATCTAATGGTAGAACTTATGCAACTCTAGAAGAGCAAGGTGTAGCTCCAGCAGACACTTATGTTTATGAATTAGAATCTACTGGAACCCTAAGAGATACTGGTGTAACAATAAACGAACCTGGACTATATTTTGGTAATTATTTAGATAAAGATTTTACAATTTGGAATATTTTTTCTGCATCTTACGCAGTAGGGCAACAACCTATAATACGTAAAAAAGAAATTACAGGTTTTACTGGTGGCGGAGATCCTATATATGCTGCTTCTTGGACTACAGTCTGTACATTACAACCTATTACAGCAGACGATTGTTTAATTGATGCTGGGAATACATCTTTTATTGGGATAACAGATTCAGGGATAGTTGTATTAAAAAACAAAGAAATTACGACTACATCGTTATGGCATTTGCAGGGTTATGACGTAAATACAGGTAATTTAGTGTGGTCTACTTATAGACCGGATTCTCGCGCTGGAGATTTTGCTGGATTCTTAGGTTATTCAGGTGCATTTCCTGATCCAAGATATTTTGAAAGAGGAAATATTGTAAACACTAATACATTTAATGATATACAAGTAGTAGAAGATTTAGTTATTTTAATTTATAACGGTGAAAACTGGAAAGCAAAACAGACTAATTATTTCAATATGTACCATACTATTGGTCTACCTATTTTACAATTTGGTACAGACAGAGTAACATCAGAAGCTATTGAAGTATGTGGGGAAGAATCATCTGGTAATGGTTTCTCTATGAGAATGTCTAAAGTAGATAATACAACTTATAATGTAGTTAATGGAGATGAATCAGTACACAGCGCACTACATCATTGGACAGTTACAGGAATCGATACTATTGATATTTTAACAGTTCAAATTGCGCCCCCTACATACCCCCCAACAGTAGGCGAAGATCAATTAGGTAGTGTTACATTTAATTCCATTTTAACTACAACTGGGAATATTACATTAAGTAACCCTACAACATCTACATGGAACGCTCAAAGTGGTATACAAAGTTATGATTCATATGATCCAGATATTTCTCTAGAATTAGACGCAGGTAGTAATATCGGTGCAAATAGATATGTAGATTTAGATATAACCCCAGTTTATGATCCAGCATTAACTCAATGGGAAGTATTTGGGGATATTAATTGGTGTGATTACTATGGCCCGCAAGACGGATCATATGAAGCGGGTGGAATAATAGAGGTGCTAGATTCAGGCGGATTAGTTATTACAAGTCTCGGCTTAGGTGAAAATGCTTCTGATGTATATTTACTCGATGCCAATGTTACAGATAATATAATAACCACAACTGATTCAGATATTATTGTTAATACATTAGGTAAATGGAATACATTTAGTATCGTAGTAGACGCGACAGATTGTACTATAACCTATGGACAAGAAACGCCCGTGGTATCTAGTATTGTGGATCCTAGTGCTGTATGGAATGAACCTACCACAATAAGATTACGTGTAAAAGAATCCGGTGCTACTTTCCATTATGGAACAAGAACTTTAGCAGTTAAGGGCCTTAGATATTTAGAAACATTATAATTTATGGAGAAAGTATTAACATTTATAATTGAAAATCCGGCTTGGGCAATAATAATCTTATTAGTCATATATCTTTTTTTACGAGAATTTGGCGTAAAAAATATATTTAAAGTAGTAACCACAATTCGTGGAACCCAAGAAAAAAAATACCCAGAGCTAGAAAAAAGTCATTTGGAAATAATGCAGGAATTGCATAAACAAAATATAACTTTAGCAGAACAGAATAGAAAGTTTGCAACTAATCACGCATTACATGAAATTCCAGATATTAAAGCGGATGTAGGAGAAATTAAAAAGACCTTATCAACTGTTGTAGAAATCCAGCGTACGCAGGGTTTAGACATAGCGACATTAATAGAACGTAGTAAAAAGTAATATGTCAACATACACTGTATACGATTTAATTCAAGACGTAAAACGCAAAATCCATGGAGGGGATGTCCCAAATCCAGTGGATATTGCTCTAGATGAGGGAAGACGTAAAATGATCGGCAAGATCCGCGCTCCTGAATTAAAGCGTACAGGGTATCTAGAACAAGCTCTATACCCTCACGTAGAGCGCTACGCGGTCCCAGAAGACTTGAAATACGATAACATAATAGATATTAAGAAACTGTCATCTTATCGCAATGTGGACACCATGATGCGCCCATTAGAGCTAGTTTATGACAGACGTTTCGATCAAAACCGCAGACGTTCTCGTAATGTTATCTCTATTACTAATGAAAATGGGGTAAAGTATGCAAAAATATCCCACCCTAAAGGACTAAAAGACCATGAATCGACCATCATTAATCAAAGTAATTCTCTTACTGCTAATGGTACTTGGAATGTGGGCGGGAATGTGGTCAATCTTCGTCTCGATGAACTTAACCACGTTACTAGGGCCGCTTCACTAGCTTTTGATATAAATAATTCTTCTACATCCGGATTTATTGAAAACTTTACAATGGATTCAGTAGATCTACACGACTATTTAAATACTGGCGCAGCTTTCGCATGGATTAGTATTCCAGATCCAATATATCTAACATCTGTAAAGCTAACTCTAGGTTCCGATTCAAGTAATTTAACTAACGACATATATTATGCAACTGTAAACCAGCCGCATGATAATAATATGTTTGTAACTGGCTGGAACTTATTAAAGTACATGCTAAATAACCTAAATACTGTAGGTACTCCAAACCCAAAGGCTATTACATATGTACGTCTAGACTTTACAACAACCGGAGATCCAATTCCAAACTGTAATATGGATTCAATAATCGCCCGCAAAGGTGAAGTTTATGAATTAAAATACAATACTGCATGGTGCTTAATTGATCCAGTAACTCGCGCATGGAAACAAAGAACTACTAGAAATAGTGATATTCTCCCGCTTGAAGAAGATACATACCAAATCTTAATGCTAGAAACAGCTCTAGTGGTCCAAAAAGATATATATGGTAATAATGCCGGCGCAAAAAGTGATATTACAGATATTGAAGACGAACTAAAAGGACTATACGAAGAATATAGTTATAACCACACAGACGAAAATATAGAACCATCCGAATACTCATATATCGAGGGGAATATGTACGATGGGTACAGTGAAGAATCTCTAGACGTATATGGCTACGGAGACGGAGACAATACAAATCATCCACATAATAACGGACAATAATTATGTCTACACCAATACAAGCACCAGCATTAAATATTGATCGACCGGTAACACCCTTTGAAAAACCAATAGGGTATTTCCGCAATACTGATCCAACAATGCTTCCGGTTAATGCGCTAACATATCCATCTCAAAACTGTTTCATTCCTAACTTAGATAAAGTGGTCCCGCGTTTAGGTTCTACTTTACTTGGGCGTGCATCTACATCTAATGAAAACTGGCCAATCATAGGTCATAAAGAAAGATTTACAACCATGGGCGGCACTATTGTAGAAGTGCGTGTAATTCAAAGTGATGACGCTAATCTAAAAGATATTATAGAAGTCCTATACCCTAATCCAGTTACAGGTTTACCACAGTGGTATCAAATAACCCAAAATACAAATCCATTAACCCCTGGAGTGGGTAAACTTGGTATGCGCGCAAGATATTATATGGATGACTGGTTCGATACAAACTTAAATCCAGCTAATAGTCTTAAATTGCCACGTCTAATATGGGTAAATGGTAATGCAGAGATATTCTCTTGGACTGGTGGTATTGCTAATATAACTGGAGTAACTGCTACAACTCTAACTATAAACCCATCTACAACATGGGCATCTTTAGGTTTTGTAGATCCAGCTTTAGGTGGATCTGGGAATATAATTGTTAATGGGGTTATTTATATAATTTCAAGTGGATGGGCTACTAATGTTTTAAATCTAGTTTCTACTGCTGGCATATCAGTAAACGATGTAGCTTTTGCACAAATAGAAACAGACGCAACAACTATTGCATTTGATGTATGTAGACAGAATAAGAACTACATGTTTTATGGTAACTGGAACTCTCGCCAGTTATATATGGCCAATAACTTTAATAGACCATCTACCCAAGCTATTACAAATAGTCAGGCATTATTAAATGATCTAATAGTAGATAATTCTAGTTATACAGGTACAGGATCTCATGTCTATAGAGTAACTATTGATTCAGTTAATCCAAATCAAAATAATCAGACTTTTAATGGTTCTGGATCAAATGACGGAGTATGGACTACTTCTGGATATTCCGGAACTCTCGGCGTAACTAACGAATATAAAATAACAATAGTAGGCGATTTTACTGTTTCAGTAGGTGCAGTTACCGGATGGGGTGTTGGTGAAGTGCTAAAAGGATCTACAAGTCTAGCAGAAGCTATTATTGTATCTGTTGTTTCTTTTGGTGGAGGAATTATCTTAGGTTTAAGAATGGTTACTACTACTGGATTCCAAGCTGGAGAAACAGTTACAGGATTAAATACTGCTACTACAGCAAGTAGTGTTTCAGTATCAGCACAAAGCTGGTTTACAGCTACAAAAAACGGAACTATTGTTAGTACAACTAGTACATATGGATCTCTAACTGTTAATGGTATGTTTTCTGGTGGTCCAGTTAATCTACCGGATGGAATAGTAATAACCTTTGCTCGATTCTTTGGGCATGATGTAGGAGATACTTTTACACTTGTTTTTAACACAGGCGGCGCAGATACTTTTCAATATCAAATAGATGGTGCTACTCCAGTAGCTACAGGTGTAGCAATAACTGGATCATCACAATCATTAGGAAGCGGGCTATCTATAACCTTTGTGTCAAAGACAGGGCATACAGTAGGAGACTATTGGGATATAACAGTAAACCAAGCTATAACAGAAGCGTGGCATAATTTCTATTACGATCTAACTCCACGAAAGCCGGGTCAAGGTTATGTTTACCAATTGCCATCTAACTTTTGGGCAATGGCTCCACAAGAAAAAGAAATGTATGTAAATACAAGTTATGGGTATTGGTCATATGTAGAAACGGTACTATCTGCGGATCTACAAAGTGAAACAGTAACATTAACTCCATTAAAACAGCCATCTTCTTCTAAAGTAATATGGCCATATATGATGGATTATCTTGATGATACTCTAATTTATGTTACAGAAAATAAACAGTTAGACATGATTGGCCGCAAGCAATTCTTGCAATTACCGCAGACTACAAACCTTTCCCAGCCAATTGCTAATGATTTTGCAGCATTAGGTTTTGAAAATGGCTCTATGAAATATTTTGATAAAACTCTTAATATAACTAGTCCAAACGAGGGCTATATGCTTTGTTATGACAACCACCCACAAAACAACTACTGGCAACCACCGCAACTAATTCCAGAAAATGCTATTTTATCTACATATAACAATACTTTAATCAGTCATTCATCCCAAAGAGATCAAACATTAAATCTATTTAGTGGAACAGATGGGGATAACGGAGATGATTACACTGTAAAAATCTATACTTCTTATAACTCTTATGGAGATAGATGGCGCAAAAAGAACTCTAATATGTCTTTCGTAGAGGGATATGTAGAGGGAATACCACCGCTTATAGCAGTAGTCCTATTAGGTATTAATGGATGTTCTGGAATATTTACCCATGAAATTAAACCGGTCCCGTGTATAAGAGCTTCAACTGCTCCATTTGGTGAGGGATATTTTGGCTCGCATGGTTTCGGAAATGACGAATTTAATTCAAATCCGCATTTTAATGAAATATATAAACGCTATGATCCAATCTTAAAGTACTATTTTGCAGCATTAGGAGTGGAATGTAGAGCAGCTACCCATTCATATTCAATTCTTTCACTAGGATTAAATATGATTTATTCCGATGAGGGTAATAACCAGTTTACGAATCAAGAAATTATTAGTAGAATATAAATACATATGAGTACTATCACAACAACAGGCTACAAATTACCAACTTCCATAATTTCCAATGGTCAAACTACTGGTAATGAATGGTCTAATCCCAATAACGCGCTATTAGTGGATGGAGATGTTGCAGTCTCTAACCCAAATAACACCGCATCGGACTTTATTTTAGGAAATTATAACTTCAATCTTCCACAAGATGCAGTTATAACTGGTATTGAAATGAAAGTTATTGGGTATCGTGGCGCACAAACAAGCCCTGTAATAACTTTAACGCCTTATGCTGTAGATAATACTTCTGGAACAGATCTATTTTATCCATATGTAACACCTTTTACTGGCCTTACAGAAACAAATGCAGAATATGTATTAGGTAGTTCAACATACCTTTTCGCAACATCATGGACACCAGATCAAATAAATAACCTAAAGCTACAAATGATAGCAAATGGTAATATTTCTCTAGACTGTGTACTAGTTAATGTGTACTACTACATTCCAGATCCAATAACTCCGCCAGTAGTAACAGGAGATTCTTGTACAGACTGTAACTCTACAATTCAAGCGCAAACATTCTATCTAGCCCGCGCATTTAAAGCCGGTGATACTAAAGCGTACCTAAAATCTTTCAATTATCCAGATGGTACTCCAATTCAGTACGAAGATCTTGGATCATGTGGCGGATATTTAAACTTTGTATTTGATCAAGGTAAAGCTAAAACAGATCAAAGCCAAAACTTTGAAGAAAATGCTCGTTGTGCAGTGTGGACAGTATTACCTAGTGGAATAGTAGAATTAGATTTCGTAGCCCTAACAAATCGCGGCCGTCAATTTCATACTCCAAATGCCCATGACGCAGATCTTCTTTCTGACCACGATGCAAACAGTGAAGTAATAATTTCTAATAACAGTGATTACGAAAACCGCAGACTACAAAGATGTCATATTGGTTCTATTGTTTCTGCTCCAATCGTAGTCCAAGATGAATCTGTAGATATAGTTAATCCAGCTAGTACCCTTGATTTCCAAGGGGGTGGAGTATCTGTAGCAGTAGATGGAACTGATCCAGCTAAAGCAATAATTACAATTGCTGGTGTAGGTGGAACAACCCCGCCAGGTTTAGATGACGAATCGGATGCAACTAGTGGAAGCACACAAGTCCCAACATTGACATGGAACCATACATGTAGTGGGGTTAATCGTCTTCTTACAGTAGAAGTCTCAATGGAAGCTGGTAAAACTGTTACAGGTATTACTTATAACGGCGTAGCTATGACTTTGGTCCCAACTGCAACCGCATCTACTGGTACTGTTCGTACTGAAATATGGAAAATAGTAGCCCCAGCAGTAGGAACAAATGCTATCGTTGTTACATTTTCTGCTAATTCATACTGTTCTGCCGGCGCGCAAAGCTGGGTTGGTGTAGACCAAACAACAAGTACTGGAACTGTCCAAACTGGCACAGGAACAAGTCTTACACCTAGTTTAGTACTTGCTACCACATATGATAATTCAATCATTGTAGATGGTCTTAGTACCGCACAGACCCCTATTCTTTATACAAAAGGCGCAGGCCAATCTGAAAACTGGCATCGTACTGCTAATACTGATACACGTCAAGGTGGTGGATCATATGAATTATCTGGATCTGCTCCTGATAACGTAACAATGTCTTGGGCTATTACTCAAAATACTCCATGGGCATTAGTGGCTGTAGAAATTAAGGGTATAACTAGTCCAACTCCAGTATCAAGTCCTATTACAGTAGAAGACGAGGGAGTAGCAGTAGATACTAATGTTACAAATATGGATTTCGTAGGTGCAGGCGTAACAGTTACTCAAACATCTCCAGGTCATGTAGAAATAGATATTCCAGGTGGAGGGACTGGAACCGGAAATGCGCTTCAAGAAACAGTTACTCAAACTGCCCATGGATTTAGTACGGATGATGTACTTAGATCAAATGGTACAGACGGCGAATATACTACAGCCCAGGCAGACACTCCAGCTAACGCAGATGTTGTAGGATTTGTAGTATCTGTAACCAATGCAAATGAATTTGTTATAGGTACTGGCGGATTCTTTAATCTAACAGCATTACCAGGTGGCGCAGTAGCAGGTGATAATTTATGGCTAGATGAAACAACAGCCGGCGCTCTATCTCTTACAGAACCAACAACAGCTGGTACAGTATCACAACCTCTTGCACGTGTTATTGACGCATCTACAAAACTTGTATTTTGGAATAACTGGAGAGGTATAGAAAATCAAGCTACTCCTATTAGTACTGGAGCAAGTGCTGTTTTTGCAAATGGGGTAGACACTGTTCCAATGACTAATACTACTGTTACAACTATTACTCATAATCTAGGAGCTATACCATCTAGAATAATTATAAACTCCATATCGTATGTAAATAATGGTACCGGTCAACAAGGTATTTTAAACGGTAATGGATTTTATGATGCAAATGGACAAAGTGTAGTGAATATGGCTGTATCACCAACCGCAGGTCAATATCCATTTTCAGATGCTTCTTCTGTTATGGCGTATGGAACATCTGCTGGGGTATCTTCTAGCGCTGCAATAAGTAATGTAACTAGTACAACATTTGATATAACTACAACTGGTACAGTAGCTAATGGTATTTGGGTAGTTAATTATGCTGTAGAATCTGGTGGCGGAAATGTGTTAGGAGAATATACAAATGGTGTTACTACTAAAGATACTTCCGCTGCATCTGTTGTACAAAATATTCCTCATGGGTTAAGTGCTATTCCAAAAAAGATAAAAATTACTTTTATGGCTCCAGCTATAGGAGCAAGTGGAACAAATTTATACCAAGCTGTTCTAGCCTACAACGGTACTACTTCTTCTGTAGTAGGTCGCGCATTTATCAATGGTGCTAATAGAGATATGTCTGGAACAGATATTATTCTTTATGGTCCAACATCAGGAAACCAAACAGAATTTCAAACAGGGGTGGTTACTTTTGACGCAACTAATATTATTATTACTTGGACTAAAACAAATAGTCCAACTGGAATAGTAGGTATGATGTGGGAAGCTGAATGTTAATAATAATTTAAAATCATCATGTCAACACCAACTGCATTTAAACAATATAGTATAACCCAGCTACCTAATTCTGCTAGTCAAATAGTTACGGTAACTGTTAATGATCCGACCGCAGGTGCTTTTTCTGCGATTAGTTTTACAGCTGAAAAAGTTGGTAAACTATATACTAATATAAGAGCTACGTCTGTAGGTGGTGGGTATAATAATTTAATTGTAGGAGAAAGTGGTCCAAATACTGCGGCTACGGCCGGTGCTGCTAAAATTGCTGCACTATTCGGAGAGACTGTTAATACAATGTATGAGCAACAAAACTTATATTCTAACGCCGCAGTACCAATAGTTATAAGATCTGGAGGTTCATGGACTTTAGGATTTGCAAGTTCTAATAGATACACATTACTCCAAGCATTTTTAGCTAATTAATAATATATGGAAAACACATTAGCAGGTTACTATTCAAAACAAAACAAACCACTTCCAAGTGTGGCAGAACGCGCGCCAATGTATGAATCACAAGGCTTAGGTAAAGCCGGAGACTATATGGGTACAGCGGAACAAAATACTGCACTACTAAGTAAACTACAAGGAGCTAATAACCTTGTAGCTACTTCATCTACTTCACGTTCTAACTTTGCTAAAAATTCCGCTGGTCTGGATCTAATGCTTAATCGTTTTGGTTTAACTGGTGCAAACCCAGATCCAAATACAGAAAAGACAGTAGATAATACAAAAGCAGCAAACCCAGATATAAATAGTACAACTGATCCATATATTGCAGCACTAAGTGGTTTAGCAGCATCTTCCGATAAATCCGCCCAGATTCTTATTAAGAATATCCAAGCAAATAAACAAAGACAAAGTAATTCCCTAGAAAAGAACTTCCAAAGTTATAAAGGTGGTTTACAACTTTTAGGTATTCAAACTAATGCTGCGCAAGCAACTCCAGATCTTTTAGCTGGACATATTCAAGAAGCAGAATTAGCGCACCATGACAAACTAGCCGAGCTAGATTCTCAAATGGCTACAGCTCTAGCAGAAGCAGATCAAGCGCGCACAGAAAAGAATTTCTCTCTATTAAAAGAGAAGATGGACTACATAAAAACTCTAAAGAATAACCAAGTTAATGAATTAAAAGCTCTTAATGAAACATTAACAGCTACACAAAAGAACGCAGAAATTCAGGCGCATGAAATTTATGACAGTCTAAATACTTTAGAAGATATAGACAAAGAACAATTTATCCAAGCAGTAGCAAAGAAATATAAGATCCCTGTAACTACTTTAGTACAAGCTCTTGCAGATGAAAAAGCTAAAAGAGACACAGCCGGTGTTACTCTAGCAACAAAACAAGCTACACTTAATAAAAAAGTTAGCCCTACCGCATCTAAGACAACAGTAAATAACTCTATGATTAAAGCCGGAGAATCAAAACTTAATGCGTCTAAAGGGCCAGATGGTTATGTAGATCCAGACGTATATCAAGAAGCATATAACACATACCCTGGTACTAAAAAAGATTTCTTAACTAAATTCCCGCCTAATAATTGGGTTAATCCAGAAAATACAACACTACCGCAATACCTACGTAGCACAAAGAAAGGCGGCAAAACCACTACTAAAGCACCTCTATTTTAAATAAATATATATATGGGAATTTGGGACACAGGCACAGAAGAAAATAATTCAATAGCTCCCAAGGAAACTGGGGGCTTTTGGGATCAAGCACAAAAAACAACTCCAACAAAAGACAGTAGTTCTTTTTGGAACACACCATCTACTGTAGATTCCGCAGTTAGTTCATTACCAACTGCTGTTACAACAGCAACAAAAGCCCTTAAAAATACTGCTTTAACAGCGCTTGGTCCATTGGCTCCTACTATAACTTCTCTTTTAGAAAAAACTAAATTAGGCCAGAAAGTAAAACAATCTCATTTTGCAAAAACAATTACTGAATTAGGTAATAATATTTTTGGTGGTGAAATAAACACAATAGGTTCTACTCTTGGTGGATTCCAACAAGGTATAAATCTAATAAATAGTAAAATACCTAAAGATGTTAACAACCCATATACTCCGCCTACTCCCATTGATCTAGACGCGCGTTTCAATGAAATTGCCGCAAGGGTAGATACTATGAAGCCAGAAGATAAGTCTTATCTTAATAATCTAGCTACTGGTATAGGTTCTACAGTTCCATATCTAGCCGGCGGTATAGCAGGTAAATTAGCAAAGGCCCCAGCTTTTCTAGCTAACCTATCAATGTCAGGACTTGAATCTCTACAAAACGCCCACGAAGACTATAAAACCCTTATTAAAGCTGGTGATACAGAAGAACAAGCGCAGCAAAAATCCCTAAAATCTTTTGGGGCTAACCTAGTTTTAAACTATTTTACAGATAAGTTAGGTGGATTTTTTGAAGTAACAAAGCCAGGATTTAAAAATGGTATTAAAAAATTCTTAACTACAACATTATTTGAAACAGGCCAAGAAGTTAGCCAACAAGTAATTAGTAACGCGACAACTGGTAAACCATTAGATGAGGGGCTAACAGAAACAGCTCTATTAACCCTACCTATTGCTGCATTATTTGGTACAGCCGGCGCAATAAACTTTGAATCAAAAGATCAAAAGAAATTGCGTACTCTTATCGAAGACAGTGCTAAATCCGGCGCAACCAAAGACCAGACTGTAAAAGTTTTGTCTACTATTTTCCAAGTTCCAGAGGATCAAGTTATTAATGTTGTAGACCAACACATAGAACAAGACAAGAAACTAGGTAAGCAATTTACTAAAAATACTACTGCCAATATTCAAAGAATCGCCCAAGAGACTACATTTAAGGGTACTAACCTACGCGAATCTACTGCTAATAAAACAGAAATTAGCAGTGAATTAGAAGTAGAAGCTAAAAAATATAATACACCAGAGGAATTTATAAAAGGACAAGGAGAGCCTATTTATAGGGGTGGAATAGTTCTTAGTGAAGAAGTTAGAGATTCTGAATGGGGTATACCAATGACAACAAAAAAAGAGATAGCTGAAAGTTTTAAACAGGATGCAGATGCAACTACTGGTAAAAAAACAACTATTGGCGAATACTATATTGATAAAAATGCCAAAATAGCTACAAGAAAAGATATACCACAAAAACTAATTAATGATTACAATGATATAAATCCAAATGGTTCAGCAAACGCACCCTCATTTGAAGATGAAGTAAGTACAGAATTATTATTTAATTGGGCAAAAAAGGAGGGGTTTGACGGTATTGATATGTCAGTTATTAGTAAAGTAGGACTTGAAGAGGGAGAGATTAAAATATTTAATAATAAAGTTTTCAAAACTAAATCTCAATTAAAAGAAATTTATAACAAAGCCCACGGTATTGACACATTACAAGAAAATAAAGATAATAAAGCATATGGAAACATATCTAACACAAGAACAGGAAGCGCAGGTTTACCAGAAAGTAGCCAAAGAGAGAAGTCTTCAAGTGGAAGAAGTCCAAGAAGCATGGTCCCAAGCCAGCGTTGGGATAGTGTGGCAGCGACCGAACGGATTTCCAAATACGCCAGAGAAGATGGAGAGCGCAATAAACTACTGGTTGGACAGCACGAACAACTCACAGGAGGAAAGCGAACAAGAATAACAGAAGATACCCCATTTCTTCTACGTAATTTAGGTTTTTCAAATCAACTTGTAGACAAAATAGAACAAACATCCACACAAGGCGGAGTAACTTATGTTATAGTTACAGATAGCTATAATGATCGATCATATGTATCTGCTTTTACAGAAGATACCATATACCTAAACCCAGATGAAATGTCTACGGATCTATATGAATCCGGAGCAATTATTAACCATGAGCTTGCGGGCCATTCATGGTATTTAAAGTTATCTCCAGAATCTCGCGCAGATTTCTACCAAAACTTAAAACAAACCCCAGAGACAGTAAAGCAAGCATGGGAAAATACTAATAACCCATACAAAAACTACTGGAATAGAACTATAAACAAGATTAAAGAAAATATAGTTAAGAATAGTAACGAAGACGTAGCTAATGATATTATAAATTTCATTGGCCTAAAGTTTAATTCTAATATTTCTCTAGATACTTTTATAGACCGTTCTCTAAATATTGACCGCCAAATAGATATAATTAACAACGAATTAGATAAGCGTGGCTATTCTTCTATTACCCTAAAGGCAGAAGACACAGAAGCGGTACAAGAACACGTAGCAATGATCGCAGAAAACGCGCCAGATATTGAGACCAATAATACAATGATTAATTCATATGTAAATGATGTCCAAGACAATAACCTAAAATATGGAGAGCGCTCTACACAAAACCTACTATACACAGGTGAGCTAGATCTAACCCTAAAAACTCTAGAGAAACTAAAAGGCCGCACTACTGTATCTAAACAATTTATCCAAGATCTAACTAACGCTAGTGATCTAAAACAACAAGAGAAAGACATACTACGAAACGTCTTAGAAACAGAGGGTAAAATAGTAAATGTTAAAGATTTTGCTGATAAAGTTACAGCAGAATTACTACCATTAGAAATGGTAGATGTTACAGAGGGGCCAATGGGAGAGCCACGCCATGAGAATACAACATTAACTGCTGATCTACGTGGTGAAGTTTATGAATACCAAGAACATGTCTACGAAAGTCCAATTCCAACTAGCGCTGGATCAATCCATTATGGTGGAGATGCTCCTAACTATTTCGGCCATACCCGCATAGAAGACATGGCAGATGATACTACTCGTAGAGTAATAGAAGTCCAAAGTGATCTATACCAGAAAGGCAATTTAGAAAATGAATTATCAATACCATCTGAAAATAAAATTATTCCAGGGCAATTAGGTAATGTTCCACAAGGCGGCGCGATTTATGACAAATCTAAAATAGCTAATAGAAAAACAGAAGTAGCTAAACTTTCTCAATACAACGACCCCACTGCCCACTTCCGCATGG
This sequence comes from uncultured Candidatus Saccharibacteria bacterium, assembly GCA_964368775.1. Lineage (GTDB taxonomy): Bacteria > Patescibacteriota > Minisyncoccia > Phycocordibacterales > UBA9973 > 2-01-FULL-33-17. The sequence continues at coordinate 21,488 of CAYJCX010000002.1, read as the reverse complement.
TCCGAGAAGAAATAAAGAAAGCAGCACAAGACGGTAAATCTTATGTCCAATTCCCTACAGGTGAAACAGCTATGAAAGTAGAGGGGTTGGGAGAAACTCCAAACTGGAGAAGAATCTACGAACTAGATGGTAAGAGGGTTAGTGATAAACTAGAAATTGGCGACTTGAAAACTGGCGAAACAGTGCAACAAGCTGGTTCTGACTGGATAATCACCAATGTCCTCGGAGATGGAAAGTTTAAGGCAGTGCCGAAAGATTTAACCCAAAATAATTTGGGAATCAGATGGGAAGCCTACACACCAGAAGAAATTGCAAAAGATTTTGGTAATCATAGTAGGGCAGAAACCTTCGACATCTCAGGAAAGGTAGACACAAATAACCCTATATACCGTTTCTATGAAAAAGATCTAGGCCGATACCTAAAAAATAACTATGACGCAAAACCTATTACAGATGATATGGGGGTAACTTGGTATGAAGTAGAAATAGACCCATCCATGGCTGACGCGCCAGTAGTAGCATTTAGAGAAAAGAATGAAGACGAAGATGGCCTACCTATGGAAAAGCATCCATTCTTTGATACCGGAGATAAAATGGCAGATCTACGCGCAACACTAGCGCATGCAGAAAAGCGTACAGGAGCTACACCTGTTAAATTTAAAAAGATTCAAGTAGGAAATAATGAAGTAGAGCTTAGTCCAGAATTACAACAAGAAATAACTCAACTAGAACTAGAGAATGAAGCTCTAAAATATGATCCACTAAATAGCCTAACTAAATTTGCTAATAAGAAAGAGGGAATACTACCGGAAATACTTGGAAGAAATGAAAAGAATAAAGGGAAAGGTAAATTTGCTACACGTGGAGATACACTACTTGATTCTAGTGATTTTCAACAATACTTAGATGACAACGGAAACGTAGACACAGAAGAAGTACGTACTGCTTTTGCTAATTTCTGGGATAAGAAACAACTACACAAGGAAAGAGTAGCGCAAGTTAAAAGAGAAGTTAAAGATTTTATAGTAGACCAAAAGGATGAATTAGCTTTGGCTAAAATCGCCCAAATGGAAAGTGAGGGCCAGCCAATAGACTATGCTAACCAAATTGTTACAAAAGCAGATGTTAAAGACATAGCATCTATGATTGAAAACAAGGATAAGATAGATCAATTCGTAGCTGATGTTCGCGCTGAATCTAAAACACGTAGAGAAGAAGTCTTAAACCATAAAGCCCGCGCTCTAAGTAAATATGTCCAAAAGAGTACCGGTCAATTACCACGTATAGGTTCCGATACTGTCTTTGGTAAAAAAGGCCAGGATATTCTAGATGAATTAGGTTACAGAAACATAGATGAAGCACAGAAAGACTATAACGACTATGTAAACAAGAAAAATGAATTTGTAAACCCACAAAGTAAACTAAAAGCGCAAGAACGCCAAGCTAAATTCCTAGGTGAAAAGAAAAAGGTTATTGAAGCTGTAAAGGCAGAACTACGCAAAAAAGGATTAGATCGCAAACAAACTATAAATGCCATTAGGGATCATTTCTATTTAACTGATAGAGAGATGGCTGATATTCTAGGCGGCGCAGATATTCGTCTACTAACTGATACAGAATTTGATAACCTATTAAACAAGGTCCAAGATAAAGCTCTAGAAATTGCGCGCCATGTCCAAGCTATAGCCGAAGTAGAATATACAATAGCTGAAAAGGATCTACATAGAGTAGAAAACCTACAGTTAGCTATGGGCCTATCCCAAGATCTAAATAATCTATCTACAGAAGAACTAAATAAACTAAATGAAATCATAGGTACATTCGAGCAAGGAGATGTTTTCTTAGGTCAAAGAGAAATTGAAACTCTAATGAAGAACACGGATTTGCCACATGTAAAGACACAAAGACAAATTCTAGAAGAAGTTTTAGTTAAGAGAACTGGAGTAACACTAGAACAGGCAAAACAAATCTCTACAGACTGGCTTGATGAATTTAGATCTGCTACATCTCTAGCGCGCCAAAACCCTTTCTATGAAGTCCTGGTAGCTGACGCATACGAAATTAAGATAGAGGGAGAAAAGGCTTATAGAGAAATAGAGAAAAAAACTAATGAATTAACAAAGAAAGCTCGCGCATCTAGAAAGCGTGGTCTTATTGACCGTCTAGTACCTACAGATGATCTAGTTGTTTCATATTTAGAGGAGGGAGACGAAGCTGTAAAGGCTAAGATCGCATCCGCAATGACACCGGCTGAATTAGAACTAGCTCATTATATCCGTGATACCTATGCAGAAATGCGGGATTATCTAGTTAAATTAGATATGCTTGATCGTGTACGTGAAAACTATTACACACACCGTCCACGTTCATTCTTGGAAGCATGGCTAAAAGATGGTGCAAAGAAATCCCCTAAACAATTTATTGGCGCATTTGCCCGCGCATTTAAAGAAACAGTATGGGACGTAAATAAGATGGACGAAGCTACATTTAAGATTCTTAATGAAAGAACCGGAGACGTTCTACCATTAGAGAAATTCTTTAAATACTCTATGAAGCGTAGTGGAACTCTAATTCCATCTAGAAATGTCGCTGGAGCGTTTCTGGGCTACGTGAAGACGTTTGAAGTTAAGAAAGGTCTAGATAGATATATCCCTAAAATGGAAGCCGTAGCGCGCGCCCTAACGCCTACAGAGACAACAGAGGGTGGACTTATCAAAGATGAATCACTACTTAACTTTGTTAAGAAATGGATCAATACACAAAAAGGCCGTCCTACAGCACTTGGTCCAATTAAACCAGGTGGGACTTTAGATATTCTAATAAGATCTGGGGTAACATTTACCCGTTTCCTTGACCTTGCTTTCCGTGTGCCAGCGCAAGCTATGTCTCTTGTTGGAGAACAGGCTGCAACATTCATAAACATTGGCGCGCAAAAACAAGCTCTCGGATTATTCCGCTCAAAGACAAAACAGGGTAAAGAACTAATAAAGAAATATGAATCTTTTGTAGGTCAAACATTCTTTACTAAAATGAAAGACCAATCTAAAGATGCTGGTAGTAAATTAGGTGAAACAATATTTGCTTTCTATGGCATAGCTGCTCGTCAAGCTAATCTTACCCATCTTCTAGGAAGTCTAACTAAAGAAGAATTTGAATCTGGAAAAGTATCTACAAAAAGACTAGCTGAAATCAAAAATGAAATGAATCGCTGGCGCGCAGATGATCTATTAGCTTCTGTTATGGGTAAAACATCTGTTGGTGCAGCAGTTAGACAACATAAATCTTGGGCGGTCCCAATTCTAACTCAAACTCTAAGTAATATAACTACTCTAACAAAACTATTAAAGAATGGAGAAATTAAAACTGCTGCTAAGGCTAAAGAAGCGCACGAACTAATCCGCGCTATTACTCTAACAGCTCTTATGGTGGCTATCATTGGTAATATGTACCGTGATCTAAAGAATAAGAAAGACCGAAATCTTATAGAAGAATTAGAATATAGAGCATACAACGATATATTCTCTTTCTTACAAGCTCTAGATCCACAAACTCTATTCGCAGTGCCGCGTCTTGCATCATGGGCTACCGGATTAGCTGGTGCTATTTCTCAATTACTAGGAAGTATGGGAGAGCGTAATGAAAAAGGAGAGATCCCTGGAATGAGAACTATTAAGCAATCTTTAATTCCTAAGATTTTAAGAGAGCCGTATCTTGAATCAACTAGTGCTATAGATCAAGCTACTAAAGCCGAATCTGCCAATGAAAAAGCAGCGCGTCTTGTAGTACAAGCTAAATACGAAGAACTAAAGAAATTAGCAGACACATCTAAAGAAGAAGCTAACGCCGCTTTCACAAAATTAGAAGAAGAAAACCCAGATCTAGCTGAAAAAGTTTATAGCTATGGCCAATCTACTAAACTAACTCCTGATGAAAAGAAAATGAAATCTCTTGGAGTAGAGAATGGAGATCGCGCACGCTATATCTACGGAGAGCTAAACAAGCTAGATACTAAAGAAGAAAAGAATACCTACGCTACAAATCTACAGGATAAAGATATTATTACCGATACTGTCTATGACCAAATCGCAGAGATGGTTAAAGAAGATAAGCCAATCTATGAAGACAACCAAGAGGTTTCTAAATTAGGTGTAGTAAATACAGTAGTTACATATGCAAAGGCTATTGGAACTGATCCGGTTACAGCTTTCAACCGTATATTCACAGGTCAAAAAATTCGCCGTGTGGATTCTGGAGCTATTATTGTAGAGCGTATGAGTAAAGATGAATCCCAAGCGGTTAAAACAAAGCGCGGGGGTAATACAACTACAATGAAATTAGACCACACAATTCCATTAGAGCTAGGAGGTGGTAATAATGAGAAGAATCTTAAACTTGTTCCTACAGCAGAATGGGCTAGTTATACACCAGTAGAAAACTATCTAGGTAAAAAACTAAGAGATGGTTCAATAAATAAAAAACAAGCACAGGAAGCAATATCTAAATTCAAGAATAAAGAATGGACTTTTGATCAAATAAAAGCAAAATATTAAAAGTAATGATAAAATAAAATCATATGGAAGAAAAAATCTCATTTGGTGCTGAAATATCCCAAGAGGATTATCGAACAGTAGTAGCCGATAAGACTATTGGAACTCTACCTAATACAACAGGTAAAGTAGATCTAGATCATGTAGCTACTAATGATCTTTGTAATCAGAGACAAATAGGTATCTGTACTGCATGTGCTACTAGAATGTCCGCAGAAAATCATTTCAAAGATGGAATCCGTCTTTGTGAAGAATGGTTATATCTAATAGGAAAGGTAATGGTAGATAAAAATCTACTAGAGGGATCATCGGCTTTTACTATGTTAAAGGCTAGTAATAAATATGGTATTCCAGAAAAAGCTATATTAAGCCAATACTATCTTAAAATAGATGGCAGTTATGATGAATTTATCCAACATTTTAAAATAACCTATCAAGGTAAAATCCCGCAAGAGATCTTAGAGAACGCTGCTAAACATAAAATACCTGGATATTACAAAGTAAACGTAGAGCCAATATCAATAGCAAGAGAAATAGAAGCGGGCAAGTTGCCAATAATCCGGATGGCAGTAGGTGAAAACATGTATACAGCCCTAAATGGTAATGTCTCATGGCAAGCTAAGGATCTATTACCCCTACGTGCGCCAAAACAGGAGCAAGGTGGCCATTTAATGGTACTTAATGAGTATAATGGTCTAAGAAACGATCAACTCGATACAGGGCCAAATAGTTGGTCTAAAAACTGGGCAAGAGATGGATACTTTGATTTTCATTTTCATACCCAGAGTCCATACTTTACAGAAGCATGGTGTATATCGTCTAATATAATTGTAATTGATAAAATCCCGCCTTTCTTAAAAGATTTACGTTTTGGAATGGTAGATAAAGATGTTAAATACCTACAACAATTCTTAAATACTCATGGCGCGCCAATAGCTAATACTGGTCCAGGATCAGTAGGAAATGAAACAAATACTTTTGGAAAATTAACCCTTAATGCTGTAATAAAATTCCAGAAAGACAATAACATAAATCCCCCAGCCGGCTTTGTCGGTCCAATAACAAGAGGTCGAATTAATTTAATATTAAAAGCAGAATTATAATTATGGAAATAATCATAGATGGATATATAGTTTCTACAGTCATAGCTATAGTAGCAATACTAAGTGAGACTGGCGTAAAATCACAATATAAACCATACATAGCAATTACTCTAGGTATCTGTATAGGTTTACTTAAATATGGACTAGCCGGAGATATTGTTTTATTAGGTCTAGCATCATCATTAGCCGCAATGGGCGCATGGTCTGGATCTAAAACAATGACAAAATCTAGAATAAAAAATATTGTTTCTGGAAATTAATGTTATAATAAATCTGCCTGTGTAGCGCAACAGCAAATGTGGTAATGAAATAACTCCACATCAGGGGCGTATGCAAGACAGGTTGTTCTTTCAAGAGCGCACATAAAACAATAAATTGTCATGTCTTTTGGGAAAAAAAGATGAGAAGATTCTAATAATAAATGTATGTTATTCATTTCTACCCCTGATAGAAATACTCCCCGCGTGGAGTATTTTTGTTTACAAAATTAAGTAAGTGTGCTACTATATTGAATGTACAACATAAAACGCCAAGCGGACTATTGATCCAAGCAGCGTGTTCATATGAATAAAAAAGACCCAGTCGCTCTGTGGTCTTTTTTTGTTGGTTCCAAATATCCCATTGGGGTACCCCAACGGGAACCGAACTTATCCACTAGTTATCCATTTTTCTATAAAACCCTTTTAAATCCAGCTATATCTTGCCCATCATAAGGTACAATATGTATATCTATCCATTCTTTAGATACAGAATCTACCTTTTCTTTCCTTTGATAGATCGCGCGTATATAGCGGTCATCAAAAATATAGCCACGCTTAACTAGAATATCAGTTAGACATTTTTCCATATTAGCAGTGTCAGTATTTCCATAGTTATGTATGTGATATACATAATGCACAAAAACCTCCTGTTTTTGATTTTTAGCTTTAAATGTAGCTGATAATAATTTACAAACATCTCTCTCAAATTGCTTGTAATCATCTGTTTTAAAACGTCTTCCTTGCCAGGCCTTATTAACCGACAAAGGAGATACGTCCAACTTTATTTTCATAGAAATATTTTAACATAAAAGTTATCCACATCCGGTGGATTGTAAATACTTTACTTGCTACTTGCTGGTTGCTATAATAATAAACATGAGTATTAAAAAAGAAGCTGGTCCAAAAGAAGTAGGATCGAAAGGTGGAAAAGCCACGTTAAAAAAATATGGCAAAAAACATTTTGTCGAAGCAGGGAAAAAGCGCTGGAGTAAATCCGCTAAAAGCCCTAAAGAAAATTAATCATTAATAAAAATAGTATGGAAAAAAATAAAAGATACATTTTCGCAATAGCAGTTTTAGAAATCATAGTCCTAATGGCTGTGGCTTTTCACGTTATAGCTCTAGAAAAAAGAATAAGTTATGCAGAGGGTAAAATAAACTGCTTATATTCTGCATTAAACCCAAATAGTGATTTAAAAGACATCTCAATTGCCTGCGCTACTATTAACACCGGATATTAGTATGAAACAGACACAATTGAAGCGTAAGACAGCTCTATCTTCTTTTAGTAATGCAACTAATAAGAAGAACCCATATAAGGCTATGAAAGGGCATACTATATCTTTAAAGACAAAAAAGCCTTTAAAATCAAAGGCTAAACTAAAGTCTGCTAAACCTATTAAGGTAGATATGTGGTCTTTACAACAAGCAGACAGTCTATTTGCCGCATATATTAAAGAGAGAGATGGATGTTGCCAGCTTTGTGGTACTAGCCAATTCTTATCATGTTCTCATTGGAATAAGAGAGAGATTTGGGCTACCAGATATGATCCATTTAATTCTGTAACATTCTGTACTACATGCCATGATGCTATGGAAAGATATAAAGCAGCCTATAGACAATTTATGGTGGAACATTTCAGTGAATCAATGGTTATTCATTTAGAAAATCTAGCTAAAACAAGAGTAAGTAAAGAAGAAGCAATACGCGCATTTCAAAAAAGTGTTATACACGATTTAGCAGTAATTAAATTTTAATATATGGTTAAAAAAAAGATACAAAATTTAAGTCCAGGCAAAACATTAGATGAGACACTAACTGCTATTAGGAGTAAATTCGGCAAGGAATCTGTAATGATCCTAGACGAATCCCCTAATATGGATGTAGAAGCTATACCCACAGGATCATTTGGTTTAGATCTAGCTCTAGGTATCGGCGGCTATCCTTGCGGGCGGATCGTAGAAATATTTGGTCCAGAATCTAGTGGAAAAACTACTCTAGCTCTACATGCAGTTGCACAAGCCCAGAAAACAGGCGGTATTTGCGCCTTTATTGACGCAGAACACGCTTTAGACCCCTTATACGCTAAGAAGATCGGGGTAGATACTGGAACACTGCTAGTGAGCCAACCAGAGAACGGAGAGAGCGCGCTAGAGATGGTAGATGCCATGGTACGATCCAATAAGTTTGCTGTAATCGTTATTGATTCAGTAGCTTCTCTAACCCCAAAAGCAGAAATCGATGGAGAGATGGGAGATCAAATCATTGGAAGACATGCAAAACTAATGTCCCAAGCATGTAGAAAACTGGTCCCAATCGTTAGCCAAAGTAAAACTGTAGTTATTTTTATTAACCAAATCCGTATGAATATCGGCGCGTTCCCTGGCGTGAATCCGGAATTTACTACTGGTGGAAAAGCTCTTAAATTCTATAGTTCTGTACGTCTAGATATTCGTAGAATCGCACAGATTAAAAAAGGTGATGAAGTTGTTGGAGGTAGAACAAGAGTAAAAGTAGTTAAAAACAAAGTAGCACCACCATTTAAACAAACAGAATTTGACCTATTATACGGCGAGGGAATATCGTATGAGGGAGAATTAATAGCTCTAGGAGATAAATATAAAATTATTGAAAAATCTGGTAACACATATTCTTTCCAAGGACAAAAGCTAGGAGTAGGCTATGACGTATCACGTAAATACCTAAAAGAAAACAAAAACTGGGCAGACGCTATATTAAAAGAAATTAAAGATGCTAGTAATATATATATCCCAAGTGATATAGAAATTGAAGATAGCACAGTAACAGGAGAAGAATAATATGTCATACAAACTAACTATAATTAAATACACAGATAATCCTACTTATGAAGCAGAAATGGCTAAGTATAAAGACAATAGCGAATACTATTCAAGATCTATGATGGATAATAAAACTATGCCGGAAAGAATAAAAACAGAAAAATCTCTAGAAGTTGTTTTAACTGACACAGAATTTAATGCTATTAAAAAGGCTGCATTAGAAGTATTTGAATAGTATGAAAATTAGATTTACAACAACCAACTCTTTATTTTGTATAGGTTTTGCATGGAATAATCCAATAACACACGAGTATAAGGCTGTAATTATTATAGGTTTTATAGGTATAGAATTTTATTGGAAAAAAGAATTTAATAAAAATTAATATGAAAACAGCAAAAAGAAAGAGCTACGAAAAGGCGCGCAATATCCTAAGAAATAATGTTCCCAAAGCACAAAGATACGGCAAATCTATAATTCAAAAGAAAAACAAACCTAAACCAACTAAGGTCGAACCATTAGAAGAATAGTATTAAGATAGTAGGTCCCATTCCCCGACTGCACGATACTATTCCGAGAGGAGAGTTCCAAAGATACCATTTAGATAGAGAAATGGAAAATCGACCCTCCAAGATTAATATTGTTTCAACCATACTTTCAATATTTATCCTATCTAAATAGGACATCGGGCGGGGGATCAGCTTTATTATTAATAAACAAAATGGAAGCAAAAGAAAAATACGAAACAGCTAACGAAAAATATAATGCTTTAACCACTAAAGAAGTAGCTCTATTAACTGAAAAAGAAATAGAGAAATACACAGAAGCAGGTATAAGTCTTCAAAGAATTAAAAACGACCAGAAACTTTGCAAAGATACTTTAACCCATATGGGATTATTAAAAGAAAATAAAGAAGAAAAAAAAGATGATAAATAACATCATATCAATACTTGCTCTATTTGGTCTAATTTTCTGTTTCTGTATGATGATTAGAAATAGGTTAGTTCGTGATAGAAAACTAAAGTTTCTAAATTTCATACGAGAAAATTCCGCTACGTACGAACAATATGATGAGTATATAAAGATCTATGATAAAACATCATATGATCAAATGCTCTACCGGTTCTGGATCCCAGTTAGCTCTTATTATAAAGAATATTTAAACGATTAATTTTATGGACGATACAACATTTACAACAATATTAGGCCTTGCACTAATTTATTCAGTAATACACTTCTTTGTAGTACAAAAGAAAGGATATTCTCATAGAACAGACTATGAAAAAGTAGTCTCATGGGTAGCTATGGTGGGTATTTCTCTTGTCTTTCTAGGGGTAATGTTTGGGTAATATCTTATATGATAATAAGAATGTTATTCATATTATTTGCATACGTTGTTGGATTTATAGTTATTTACCAAAGTGTTGGATATGAACTATGTGCTGGAATATTTTGTGTTCTTTTAGCTTATAATCTAGAGAATAAACTAAATGAAAAAGTTAAAATGCGTAAAGCAAAAGAATTATTCGAAAAAATTAAGAATGGTGATGTCCAATGTGATGATCCAGACTGTACTAATTGTAAATAAATTATGAAAGTAAAAACTTTAGAGGGTTTATTCTGGGGTACTCTCCGTAACTTCCGCACGGTGAAGATAAACGGTGCTTAGAGTGAAACGTAAAGGTTAGCAACTTTAGCCCCGCGATAAGCTCTCTATAGGCTCTATTAATATTAATAAGCAAGTAAAAATAATGAATTGTAAAGAATGTAATAATCCATTAACAACTAATTCTAAAACCCAAATAGTATTTTGGCATAAAGAATGTAGAACAAAAGGCCGACAACACGAAAGAAAGGCATCTAAGCGTAATATGTCTAAGAAATAATCTATGTATAAACAAAAAGATAGAGAATTTAATATACTCATGTTTGGAATATTGATTGGATTTTTTGCAGGATATACTTTATCAGGGTTAATTCTACTTAGGTAATATGCAAAAAGAATACGTAAGACTGGCAAGTGTTCCAGAAGATGAACATATTGTAGCTATGACACAATATGGCGGTTTTTATTATTGGAATTTTAAATATCCATTTAAACATTACAAAGAGCCGAGATATTTAGTTGCCACCCAAAAATCAATCTATGAAATACACATCAAATAGCTATATTCTAAAAGAATTTCTAAAATTATTCGGTCTTGCAGTAATAATTGCTGGAATATTTACAGAAAGTTTACCTAAAAGTATCGGTGGTTTTCTATTATTAGTAGCATTAAATGGTCCATTTGAATTTGTCCATTATCATGATGGTAAAGAGAAATAGTATGATACCCCAAAAAACAATAAATCGAGAAGAAATGCAAAATCTAGAGCTTGCTTTTGATACAACTTTAGATAATATGCCTTTAACTAAAGCGCAAAGAAATGAATTGGAAACATCTTTCTATAAGTTAATGAACTTAGCAAAAGAGTTAAATGATCAAATAGACCATATCGGTGATACCACCAAAATGGTTACTGGTAATAAACCAGAGGAAATACATGATGATGTTTTGTGTATTAAATGTTTAATAACTTGTAACCGTACACAATTTGCCTGTACTTGCGGCTGCTTATGTGAATGTCATTTAAAATTTACAGAGTTGCCAAATTAAAAGAATAATTAGATAATAAATCTATGACAAAAAAGAAATTTCCTAAAAAGGAAAGTACAGTTACTAAAACAGTAGTAGACACAGAAGCTAAAAAGACATTTTCATATAGCATCCATGATGTACAATTAAACTTTACTGTAACTAAGAAACAAGCTAAACCTTTTATAACCCTAATGGATCAAGCGGTTATAGATTTATTAGACTATGCTAATGGCGCAGAAGAATAATATGGCAGGTGAAAGAGCAGTTAGAATAGGTAAATGGTACTTTAAATTAGGATTTATCCCATTATATGACGCTAGTCATATGTTCCTATTACATTTTGGGATATTTAAGGTGGTCCCAGATCCAAATAGAGAGCCAGGAACAGATCTAAATAATAAAGATATAAAAGGATTCTGGTGGATGAAAAAACTAATTATAAAAGGATTTGAATTATCAATACCACACGATGAATTTAAACCATTAGAGGTCCATATAGAAGAAGACACAGAGGAAAAACAAAAGCCGGAATAATATCCGGCTTGCTGTGTTTTATAGGCGGAGACTACTCTTCTTTCATCTCCTAGCTCTAAATCTAACGGGCTAAGCGTTAGCATTAAAACTTCACTGATTGGATCACGTTCTTATCCGTCTTTCTCCTTGGAATAGGATTAAGATGGGCAACAACATGGATAAAACTAAAGAATTTACATTCAGTACACCTAACTTTAGCGTGTATTTTTATAAACTCTACCTGTGAATATTTATTAATATCCACATCATTAGTACTGACTTCTTGACAGTTTTTACAAACATAGTGGATATACATAATATTAATTGTCTCTAGTTTTATCTTCAAAGTACATTCTTTGGCCAAAATCTTTTAGTGTAAGTTTTCTTTGTGTTATACGTACATTTTCGCCATGTATTCGATAACATTCCGAACAAAATACACCTACAGTGGCTATTTGGGTTTTAATATTCATGTCCATAAAAATGGCATAAATGGTTACAGTGTTATGGACAGTGCATTGTCCTACACCTATATCCCAAGCTGATTCATCAAAAGGTAATTTCATAATACATAGGGTTTACGTATCTTTTACCTATGCGAGAATTAGTTTGATAAGGGAAGAGAGAAAGCTGGTTTTTAGGGGTACGATCTACCCCCAGCGTTCTTAAGGCTATGTAGTGTTCTCCATGTGCGGTCGATATAATCGATGCGTACAATTTTAGGTTTTCCAAGATCTCTCGAAGTTGGTCCACATTATTTAAGGCTGATTCGATTTTCATTTGATTTAATTATATACCTATAGTGCTATAATAAAAATATGTTAAGCGAACTCCATTGCCTTGCATTAAAGGACGCCGGCTACAAATTTAAGAAAGCGGACGCAATAGATTCTAAAAATGAAAATACAAGATCTAGAATTGTAGAACTTTACACATGGGGCGCAGATAACAAATTTCTATCCCCTACTCTAGATGAATTAATTTACGCCCTATCTAAAATAAGCCATGGTTACTTACAATTAAATCAAATAGATGATGAAAAATGGCAGGCATACCTAACCTACGGTAAACTACCTAATTCCCCTATAGCTACTGGCGGTATACCAATAGAAGCGGTCTGTAACTTATATTTAAAAGTTATCCACTTTAAATAACCCCCTGCACTTTACTTGCTGGTTGCTGGTTGCTATAATCTAAATATGTTAGATAGTTTTTGTAATAGGGAACACCACCTAGATAGGATCTGTAATGTTTGTATAACCCTTGGATTTAAGAATCTTGGATCGCCTTTTATTTGCAAAACATGTGGCCGGAAAGCGCGCAGAACACGTTGCTCTAGACACAGAAAATTAGAAAAATAATTATGAGAGAAATAATCAAAAAATTATATTGCTTTATTAATGGTCATAAATTTGAACTAATAGAACCACATCCACATACTAGATTCTTTAATAGGCAATATTGTGGGGATATAAAACATGAATGGTGCAAAAAATGTCGTAAAATAAGACCTATTACCCACTAATCAATCACTATAGAGATATGAAGAAATACTACCGCAAAAAAATAATAGTAAATAAACAAGGTAATTTCATTTGGGCGTATATTTTTAAAAATATAGATGAAATGAGAACAGAATATAAAAAAATGTGTCCTATGGAAACTGGGCATGAAGTAATTGGTGCTGTATGTATAAACCGTGAATATTTTAAGGCAAATAAGGTCAAAGACATGAAAAAGATAAATAAAATGAAACATACAGGATACGTATTGACATGCCTTGATTATGTTGGAGCAGGTGTAGTTTCTCACGAATTTATGCACGCTGTATTTTTCGCAAACGGTATTAGCAAAGTAAAATTTAAAAAACAGTATCCTATAGTAATAAACAATATGAAAGAGGAAGAAACCCTGTTATATGCTTTCACAGATGCAGTTAAAAGTTATTATAAATGGTATTGGAAATTAAAAGATTCTAAGAAGATTTAACCCCCCTATGAAAACACCTAACCAACTACGCGAAGACTGGAAAGTAAAATCAGAAGAATTTGATGGAGAATTTTTATGGTCAGACATCGAAAACTACTGGCTCGACATCATCCATCAAAGAGATGAAGAACTGGTGAGCGAGATAGAGAAGATGAAGTTAGAAAATACTAAAGAAGAGACAGATACTGACTGGTTTTATGGTTATGGATTCAATAATTCTATCGACCAGATTGTTGCCCACATTAGAAGTAAAAGAGAGGAATATGAAGCAATGTAAATCAAAACATCCACTATACGAAAACGGTAAATATATCTTTTGTGATGACTGTAAGCCTATGAAGCCGTCAGAAAGATTTAATAATTTATTTAAAAACATAGATACTTTACATTTTGGGGAAAATATTGATTTACCATCACCAAGAGCAGTATTAGAAGTAAGGATGGTTTTAAAGATATTGGACGAAGAGTACGAAAAGAACAAGCCGTGTGATCATACTAATCATAGACGCGATGATCTAGCTGGATATGATATTTGTCTTGACTGTAACGTAATAGGTAATTTTAGTTAATATGAAAAAACAAACTTTTATTTTAATAGAACCAAGTGAAAACACATGGAGAGAAAGATTAACAGTCATATTTTATACTTTATTTGGTTTAAAATACCACCATATAGTCTCAAAAGAATGTGTTGAAGAAATGGTAGAGAGATTATTAGAGGAAGAAAAATAATTTATGACATACGAATTAGCACTTAAACTTAAAGAAGCTGGATTTCCACAAAGTAAACAAGATACCTGGTGTTATTGGAATAGAGAATTAGTAGAGGGAGGAGATATAAGACCTTTCTTTGTAAATGGAGTTATGACCCATACAATAATAATCCCTACCCTAGAAGAACTTATAGATGCCTGTGGAGAAGATTTTAATTGTCTTATGCAAGAAGAAGTTGGCTATGCCACATATGAAGCAGATAAAAGATACTACTGGAGAGCAGGGAAATACCACCTCGCCGAGTATGGAGATGAAGCATTTTGGTATTCATGGTCCGCAACAGGCGAAACACGTTTAATTGCAGTAGCCAATTTATATTTAGCATTAAAGAATAAATAGTATGAGAAATAAACCAGAACATACGTGTTTTAATACACAATGCCCAGCTTGCGCTTTCGAGCTTGGGCAACAGTTAGCCAATAAAACTACTCAAAATGCCAAGTATATTTGGATGGTAATTAATTCTAATACACCATGTGATATAAGACGTTATGCTTTTTCACATGAAGAAGCTATGGCTCAACTTTCCCATACTAAAAATTTTAAAGACAAAGCAACACAACATGGGGAATGGGTACTATTCAAATTAGTAAGAGTAAAAAGAAGAAAATAATTTATGAAAATACTATATTTCCTACCACTAATAACCTTATATGTCTTTGGCTGGATAAACTGGTCCAAGGAATATAAAAAACGGTATCTTGATAGAAGTGCCTTTGCAGATATGTGGCTATTCATTAATGTCTTCGCAGGGATAGTCCTATCTCTATCACTAGCTATTATAGGCCTAAGTAAGATTCTAAATTAAAACATGAATAAACTGGGCTACCAGAATATATATTACAGAAAAGGAAGCTACGTAGTAGAGAAATGTATAAACAGGGTCCGGTTTAGAGTTGGAACATTTAAGAATCTAAAGCAAGCAGTAAAGGCTAGAGATAGCTTTAGGAAGACGTACGAAGATTATTGTGGATTAAACCAATGATATATCACTAAAATAACAAAAATCTTATACATAACCATTTATATATAACTAGAACTTATACATATGAATAAACTTAAATTTATAGTTACGGTCCAGCATAAGATGTACGATAAAATTGCTACTTTCATGGGAGCAATGGATTTAGGTATAACTGGCATTACCGCAGGAGACAATTTAGAAGTTACCTATGAAACTACAAGTGTAGTAGATATGGAGTATATTAAGAAGATGAAAAAAGCTATAGGTTTTGCAATAGAAACAGCTTATGTAGACTTTAGAGTATTAGAGGTTAAGTACATAGGCTAATATGAAACCAGACATATACATAGAAACATGGAAATCTAGCGCCAGAAACCGCGAGGATCACTATTTCGTGGGAAAAGGTAAACAAGTCTACCTATTCGGTTTTAACCCAGCCTTAGTCAATTTAGACCAACGCAAGGCCATATTTAAGATACTTGGTATTAAGAATGTGAAGAAGTATGTCAAAACTAACTTCTAGAATACTAAATTTCATAGAAACCAATGGAAAAGAGTATAAACCGGCAGTTTGTCCGGATTTTATAAATCGTGGTCCAGTAGGTGAGTGTTTTGAATATAGTTTAGCCGCGTCATATATTCATAAACAATTTAGATATGTAGAGGGTATAGCTCTAACTCCAGATACCAGAGAATGGGTATTGCACGCATGGGTAACAGATGGAGAACATGCCTATGATCCCACTTGGCGCGCATTTGATAAAGAAAACAATGAGGTCCCAATTCCAACAATTTACATAGGTGTAGAGCTAGATACTGATCTAGCCATGGAATTTTTCGTATATACTGGATATAAGGGTGTTTTTGCTAATTATAAGAGGGATAGATTGCGTGGCGCTGTTATTTTAAAGGGTAAATTGTAGTAATTAACAGGTTATTAGACTGTTAATTACCAGTGTATTAAAACTGTTAATTACAGGGGTATAAAAAGGGGAAAAGACGTTTCACAAATGTTTCACAAAATTTAGTTTATTTTATTCCCCTTTTTATCCACTTTTTTATCCACTTTTGGGCTTGTTTTAGTTATACACCTATAATATATTACGTGTATGCGAATAGACGAAATAAAAGAGGTTGTTTTTAAGATAGTTTTTATGGAAACTGGATTTACTAAGGAAGAAATTAGTAGCCCTGCAAGAGATATTGAAGTAGTTAAAGCAAGAGATTTGTTTATTTCTCTTTGTAGGGCTAATTTCCTTTCATACCCTAGGATAGCAAAGATTTTAAACAGGGATCACACTACTGTAATCCATTCAATTCATAAAAGTGAAAGTGATAATAGATTCCAATTTTTACTAGAAAAATATAAGGATCTTACAAAATATCTAGATCCAACACCCGAAGTAAAAGTAGAAATAAAAGAAGAAAAAAAGAAGAAAATATTTCAATTAAAATTAGCTGGGAAATATGGTTACTTACATCAAATGTATGGTAGTAAATGTTTTATATGTAGTTTTGATGAAGTAGTTGAAGTCCATCATATTATTCCTAGACATAAGGGTGGAACTGATGATATAGAAAACCTAGCTTTACTTTGTCCTAATCATCATGCACTGGCAGATCGTGGCATGTTAGCAGTAAAAAGTCGGGTTATCCCCACATATTCACACAATCCCCATGACTAATAATAATAATAAATATAATATATAAGATTTAGCCTTTCCCTGTGGACAAACCAGAACCATGAGGATTGGCTTTTTTTGCTCTCTTGATTTAAAATGAATCTATTGTGGAAGATACCATCCCAGTAAAACCAAAAAAATCTATAAATCGTAAACCTACCATTAACCAAAGAAGAGTATTTGACAAAGTCAAAGAACAACTGGAAAATACTGGAAAAGTTAGCGTGTCAAAGGCAATAAGAGATGCCGGTCTTCCTGCTGTTACTCAAAAAAATCCCCAACAAATAACAAGATCTAAAGGCTGGGAAGAACTAATGAAAGAACATATACCGGAATCTTTAGCTATTGAAACCCATAAAAGTCTTATGAAAGCTACACATCTAGACCAGATGACTTTTCCTGCATTAAAAAAACCTAAAAAACCTAAAGTTAATCTTAATAAAGATGAAGAAGATGACTATGAGGAGATAATTGAAGATGATACAGAGCAAATAACTGATGAAGAAATTAAAATTATGCTCGCCGAAGTAAACTGTACTGTAAAAAAGATAATACATGGTCAAGACTTTCGCTATGTATATTTTTGGTCTGCTGATAATCGCGCACGTAAAGATGGGCTAGATATTTATATGAAAATTAAAGGTAAATATAAATTACCACCAGGCGAGGGATCCAAGGTCGAAATAAAACAAATCATAATTATGAATCCAAATGGAGGAACAGACAGTTACAATACGACCTACGAAGAAACAATACGAAGCGTATCAAGCATTAAAGAGTAACGACTATGTATTTTTTGGTGGAGGAGCCGGCGGAGGAAAGTCTTGGTGGCTTTGTGAATCAAGACTAATAAATGCTCTAGCATATCCAGGCTATAAATCTTTCATTGCTCGTGAAGAATTAACACGCCTTATGGGTTCTACATACCAGACTTGGGTTAAAGTCTGTGCTTTTCATAATATAAAACAAGGAGTCCACTGGAAACTAAACGGCCAATATCACTACATAGAATTTACTAATGGATCACGTATTGATTTACTTGATGTTAAATACGCACCATCCGATCCGCTTTATGAACGATTTGGATCATCCGAATATACTGATGGTGCTATGGAAGAATGTGGAGAAATAGATTTTCGCGCCTTTGATGTTCTTAAATCTCGTGTAGGCCGTCATAAAAATGATGAATTTAAAATCCGCCCAACGCTTGCATTAACTGGAAACCCAAAAAAGAACTGGACATATTCTGTTTTTTATTTACCCGCAAAGAATAATTTACTACCTGCTGGGTATGCTTTCATTCAAGCACTTTACGGAGATAACCAACATACATCCGCCTTATATGAAAGATCTCTTTCTAATCTAAAAGATAAAACACTTAGAGATCGTCTTAAAGATGGTAACTGGGAATATGATTCAGTAGCCGGAACACTATTTGGCTTTGATCCTATTAATGATCTTTGGTCTAATACCCTAACAACTGTTAGAGAACAAGATAAATACATGACTGTGGATGTGGCCCGCTTTGGAGATGACAAAACAGTTTTCTATTTCTGGAAAGGTTTGCAGCTATATAAAAAAGTTGTTTATCAAAAACAAGATATTAAAGTTACAGCCCAAAAACTAAAAGACTATGCACGTACTGAGAATATCCCATATAGCCATATCATTATTGATGAAGACGGAGTAGGCGGCGGTGTAGTTGATTTATGTACTGGTGTATATGGATTTATAAACAATTCAACCCCATTAGAAAATGAAGATGCACGCTATGAGTATCTAGAGAAACAAAACTTTTCTAATCTTAAAACCCAATGTGCATGGGTTATGGCTAAATTAACCGAGCGCCATGAAGTAGCTATATCAATTCCAATGGAAGAAGATATGCAATTCTATGAAGAGTTTAACCAGGAGCTTTCACTGTATCGAATTAAGAATCCGGATAATGATACTGTTAAGATGGCCCTTATTCCTAAAGATGAAATGAAAGCAGAACTAGGAAGATCACCCGATTATGGGGATGCTTTCATTATGCGAGGATTCTTTATGCTTAAAAAACAATTTGCATTTATGTCTCCACAAGAAGAAGACATACAAAACGCGCAAGATTTATTAGACACAGTAGATTTTGATCCATTTGATCTAGGTTAAAGTTATGCACAGGTTGTCCTAACTATGTTTTTATGTTTAATTATTTTATAATCCAATCATATGCCAGCTCAAACATTTGAACAAAAAACACAAGATGCTGTTGATGCTCCAAAACTTACAGAGAGTGAGATAGAGGAGAGATCGTTTGATTTAAATAAACTATTCGCAATTTCTATGGTTCGTGAATCAGCCCACCCACAATTTGATGGAATGGGTTATATCAAATACAACGAAACAAATGAAATGGCCGATATTTCTTTTATTGCGCCAAAGAAAAACAAATTTGATACTCGTGTTACATCCGGAATAACACACGAAAAAGACAGCACTATCCTTTCAATGTTAGAAAACTTTAACTTTGAAGCACAGGTTAGTGTTTTTTATAAAGAAAAAGAACTAAGTGATCTATCTACATCTTTCACAGCTTGGATCCGCAAAGCGCGCCAACTGGATAACTATGATCGCAAACGACCTATTCATTACAGAAACCTAATTGTACAAGGTACAGCATTTGCTAGTATTAAACATGTCCAATCTTGGGTTCCAAAGAAAGTAATTACAAATCCAGAGGGATCTTATACAGACCTTGATGGTATCCAATGGGAACATGTAGGTATGCACCTACAATTTGACGGCCCATCTTGTAATCTTGTAGATGGCAAAAAGGTTTTTCTAGAAGACTTCTTCCAAAATGATATTGGTAAACAATCAGGTATTTATACTGTTGAATACGTCTCTCGTGAAATAATGGAATCAATATGGGGATTTTCTCCACGCTGGGCTAATGTTCCAAAGCGTACAGTTCCAGGAATTGGATCAGTAGGCGCAATGGTAACGCAAGGTTCTATCTATTCCGAATGGTTCTTTACAGAAGTAGATTTTAATAAAGTAGAAGTCATAGAAGCACAGCGCCCATTTGAAAATAGATACCAAATCTATATTAATGGTGTTCCAATGCTTGCTCACTCAAAGACTGGTGGTACATTTCCATTAACCGCTATTTCGCCATCTGGTATTGCTTACATAGCTAAAGGTGATATAGATCCAATGAACCTATGCGCATATTCAAAGGGTATTCCCGCAAAGACAAAGATGGATCAGGCTCTTTATGATTCTCTTGTGCGTATAGCTAAAATCCAATTCGAACAAGCAGCGTTTCCGCCAGCGGGTAACAATTCTGGCCGTCTTCTAAGCCCGGATATATTCATGCCTACAAAGCTAACACGTAACCTACGTAAAGAAGATATATCAAATCTTATAGACACTCCTGGAATGTCTAATAATGGATTCCAATTTGTCCAAATGATCAAAGAACAGATTGATTCTAAGTCTGTTTCTTCTCTTTTGGAGGGTACACAACCACAAACAGATATGACTTTAGGCCAGTATCTTGATACCCAAAAGAAACAGCTACTAAAATTAGGTGGAATCTTTGACGCAGTTATAGGCTGGGAAAAACAAATCTCTCATTTAATTTTAATGAATCTTCTATACTACGGAACACGCAAGACAGAAGACATACCAATCAAAGACACGTTCGAAAACGGTACAAAAGGCCTAAGAATCCTACGTTTCAAAAACCCTAATGTTGCGACAAGTGATTCTCTACACGCAGAAGAACTAAAGTACCAAGAAGAATTTGGCCAAGATGTTCGTTTCACAGACATGAATCCAGATATGCTACGTTCTATGGTTAATAACCCTGACTACTATTTCTATTACGAAATTGTGCCAGTAGACAAGAACAACGACAAGATGACGCAAGCTATGTATATCTCTATGATCACACAGGCTGCAAATCTATTCGGTATGGATTCTATGAAAGTGCAAAATCTTAAACAAAGATACGCGCAAGTTATGGGCGAACCATTCGATGACCTATTCCTAAATGATCAAGAACTAGCAGTTAAACAGGAAGCAGCACAAGCTAGTATGGCCGCCGTAAATCCTGGATCGCCAGTAGCTAAAGATATAGCAATGCCATCCGGCGGAGCTGCAACCATAAATAAGAGCTTCATGTAAATATTATTAATAAAAGATACAACCCTAATGTCAATAAAAGATA
>CAYJCX010000001.1:9215-43002 GCA_964368775.1 uncultured Candidatus Saccharibacteria bacterium | reverse complement strand
TCAAGCTAGA
The DNA here is from genome assembly GCA_964368775.1 of uncultured Candidatus Saccharibacteria bacterium. GTDB lineage: Bacteria > Patescibacteriota > Minisyncoccia > Phycocordibacterales > UBA9973 > 2-01-FULL-33-17. Next base: position 42,992 of record CAYJCX010000001.1, on the reverse strand, counting down.
TGAGACTTTGGTTGGAGATTCTAAAAAATACATGAAAGAAAATAGTGAAGTAGAAGCTATGATCTTTGATTTTGATGACGAAGAAAAAATAATTGGTATCAAACTACCTGTTAAATTAGAATTCACAGTGAAAGAAGCTCCCCCTGCTATCAAAGGTGCCTCTGCTACTGGTGGTAACAAGCGCGTGACATTGGAAAATGGAACACAAGCTGAAGTTCCCCTGTTTATTAACGAAGGTGACCGCGTACGCATAAATACCGAAACTGGAGAATACGTCGAGCGAGTATCTTAAATCTTGATTTAAGATACGAGCGAAGACTTCGAGCATAGCGAGAAGTAGGCACAAACAATATTTAATCCCCTCACCTATATCTATTTTTAGGTTTCCTATAGTTTAAAAGCCTTGTTTATCAAGGCTTTTTATCTTTTGACAACTACTGCAATAGGTATATAATTAAGAAAAATCTTATCTCCTATGAAAAAGAATAAATTTCCTAAAGACAAAAATGCTCCAAAAGTGCACATTTTTAATGTGATCGAAAATGTTGTAAATGGATTAGTGTTACCCATGATTATAACTAGGCGAGAAAATAAACATTTTAGGCCAATCAAATATAATCAATATTATGCATCTCAATATGGTCCTTTTATTAAAACAGGTCCTGATCATAAGGAAAGTTTAATCGACTGGGTTAGTTGGGTATCTGCCGACATTGAAAATGTGAACAAATTTACCCAAGAGTTGGATCAAGCATTATTGAAACATGATATGGCCTGGGAAAGTTTTATAATAGAAATCACAAAAGACATGATTCTGATAAAAGAAGATGAGCACACAGATCTCCCTCGCAATAAAAAGGACCACTCAATTTCTTCAGGAGCAGGAGGTCTGGCTTCTGCAAATTCATAAACTTGCCCCCCCCCACTGCACGCTATTTAACTAGCGTGCAGTTTTTATTTTAGAAAAATTATTAAGTCTTTCTTACTTTTCGTAATTTGCTCAGGAGAGGCGTCAGTAATTAGATACATATCTTCTATTCTGATACCTAAAGTTTTGGGTATATATATCCCCGGTTCGTTAGTTACTACTTTGCCTGCTTTAAAAACTTCTTTGGATTTGTAGTAAATCTTAGGTGATTCGTGGACTAATTTAGATATACCATGACCCAAAGTATGAATAAAATATTGGTCCAATTTACGGCCTTTATAGGTAAAAGTACTAAGAATTCCGCGTACAAATGCGTCAGATGCAGATACCGGGGTGCCGACTTTAAAGTACTCTAAGCTGTCATTTTGAGCCTTTAGGACAGCATTATATGTGGCTATCTCGTCTTTCATTGGCCGGCCAATATAGACCGTGCGGGTCATGTCACTGCAATATCCACCCATCTTTATACCGTAGTCTATTATTACAAAACCCTGCATTATAGAGTCCGTTGGGGTTGGGTGTATATCGTTACCGGCTCGTACGCCGCTAGTTACAATAACAGGGAAAGATTCCTTGGCTCCATGTTTATAAATCTCCTGTTTGATAAAATTAGCTAACTCATTTTCAGTCTTTAAACTGTGCTTTTTTAACTGCAAACATACTTGGGTGAATATATCATCCCCCATCTTTGCGCATTTTCTCATTGCCATTACTGCATCAGTTTTTTCCATAACTTCACTATAGCACAAATAAAAAAGTGGCCATCTATGCTATGCATGACGGCCACTGGAAGACATTGGTCTTCAATTACTTTTTAGTTTCTTTGTAAATTCCTTCTATAGCTATTAAGGCTGATAGAATTTGAAAAATTGCCAAAATTGGTGAGCTAGTTTGGAACATTACATAAGTTAGAACAATGTGTGCGATAGCATACAAAACCCAACCAATTATATTTGTTGCTCTTTTATTGAAAGCCAACAACAATGTTCCAAATAATGAACCGACTGCAAAAACAAATTGTAGTATGACTAAATTTGATGAAATTGCTTCTATGAGAAACAATCCACAAACCACAATAGTCACGATAATTACAATTGTTTTAAACAATACATTCCATTTTTTTAATAAGTCTTTCAACTTATCACCTTTTTCGGAACGATTTACCAGGTATCCATAGGTCATTAGTATAACAAGCGCTATATCCATTATTACCATGATCCAAAGATTTGCTTTATGTTGCAAAACCATTTGAAGATAGAAATAAACTGTTATAACGATTGCACCTAATATTCCATAGATCCAACCAATCGCTTTTTTCCTGCGAACATAGAATTTATTTAAGAAAAGTAAAAGAGCTGACATTAATTGTAGTAAGAGCATCTGTATAGGTATTTATTGAGTACATTATATCACAATTTAGCGAAAAAGTCAATACATAACAAAAGCCCCCTGTTGGGGGCTTTTGTTTAGATAGAAGGTTAGCTTATTTCGCGATAAATGGAAGTAATCCCATGAATCTTGCGCGCTTTACTGCTTCTTCCATTTTACGTTGGTTCTTTGCTGTAAGATTTGTCTTACGGCGAGATAACAAACGTGCATTTGGAGCTAAGAACTTTTTTAGTAGTTCTATGTCTTTATAGTCGACATGCTTCAAATTGTTTGATGTGAAAAAATCTTGTTTCATATATTAGTCTTAAAACGGAATGTCTTCCAAATTATTATCTTCTTGTGGGTAGTCTATTGGACCAAAATCATCAGCTGAACCATCTTGAGATGAATCATCGCCTTTGAATGCAGATGGACCTGCTATTCCCATTTCGCTACCATTACTTGTTTTAGGACCAAATTGGAAACCGTCTGTAACGATTTCTGTACGATAACGCTTTGTTCCGTCTGGACCATCCCATGAACGAGTTTGCATGCGACCATTGATCATCATGATATTACCCTTTTTCATGTATTTAGCGATTGTTTCGCCTTGGTTACCGAACGCTACTACATTGTGGTAGTCAGTTGCTGTTTCTTTTTGGCCTTGTGGGTTTTTCCAAGTACGGTTTGTTGCAATTGTAAATGTTGCAACTTTGATACCACTTGGCAATACCTTTAGTTCTGGGTCACGAGTCAAGTTACCGATAATAAGAGCTTGGTTATAGTACATATAGTTTTATATTAGTTACTATTAATTGTTTTATTAAAGTTCTGTTTCTACTACTGCTTCTGTTTCAGTCTCAACTGCTGCAATTTCTTCAGCTGCTGGGTCTTCGATTAGTGCATCGATTTCTTTGTCTACAACTGCTACGTCCATTTTTTCTTCTTCGCCATGGCGAGATGTACGTTTCTTTGGAGCACTGAATAATTTCTTTGGAGCCATTGTATTTTCGCGAACTGTAACAATTAATAGTGAGCGAAATACTTCGTCCATACCTTCGATGTCTTTTTTGAATTTATCTGCAGATTCTGCATCTACTTCAAATTTGATCCATCCAAAATATCCTTTTGTATATTTTTGCTTCTTGTTAGAAACACTTGGATACATTGTGTAAGCCAAATCCATTTTCTTTGGAGACTCTTCACTAATAACTACTGCCCCGTACGAGTCGAGAGCGTCTTTGATTTTATTGACATATTGTGGAACCTCTTCTTCCGCCAATGTCGGAATCAAGTGGTAGCCAAGCTCGTAGACCTTGACTAATACGTCTTCTTTATTAATACTCATGCCGCTACTATAGCAAATAAATTGCTATATGTCAAAAGAGACTTTGTAGACCCTTTTAGCGTTTTCCAGCATTATAATGCGAGCTATTTCTGGGTCGATATCTTTGATTTCGGCTATTTTTTTGTAAACAAATTCTACATATTGAGGGTAGTTAGTTTGCCCGCGATGTGGCATTGGGGCTGCAAAAGGTGCATCAGTCTCGGCCATAATATTCTCCAGCGGTAGCCATTTTATGACGTCAGTATAGTCATCAGTAAAAGTAATTGGCCCGTCATATGACACAGTCCAATTATGCTCTACTATTCTTTCGGCTGTTTGCATATCACCCACAAAGAAATGAAAGTTAGCAGACCCTAAAAAATTTTCCCTTTCTAATATATTTAATACATCAGTATAAGCGTCCATACTGTCTACATGTGGCCGAGCATGTATCATGAGTGGCTTGCCAGTTTCTTCAGATAATTTTATGTGCTCGATAAACAAATTCTTTTGTCTTTCTATTTCTATTTCTTTTTCTTCGTGACTTCCTTTGAGACGATAATAGTCCAGCCCGCATTCGCCTATTGCAACGACTTTGGGGTCTTGAGCTAAATCCAAGAAATTTTGATAAACGAATTCCTCTTCTGGGTTGTCATTAGGGTGTTGGCCAATTGTAGCCCAAAGCATTTCAGGATTCTGATTTGCTAAATCTAAAGCAATCTTAGAAGTATGATAATCTACCCCAACAGTAATAGTTCCAATATTCTTTTCTCGCATAGTCGACAAAATTTCGTCCCTGTTTTCATACAAGGGTGAAAGGTTTAAATGAGAATGCGTATCAAAATAGTTTAGTTTCATCTTAGTCTTTACGTAAAAACAGTGGATTTTCGGGCTTTTTGTTTTGTTTTACTATTTCCAAAATTCTACTACTGGTTTCTGGCATTACCGGCGTCAGCATTTGGCCAATGTCACGCAGTTTTATAACTAGATCTTTTATGATTTCTTTTGCAGCATTTTCATCTGTTTTGATTAATTTAAAAGGTTCTGTTTTTTGAATCATTTCATCCAAAGATGTAACATGTTTAAATATTACATGCATCGCTTCCTGAATATTAAATTTCTCCATTGCATGCACTGCAGGTAGCCAATCATCGGTCAAAATCATATTTGGAATCTCTAGTGGTTCTCCAAAAGCAGATTCAGACATTTTAATTATACGGTTAGTTAAATTCCCTATTCCGTTTGCAAGTCCGCTGTTGTATGCGTCTTTAAATCTCTCTATTGTAAAAGGGCTGTCTTCAAAGCTAGAGATTTCGCGCAATAAGAAATAACGCAGTGCATCTACACCGTATTCGCCGGCAACGTCGCGTGGGTCTACAGTGTTACCCAAAGTCTTAGACATTCTTATGCCGCCGTCTCCTGTAATAAAACCATTTACTATTATTTGGTGTGAATTTGGCACATCTGCCGCCATAAGCATTGCTTGCCACATTGCGCCTTGGAAACGAGTATTGTCTTTACCGCAATATTGAGTAGGTGTGCCATTGACCCAATATTTCTCAAAATCCCCTGATGTTTCTGGCCAGCCAAGTGTATTAATATAGTTTGTTAGTGCATCAAACCAAACATACATTACTTGTTCGTCGTCCCCTGGTACTGGGATACCCCACGGCATTTTTTCTTTTTTGCGAGAGATAGAAAAATCTTGCAGCCCAGCAGATACGAAATTTTTTATTTCATTAAATCTAAATTCTGGAATTATAAAATTTGGATTTGCTTCATAAAAAGCTAAAAGTTTTTCTTGAAAGGCAGAATATTTGAAGAAATAGTTTTCTTCTTTTATTACCTGCAATGCTATCCCCGGATGCAGTGGGCAGGTACCGTCGTCCCCCAGTTCACTGTCAGTTTTTTCAGATTCACAGCCAACACAGTATTTTGCTTCGTAATCTTTTTTATAAATATAGCCATTATCTTGTACGCGCTTCCAAAATTCCTGAGCAGAAGATTCGTGGTGCTGATCAGTGGTACGAATAAAATGTACATCATTACTAATCCCAAAAATGTTTAGTTGTTCTTTAAAAACTAAAAAGTTTTGATCTACAAAAGTTTTTGCGTCCATACCATTTTCGGCCGCCTTTTCGTAGATTTTCATACCGTGCTCGTCTGTACCTGTGTTAAAGAACACGTCGTAGCCCATTAGTTTTTTATAACGAGCAATACTATCAGCACGGACAAATTCTAAAGCATGCCCCATATGTAATGGTGCATTTACATACGGCAATGTTGTCGTAATATAGAAAGTCTTATTCATAGATCTAGTTATCGTTATTAGTTAGTTGGCGAAGAGTTTCTTTTTTTGTTTCAAAATCGTTCATTAATTCAAGCAGTAATAGTGATACTGGCATAGCCAATACTAGACCCCAGAACCCAGCTAATTGCGCCCCAATAAGCAAAGCCAGTATAACCATCAATGGTGATATACCTGTTGTTCTACGGTTCATTAATGGTACTAATACGTAGCCTTCTAGTTGCTGTAATAGGAAATAAAATAATAGAACTATCAAACCCAGTTCCATCCCCCCAGCAGAGAAACCAGCCAGCACAGCAGGAATAGTTGCAAATATCATTCCAAAAGGAATTAATTCACAAACCATAGTAAGAATAGCCAAGATCAAAGCATAAGGCACACCTAAGAAGTAAAGTACGAAAAAAGTAATAGTCGCAATAATTACAGCCAATAGCATTTGACCGCGAATCCATAGTGCGATTTTACGCGCTGATCTGTTCCATAAATCTACAACATATTGTTCGTATTTTATTGGCATTATTAGTTTAAGAAAACCTTCGATACCTTTTTCTTGAATAGACAGATAAAAAGACAAAACAAAGACCAGCATTAAGTTAGCTACACTACCGAACAATGTTTGAATTGTTCCATAGAATGCGCCCGTAACATTGTTAATCAAAGCTTTGGTTGTAGAAGCTACTTGCTGTGCTGGAACTTGCTGGCCAATAGTATTTATAAAATTATCAATACTTTTAATTGCATTTGGGTCAATGATTGCCTTTAGTTTGTCTTGGGGTACGTATTTAGAAAGTGCAGTAAGAGCATGAGAAATTTCTGTAAAAAGTGTTGGCACAATTGCGTAGACCATTGCAGCAAAACCAATTAACATTATTAAGAAAACCAAAACCACACTAAGAGTTCTAGGAAAACGATAGCGTTTTAAACGTCTAGCAATAGCATCTACAAATGTCGCAATAACAATAGAAACTAATAGTAGAAATAGTAGATTGCGTATTTTATACAGCAAAATCCCAAGTAGTATAAAAAGAATTATACGAATAATTGCCCCAGTTGTAATATTTACGTGGATAGTTTTATGGTCGAAACTCATAAAGATACTATACCACAAAATATATAAAACCTAAAAACTAGAATTTCAGGATTTTAGGGTCTATTTTTAGGCTCTCTGGCCCCACGATAGCCATACGCAGGGATTCTGTTTTTACGATTTCTTTGGCTATTTTCATTATGTCTTTGGCAGTAACGGACAGGATTTCTTTTTCTTTATCTTTCATAGTCTTAATCTCCCCTTTTAGTAAAATTTGGGTACCATAAAAACTGGCAATGTCGTCGCTGCTTTCTAGTCCTAATTTCATATTACCAATAAGAAAATTCTGAACTTTTTTAAGTTCTTTATCTGTTACTAACTCTGTAGTAAATTTCTTTAATTCAGTAAGCAGTACTTTTATAACTTCTTCTGTGCGGTCAGTCGTAACTCCAGCATTAATAGAAAACATTCCGGAATCACTGCGAGTAGAAATATGGGAACCAACGTAATAACACACACCCATTTCTTCGCGCAGTTTATTAAAAAGACGGGACGACATACCACCGCCCAAGACGCTGGATAACATACGCAAAGTTTTATTTTTCGGGTTCTTACGGTCGTAAGATTTTAGCCCAAGCATAAGATGCACTTGGTCTGTCTTTTTATTTTTTATTTTAAAGTTAGGACCATTTTGAATTATAGATTTTTCTTTTTTGTTTGGATTTTTATTGGTTAAATTCGCAAACATTTTTTCTACTTCTTTATTTGCGATCTTAGAATCAATATTGCCAGCAATAACCACAATAGTATTGGGCGCAGTATATTGAGCTGTTTTGTATTTAATAAAATCTGGCTTTGCCATACTGCGAACAGTAGCGTGTGTACCAGCAATATTGCGGCCTGCCGCCGTATCACCATAAACAAGCTCATCAAATAAATCATAAACATGGCGCTGCGGCATGTCTTCGTACATGTTTATTTCTTCGACTATTACACCTTTTTCTTTTTCTATGTCAGGCTCTGGAAAAGTAGAATTTAAATAAATATCCCCAACAACATCCAATAATTTTTTAAAATGTTTACTGTCACCTTTGGCATAGTAGCCGGTCATTTCGTGGTCGGTAAATGCATTGTATTCGCAGCCCAAAGAATCTAGCTCGTGAGAAATTATGCTAGATGTTGGGCGCTTTATAGTCCCCTTGAAACACATATGTTCCAAAAAATGAGATATGCCGCCCAAATCTTTTGTCTCATAGTCGCTACCTGTACCCACAAGAGTTAGCACTGTAACAGTAGGATTATCCTTCATTGGGACGGTTATAATACGTAAACCATTTTTAAGAGTTTTTAGGCTATATTTCATAAAAATGAGTATAGCATACTTTAGAAATGCTATAATAAGAACATGAAAATTTCGGTTTTAATCATCGCCCATAATGAAGAAAAATACATAGGGCGCTGCATTAAAAGTATCTTGAACCAAGAAACCAAACCAGATGAGATAGTCTTGGTCGCTCACAATTGTAGTGATAATACCGCAGAAATAGCTAAAAATTTCCCAAGCATAAAATTAGTTGAGTACAGTGGCCCAGAAGGTATACCTTATGCAAGAATAAAAGGTTTTGAAGAATCTAATGGAGATATAATTTGCTGTATTGATGGTGACGCTTGGGCAGATAAAAATTGGGTAAAAGAAATGACCAGAGCCATCTCTAATAATGTTGCTGCTGGTTCTTGGGTTAAATTTAAAGGTACAACGTTTGGTTGGTTTTCAAACATCTTTAATAAATATTATTGTACACATAATAAAAACCCAGAAAGATGGATTTGGGGTCCAAGTATGGCATATTGGAAAAAAGATGAAAGTTTAATTAAAGATATACTAAAAAAGAGTATCGTCTTATCAAAAGAGCTTGAACTTACTCGCAACCCAGAAGACTACTGGCTTGCATTATTTTTAAAAAATTACGGCAATTTAAAAATCACAAACAAAACTTGCGTAACCGTAAATACAAAAGAATCTTCTAGTAAAAAAATGATTTCTCGTAGTAAAGAAAATATTAAAAATGGAAACAAAATGGAGGCCTATTTTAAATTGGTAAATTACAAGAAATAGCGAACTATACCCACAATAGCAACAAGAGCCCAAAATATTTCTAAAAATACATTAGAGAAATTTCTATCTTTATAAACTCGTAAACCTAAAAATATTGCAGCTACTAAATTTAAAATTAAATAAGATAATGACTGTGCAGTAATAACACCCATTATATTTAATAGATATGTAACCATTAATATGGCCGTCCCAAACCAACCAATTGTTTTTATAAAATCCATATAGGTAATTGTAGCACGTATAAAATGCTATAATAAGAACATGAAAATTTCGGTTTTAATCATCGCCCATAATGAAGAAAAATACATAGCCAAATGCTTGGAAAGCGTCCTGCAGCAAAATAAGAAGCCGGATGAGATAGTCTTGGTGGCTCATAACTGCACTGATAGAACCATGGAAATAGCAGCTAAATTCCCTTTTGTAAAAATAGTAGAATACAACGGCGAAGAAGGCCAACCCTATGCCCGGATAGTTGGATTCAACGAAGTCTCTGGAGACGTTATTGCGTGTATAGATGCAGACGCCTATGCCGACAAACACTGGCTAGAGCGTATTACTACCCCACTGTATAAAGATGCAGATATTTCTATTGTTGGTGGACGAGTAGTAATGACAAACAATATTCTTTGGAAAATCTCAATGCTTTTACAATTTTTTTGGAGAAAATATACAAGTCATAAAATTTCCCAATTCGCGTCTGGGGCTAATTTTGCAGTAAGAAAATCTGACTACGAAAAAGTAGGCGGAATAGAACCAATAATACATTTACACAATCAAATGGGTTTATACTTGTGGGCAGAAGATTTTTATATATCTCAAGCGTTGCAACAAATTGGTAAATTGGAAATAATTTGGAATGCTGTTGTATTTACACAAATGCCCAAAGAAAAATCATCTATGGAAGCGAGAATGGATATAGAACACAAACAATCTCACGACAATAATAAAATAATAGAATATTTTAAAAATAAAAATTCCGGGGTTTAATACCCGGAATTTTTTCTTTAGAAATCTTTATCTAAATCTATTTCATGATTATGGTGATCTAAATCATCACTAGTCTTCAATTTGGTTCCACTATCATCGTCATTGTAAGATAATTGTGGTCCTTCGGAATATAACTTTACTCTTTCATGATAAAGATCAATGTACTTTTGCCTGTCAAAATTGTCATCAGGCTTTTCTTGTTCTTGATTTTTTGGTTGGCCTTCTAACATAATATTATTCTTTAAGCTTTGCTTCTAAATATACCACAAGCTCGGATATTGAGATACGCTCTTGGGCCATAGTGTCACGGTCGCGTACTGTTACAGCATTATCATTTATAGAATCAAAGTCATAAGTAATACAGTACGGGGTACCAATTTCGTCTTGTCTACGATAACGTTTACCAATAGACTGAGTCTCATCATACTGGCACATAAAATTCTCAGATAACTCTTCAAACAATGCGCTTGCTGGCAAAGACAATTCTTCTTTTTTAGACAATGGCAATATTGCTACCTGAATAGGCGCAATCTTCTTTGGTATACGCATTACTATGCGAGTATCATCCCCTACGACTTCTTCATCATAGCTTTGACATAGTATTGCTAAAACAAGACGGCCTACCCCCACACTGGATTCTATAATGTGTGGAATAAAATGCTCTTTCTTTTCTTCATCAAAATATTCTAACTTTTGGCCACTGTGGGCACTATGCTGAGTTAAATCATAATTACCACGAGCATGAATACCTTCAAGTTCCTTAAAACCAAAAGGATATTTAAATTCTATGTCGTAAGCTTCTTTAGCATAAAAAACTAAATTTTCATGTTTGTGCCATTTTAAATTCTCTTCTTTTAAACCAAGAGCTAAAAGAGATTTCCAGCGGTATTCTTTCAAGGCTTCGTATTCGGCCATTTCATCACCGGGTGTTATAAAATATTGCATTTCCATTTGCTCGAATTCACGAGTACGAAATACAAATTGTCGTGCAGCAATTTCATTACGAAAAGCTTTACCAATTTGAGCTATCCCAAAAGGTAATTTTACACTGGTAGTATCTAATACATTTTTATAGTTTACGTATATCCCCTGACAAGTCTCTCCGCGAAGATAAGATTTATTTTCACCTGTGCCGGTAAAATCTCCAAGATTTGATTCTACAAGTAAATTAAAACGTTTGGCTGGTGTAAAATCATTTATATTGTAGCCATTCTTTTTCAAGGCTTCTTTATTATCTTGAAGAAGGTTATTTATTTCTTCAATACTCATTTTTTCATCAGCAAGTATACCGATATCTTCTAAGATATGGTCAGCACGAACACGCTCGTGAGTTTTTTTATTTTCTATCAATGGGTCAGAGAAACCAGACACATGACCAGATGCTACCCAAATTTTGGGCGACATAAATATACCACTGTCGAGTCCTACAATATCAGGTCTTTTTTGAACCATGGTTTTCCACCACTGATTCTTTATGTTATTTGCGAGCAGTACACCCATTGGGCCGTAGTCATAAACACCCCCAAAACCTCCGTAAATTTCAGAAGATGGGTAAATAAAACCACGTCTTTTGGTTAAGTTAACAACCTTTTCGAATATATCATTCTGGGAATCCATATTAGCTATTGTAGCATAGATATTTTAGCCCAGCACTTCTAAATAAGGTTACTGAACTACGATGCCATCCTTGGAAGAGCCATCTGTAATTTTGGTAGTGATATTAGGACGCACAGCTTTTACATCTTTATTTGAAAACAAGTCAGTACCAGTAAAACGGATATTTTGCAAAATTTCGGGAGATGATTCTATTTGAGAAAGAGATGGTGTTATAGAAAGTTGAATTTCAGCGCTACGGAGAGCTGTGGTATTCCCTGCACCAGCGGCAACATTACCCAATGTCCAAACCACCTCTCTTGTGTCTGGGTTATAAGAAACTTTTTCGTTCTTTGTAACTTTACCAACCCATTCCACATAAAATGGTATCTTAGCTACTAATTTTGCACCAGTGATTTCATTATGAGTATTTTCAACAGACATCATAACTTGGTATTTTGTTTCAGTATTTACTTTTGGTGGCAGTGCCCCTGAAGCAAAAATATTAGTTATACTAATCTTAGGCTCAGTAGTAACACGTACAGATGCTAATTCTACATTCTCTAAAGACTGGACAACACTGCTACCATCATCTCGCATACCAGAAAAAGATAAAGATAAACTAACCGATGGATCACGAACCACAACTGGACCATCGATACTTCTAGGCAATACACGAAATGTAAAGCTTAACTTGCCTTCGCCGCCAGCCGGTATGCTAACTAATCTTTCGTTGGTATTTTTATCCCAAAAGATTTCTTTTTTTGTTGAATTATAAAATCCATCTACCGGAGAAATAGAAGATTCATCTAGCGCTGAACCTGTAATATTTATTTTAAACACAGGGTCTATAACTGCAGTATTGTAACGATTACGATAAACCAATGTACCGTTAATGTAACTGTCTGGATTTACAGCGATAGTCTTGGCTTTTTCATTACCAAGCAAGATATAAGCATCCAGTAGTGGCTTTGATAACGAAACTACATGGGTTTTGGAAACATAGCTAGTTTTAATAGAAGTAGCATCATTTTCCAAAGGTATCCCAATAGTAAAACGGAATGATCTTTCATCTCCTTCTTGTGAAGAAAAACGACCATTAATAACTAAATCTTCGTAGTCTCCCTGTTTAGTTGTTTTTAATGCCCAAGTACTAACACCATAAGTTACAACCCGAGACACTGATTCTGGTGTAAAGTCACGTGGGTAAGAAACGTTTAACAGTGCACCTACTGGCAAGGTCTTTGTATTTTGAGTAATACGAGCACGCAAAGTATAAAGCTGTCCCGGTGAAATATCTTTGGGAGCATCTATTTCTACGATTACAGGAGAAGAACTAATAGTTAAAGAACTAGAGCCGGATTTATTATAAGTTAAAGAAGAATCCGGCAGAGAATAATCTAATATGACTTTTATATTTTTAGTAGTACCTTGTTCACCATAAAGAACAACATTGATATTTCTACTGGCTTCTCCTCCGCTAGGAATATCACCCAAATCCAAAGTCTGCCTTTCGAAATCGTCTCTAGTAACGGCTTCACTACCACGGGGATATTCTATTTCCGCATGGACGGCTTTCAGAGTTACATTGTTGCGATTAATAATATTTATAGCTACAGGTAGTTCTTCACCACCTTTGGTAAAAGGTGCAGTGACAATTGCAATATCTATATGACGAGCTACAAAATCTTCCCTTGATTCAGAAAAAAATAACCTGTACGCAGTATAAAAAGCTGCAATAATTAGAATTAAAATAGATACTAAAAAAAACTTTTTAGCAAAAGAAGTTCTGGATCTAGAATCGCCAATTACAGGGTTTCGTGATATTGGAGTTCGTAATTTAAAAGAAGTCCCTTTTAAAGGATGATTTTGTACTGTTGGCGATGGACGCCCTGTACTATAGAGATCTGTTTCTCTTTTATCTATAAAATCTGGTTCACCTTGGCGGTCATCACTCATATAGATTTATTATATCATATAAGTTATTCCATTTTCATTTAAAACATATTCGTATTCTTTTTGCATAATAGAATCTGGAATGTTTTCGATGTTTTTACCTTTGTCTACATAACCAAGCTCTTTAAAAAGTCTTAATGCATAATAGTAATAGGTAGTATTTATTTTATTATCTGTAATTATATTTTTTTCTAAAAATTCCATTAAATTAAAAAAAGTTTGGAATGTGCCTTCGTGCAGGACTTCTTCTGGCAGTATAGACCCAATTAATTTAGAAAATCGGGCTAAAACAAAATAAGCTTCTTTTTTGTGGATTAAAAAACCTTGATCACCGCTGCGGGCCCGAATTAATCTATACCCTGTTCGCCCATGAACTACATCAATATAGACAAAACAGAAACGTACTAAAAATCCGCGCAGTTTAGAACCTGGTTTGCCAGAACTAATTGCTTTAGCTTCTATTATGCCTCTTTCTTTAGAGAATAAAGTTATTCTCTTATCAAATTCGCCAACGTCTTTGACCTCTAAAATAAAACCAGACAATGTATAAACATCATATGCCATATTATTTAAGAGTTTAAATCTTTCTTTTTATCTTTGATAAGATCTTTCTTGTCTTCAAAAATTGACCCGAAATAATTTAAAACTTGTTTTGTTGTTTCGTAAGATTCAATAGCCATAGCTTTTGCAACAGAAGATTCTTTCTTTGCTTGTTCTGCAACACGTGCTAAAAATGAAAGCATTACCCCAATACCTACAAGTAAATATACAATAGTGAAAACCTTGCTAACGTCATGATATGGAATAATTGGAGAACCAACAGTCGTTAACGTAGTAACGCTAAAATAAAGCGCATCTATGTATCTCCAGCCTTCTACTAAATGGTAGAACAAAGACCCTGAAACAAGCAGTGCAAAAACAATCAAAAATAGCTTTCGGAATTCAGAATCTTTTATACTGCGTTTAAACACACGTAACAGTCGAGCAATGGTTAAGAACAGTGATGTCATACAAATTTACCAACAAATTCTAATTCGTCGATTACAACATTTGGACCCGCTACTGTTTCTTCAAAAATTATTTCGGAGATAGAAGCTTCGGCCATTAATGAATCTTGCCAAAGACCAATAAAATCTTTACCGGAATTATTAGTCCCTAAATGCAGAGAAACTAATTGACCCGGCATTAATCCTGAAGTTTTGCGCAAGTCTTGAATATAACGCAAGAATTCTCTATACATTCCTTCAGATTTTAGATCTGAAGTGATTTCAGAATCTAACTCAAATTTCTTACCAATGATTACAGCTTTAACATTTAGTTCGTCACAAATTATTGGAATATAGTCATCTTCTATTTTTTCAGTAACATATAATTTAGCTAAAGGTTGACGTACAGGAATATTTAGATCTTTACGCATTGCATGACCACCGCTAACAATACTGCGTACTTTTTCCATAGATTCTAAGACAAAATCTGCTTCTGGAATTTCTATAGATTTTGGCCAATCTGCAAGATGTACACTGGTAGTATCATTACTGGTACGCAAATTCATCCATAAATCTTCGGCAGTAAAAGGAGCCAATGGTGCCATTAGTAATGCTAAATTTTTTAAGACAACATATAATGTTTGTATTGCGCTAGCATTGCCTTCGCGTAAAGATTCTCTAGAGCGTCTCAAATACCAAGTAGATAATTCATCAACAAATTCACGAATATTACGTGATGCAGAAAATAGATCATAATTATCCATCGCGATTGTATTATTGGAAATAAGTTTATTTAATTTTACCAAAATCCAAATATCTAAAGGATTCTCTGCTTTGTTTTCTAAACTATAGTTTAATTCGTCCTCACGATTTCGATGTAAATCATAAAACGCTAAAACATTGCGTGTAAGATTAAAAACTTTTTTAACTATTTCGTCTACAGTTTTTTCATCAAAATTTTTAGAATCCCCTGGCTGGTTTACAGAATACATCCAAAATCGCAGTGCATCCGCACCATATTTTTCAAACATATCCCACGGGTTTACTACGTTGCCTTTGGATTTACTCATCTTTAGTCCATTTTTGTCTAAGATATGACCCAAACAAATAACATTTTTATATGCCGCCCCCATACCAGTTAAAGCTCCTACTGCATGTAATGTATAAAACCAACCACGTGTTTGGTCTACTGCTTCACAAATATAGTCTGCTGGGAAATGAATTTTGTCGGTTAATCTTGGATAGCCATCTTGCGCAAAAGGCATGGCTCCGGAATCAAACCAAACATCCATAACTTCTTTTACTCGATTTAATTTTTCACCCTGCTCGTCAAACACTGGATATTCATCAATATACGGGCGATGTAAATCTAGTTCAAAATCAATATTGTGGGGTAATGGAGTAAAGTCTAAATCTCTCCAAGACGCGTTAGGTAGTGAATCTTGGTGTGGATGATGATTTAGTTCTTCGCGAATTACTAATGTCTCTTTATTATTTGCACCCTGGGCAACAGACTCTAGCATCCAAAGAGTAATTCCATGTCCAAGAATTAAAATATTCTTGTCTTTTAGATTTTCATCCATTTCGTACAGGGCTTCTCCTACTCGACGTTTTACATCGGTAACAGTTTCGCCGCCAGGAGCTGGCTCGGTAAAACGATTTTTATTTTCAAAAAATTCAAAATATTCTTTCCAAGTCTTACCTTCAAAAATACCCACATTCAAGTCTATTAGTCTTTTGTCTTCAATAATATTTACATGTGGCAAGCCAAGAACATCAGCAACTATTTCCGCACTTTGTCTCGTACGCAAAAATGGTGAAATATAAATAAGATCAATTTTCTTAGTCCGCAATTCTTCTGCTGCCGCTTTAACTTGATTACGTCCTAATTCTGTTAGTGGAGTAACATCCCCGGTTGCATAAGAACAAATTCCGGTCAAATTACTTTCAGCTTGACCATGGCGCATCATTACATATTTATTACCAGATCTTTTTGTTGCATTTTTTAGTTCATCGCGATTTGTAAAAATATGTCTGGTTCCAACACTATCTTCCCATACAGGTAGAGGCGTCCCCCAGTATCTCTCGCGGGAAATTGCCCAATCTTTTACTTCTCTTAGCCATTCGCCAAATCTACCCTGACCAATGTGCGTTGGATTCCAATTTATAAAATCATTACTTGATACAAGACTATCACGAAGAGAACTCATGCGGATATACCAAGAATCACGCGCGTAATAAACCAGCGGCGTAGAACAACGCCAACAATGTGGGTAACTGTGTTCAAATTTTTCTTTTTTAAACAACAAACTACCACCGTCTCTGTTTGCTAAATCTTTAATTATGTCTATTGCAACCTGCTCATCTTTTACAAAGCGGCCTGACAAGAATTCCATACCATCTATAAAATGCCCGTTGTCACTAACTAAATGGAATTTAGGTAGACCAAGTTTTGTACCTAATTCAAAGTCATCTTGCCCATACATTACGGCAGTATGGACGATACCTGTACCATCATTTGCTGTTACAAAATCTGCTGAATATACTTTGTAAGCCTTTTCTAAATTATTTTTTTGTTCTCCATTAATTAGATTCCCGAAATATGAATATAGCGGAAGATATTCTAGACCTAACAATTTTTCTCCGGTAAATTCTTCGATTATTCCATACTCACCTTCTATTATAGAAAGCCTTTCTTTGCCTAAAATATAATATTCATTGCCTACTAGAATTTTTACATATTCTAATTTTTCATTTACAGCTAGAGCCACGTTGCCGGGCAATGTCCACGGAGTTGTAGTCCAAGCTAAAAGAAAAGTATTCTCCTGCCCTACTACTTTAAATTTTGCAGTTACAGATAAATCTTTTACATCTTTATAACCTTGCGCTAATTCGTGAGACGACAGTGCCGTTCCGCAACGTGCACACCATGGCACAATACGGTAATCCTTATAAAGTAATTTTTTATCTTCAACTGTTTTTACGATGCTCCAAAGAGATTCAATATAAGATGAATCATAAGTAACATATGGGTTTTTACTGTCTACCCAGTACGCGCTACGATTGGTAAATTTTTCCCATTCATCTATATAAGTCCAAACGCTTTCTTTACATTTTTGGTTAAATTTATCTATTCCGTATTCTTCAATTTGTTTTTTATCTGTTAGTCCAAGTTGTTTTTCAACTTCAAGCTCCACTGGTAGACCGTGTGTATCCCAGCCGCCTTTGCGGCGAACATGGAATCCCTGCATGGTTTTATATCTTGGAATTGCATCTTTAAAAGCGCGAGCTTCCAAATGGTGAATACCAGGGCGACCGTTAGCAGTAGGCGGCCCATCATAAAATATGAATTCACCACGGTCAGATTTTTTCTCCAGTGATTCTTCAAAGATTTTATTTTTCTTCCAAAAAGCTATGATGTCTAATTCACGCTCGTTAGATGTTTTTGGTATGTTTTTTTCTTCTTCCATAAATAATTAATTAAAATAAAAACTCGTCCCCACACTACAACAAAAGTTATAATGCAAGGACGAGTTTTGAGCCCGTGGTACCACCTTGGTTTTCCTGAAATAATTCAGGACTCGTTTATTGGGTTCTAATAGCTTGCAATGCAAGCGTTCTTCCCAAAGCTTGAGGTTGATAGCCCCTAATAACGCTTATATTCATATATTACCCTATTTGACAGGGTATGTAAATAAGCCCTATAATCACATCTATGATAGAAAGATTATTTACGATAAAGAAACCAGATACAGAAATAGTAGCCGATGGAGGCAAAGGTAAAGAACAGCCAGAACCAATTCCCCAACCTAAACCAGAACCTGAGCCAGTTGTAATACCAGTGGAACCAGACGAAATAGAAGAAGACACTGACATAGAAGAACAAGAAGAATCAGGCACAAAAAAAGACCCTAAAAGAAAAAACGGAAATGATCTAAAAAAGAAACAAGGACCAGTAGGCATATAGCCTGCTGTTTTTGTTTTATTTTTTACCAGTAGAACCAAATGCGCCCGTGCCACGATCCGAATCTTCAAGCTCGCCTACTTCTACCAATTCGCCAATTGTGACGGGATATATTATAAGCTGCGAAACTTTGTCTCCTTTTTCTACTGTATAGTCTTTCCCAGATAAATTTACTAAATGTGTATTATATTCTCCGCGATAACCTGCGTCATATACGCCGCCCATAGTATGAAGACCGGCTTTAGAAATACTACTTTTATCTTTTACTATTGCCGCAAAACCAACTGGAAATTCCAAAGCAAAGCCATGGAAAAATCTATAATGTTCCATTGGTTTTATTACTGCGGTTTCCATGGCATACATATCCATACCTACGTCCCCTGGGTGAGCATAGGTTGGAAGCTTTGCATCTTCTTTTAGTCTTTTTATCTTGATTTGCATATATAATTGTATTCTATATTAAACAAGCGTATTATTAAAGTATGAGTAATATTCACCCTTTGCTAGTACATTTTCCTATTGCGTTCTTAGTTTTATACGCCTTTTTAGAAATAATTTCTTTTAAAAGAGTACGTTCTATATTTTGGATATTTTATACAAAAGCAGTTTTAGTTATTGCTGGGTTTACTGGTGGCCTAATTGCAGCTAGTAGCGGCGAAGCAATAGAAGATCTTTTTCCACAATTTCATAATTTAATTGAAGTTCATAGCTTTTGGGCTGGAGCAACAAATGTAATCTTTGGAATTATTGCAGTAGTGTATTTAATAGTTTGGCTACACAAAAGCGATATTATAAAATTACCCCTTGAAAGCGCACTGGGTAAGATTTGGAGATTTAAAATAATGCTCGCAGAAAAGATCTTATTCATGCGACCATTAATGGTATTGCTGGCTTTGGCTGGAATAGTTGCAGTTACAATAACCGGAGCCCTGGGAGCAAGTATTGTCTATGGACCAGAAATAGACCCAATAGTAAATTTTATTTATTCTAATTTAATAAACTAATATAAAAACCGTCCCGCATTGCGGGACGGTTTTTATATTACAAATTAAAGTGTTTTATTATTTGATCAGCAACCTTTTGTGCAGATAGTTTTTCATTATCTATTACAAAATTATTTTTAAATGGTCCAGGGGTTACGAAATCATCTTTATCTAAAATTGCTTTGAGCTCTTTTTTATTCGTCATTTTATTATGTTTTTTTCTATCAGGAGAAACAGATCTCTCAAGTACAACTTTTAAATCACAAGACAAAAATACAGGACAAACTTCCCCGTCATATTTTTCATAGGCTTTAGCTAATTGTTTTATAAAAAATTTATCAGTAACCCCAGTCTTATAAGCAAAAGTACTAGAATATGCATGAGTTATAATAATATTCTTTTTATACTTACTAGCAGATTCTAGACAATCTTTAAAGATTTTTAGGATTAAGTCAGATCTATTAAATTCACCTCTTGGAAGAATTTCTTCTGCAAGATTAATCACCATGTGATTATGAAGTAATTTATAGCCCGTCTTTTTTTGCAAGGCCATAGCTGTAGTAAGCTTACCTATCCCTATTGCCCCATGAATAATAACTAATTTGTGTTTTTCCATACTATTTTTTACCTATTACTTTCTTAGCTTCTTTATAAACGTCTTCGTGAATGTCCCCGCGCTCGCGCATGTTCATGCCTTTGACGCAAGATATTTTTATAAAGTTATTCAATTCTTTGATTAGTTTCAGAGCAGACTTACGAGATTTTTCTAAATAAACCAAGTCATTCTCTACTAGATCTTTCTTACCCTTGAGATAAGCACGGGCTTTCTCTGTCTTATTTCTAATCTCAACCAAATGTTGTGTTACCTTTATTGGGACTTCTAAATAAAATACTACGTCGGGGCGTGGAATTTTAAAAACTTCGAATTCCATTTTATCTAGCCATTTTAAAAAGTCTTTGCGTTTCTTACTATCTGTAATTTTACCACCTTGATGGATTTGATTAGATGAAACATAACGATTCGCTAAAACTACATTACCCTGTTTTAGCCATTTATCTATTTGTTCTTTTGATTCAAATCGATCCGCTGCGTAAATTACTGATGCAATTTTGGGATGTATATTAACCCAATTATAATACTGTTCCGCCAAACAATGCCCGATAAATTCACCAAAGAAATTTTTATAATATTCAGGAAAATCTACAGTCTTAACTTTGTAACCTTCTTTAACTAAACGAGCGCGCAGTAATTCAACCTGAGTTGCCTTACCTGACCCATCTGTACCGTCAATAACAATTAGTTTTCCTTTTCTCATAAAATTATGCGGCGATAGATTCCTTATTTTCTTTTAATAATTCTCTCTCTATTTCTTTAATATTTGGAAGTGGCTTATTTGTTAGATTATACAAATGCTCAATCAAAGGTTTTATTTCACTACGGCCCAATTGATTAGATTTAATTTTTTCAACGATATTATCAAAGTTTTTAATAAACCCGGGATAATATTTGTTAACCAGACTCTCATCAAAATTTTTATTCCTTGAATTATTATATTCTTCGAAAGTTTTTAGGTTGTAACTTTGAATCTTTTCAAAAAATATTTCATCGCTCATTCCCTTGAAATCAATAAGTCTTTCAAAAGTAGAAAACTCATTATAAACATCCTGAACAAGATCTTTATAATATGCCTGTTGTTCTAATTCTAACTGAGCAGGACTTTTCTTCTCAATTTTAGAAAAACTCATCATTTCCTTCATACTAGTTCTTCATTAATTCTAGGGCGTTTAAATAGTCAGCTGGCAATGGAGCAATAAAACGCACGCTTTTGTTTGTAGTTGGGTGGACAAAAGTAATGTCTTCAGCATGCAAGGCTTGTCTTTTCATATTTAGTAATTCTGGCAAATATGCAGCATACAAAACATCCCCTAATATTGGGTGCTGAATGTACTGCAGGTGTACACGGATTTGGTGCGTACGGCCTGTTTCTGGGTATACATCAACATCAGAGACGCTAGTGTGTTCTCCTTCAGAACTTATCACTTTGGCACTGCTTCGGACCATATAGCGCGTTACAGCTTCTTTCTTTTCGCCGCGTGCATGCACCCCTGCTGCCCATTTACGAATATCTTGGTTAGATCTTCCAATAGGCTCTTTTACAACACCCCGGGGAGACCTAAATGTCCCAATAACTAGGGCGCGGTAGTGTTTTTTTACAGTGTGGTCATGGAATTGCTGTTTTAAATGCTTATAGGCTTCATCAGTTTTGGCAACAATAATTACCCCACTGGTATCACGGTCTAGTCTATGCACTATTCCTGGGCGCATAATTATAGCCCCATCATCCAAAGTTATTGGTTCACCAACATTTTTGATTTCTGGGCGCTCTTTTAAAAGCATTTCTGACAATGTGTCGAAATCGGCTTTGCCGTCTGGGTGTACAGTAAGACCCGCTGGTTTGTTTATAACCATTATGGATTCGTCTTCGTGAATTAGAATATCAGCTAGTTTCATACACCCAATATAGCGCGATTCGAACAAATAAAAAAGCCCTTATAAAAAGGCTTTTTCTTGAGCTACTCCGCAGGCTTTTCGTCTTCTTTTTTAGTATTATTGTGACCTGATGCATCAACTTCGTATGAAGTATTTTGTGCTTCAAAGAAATTAACCAATTCATACACATCATTTGCTGTAGACATCCATTTTGCAGGATTAGATACATTATAGTGTGGTGGCAATCCTAATTCTTCAAGACGTCGGTCTGCAATAAATTGCACGTACTGGTTTACATAGTCGGCATTAAGTCCAAGAATTCCGCGTGGGAATAAATCTTTATTATAGTTACATTCTAAATCTACTCCTTCTATGACAATACCGCGGATTTCTTCTGCAAATTCTTCAGTCAATAATTCTGGGTTTTCTTCCAAACCATTCATAATAAGACCAATTCCAAACTTCAAATGAAGAGATTCATCACGTACAACCCAGTTAATCATAGAACCCAAGTTACGTAATAAATTACGCTGACGGAAAGAAAGCGCAACCATAAATCCAGTATAAAACCAGACTCCTTCCATAACTATATTTGTAGCTACAAGATTACGAATGAAATCTTTTTTACCAGCAACTGTTTCAATATCTAGATTTGTCTCAGTCATGCGAACTAGATATTTTTCAATGAAAGCTTCTTTTGCTTTCATACTTTCAGTTTCCAAATGAACCTTGTAGACTTCTTCACGGTTTAGTGGAAATGTTTCTAGCACGTATTCAAAAGCAACACAGTGGTTTGCTTCTTCCCACATTTGTTTTGCTAAATAAAGATGTGCAGCTGGAGCTTTGACATATGGATATACTCCCAGTGCTAGTGAGCGGTTTACAATAAGCTCTGCTGGATTAAAGAATGCCATTAGAAAAGACAAAGCGTGCTTTTCGTCGTCTGTCATTTTTTTCCAATCAGCAAGATCTTCACCAAGAGCGATTTCGTGTGGGAACCAAGTATTACGAACTGCTTGTTGATACAAATCGTATGCCCATTTGTGTTGCATTGGGTGCAGGGTTGTATCGGCTGGGGCTGGCTTTCCTAAAAGCATATTTAATCCATTCACGGAATCCGTGAATTATTTTATTAATAAATTTATATATTTATTTTATTGACAACCGTCACAAATCAAAGCTTCTTGTGGGTCAACAGGTGCATGAACTTTGACTACAGGCTGGTCGTTATGAGCCGGTATTACTACATCAGATTGAGCATCAGTAGTAATAATAGGGTCAACAGATTCAATATTTTGTACTGGCAAAGATTTCATTTTTAGAGCTCCGAAACCAATTTTACCCATACTTTGAGATTTGTTTACAGACACAGTACTTTGCTCTGCAGTATGACGAGGTTTCATATGTAGATAGTATGTCGTCTTAAGACCTTTTTGCCATGCTACAT
The DNA here is from genome assembly GCA_964368775.1 of uncultured Candidatus Saccharibacteria bacterium. Classification (GTDB taxonomy): domain Bacteria; phylum Patescibacteriota; class Minisyncoccia; order Phycocordibacterales; family UBA9973; genus 2-01-FULL-33-17. Next base: position 19,511 of record CAYJCX010000001.1, on the reverse strand, counting down.
TGTAAATTTTTGTAACTTCATCAATATCGCGAGTTTCAAGATACATGTTTCGAGAGATTGCTTGGTCTACCCATTTTTGGGCGCGAGCAGCTACTTCGATAAAAGCATACGGTGATACAGAGAAAGATGTTTTGTAAATGTGCTTGATGTGGTCAGGAATTTCAGAAATTTCACTAATGTCTCCTTGGTTGGCTAAGATTTTCGAGCATACTTTATCCCAAAGATTTTCTTTCTTTAAATCATGAACCAGGTTTGGGTTTACTTCTAAATATTTTCCAGAGATTTTATTTCTAGAAAACATTTGAGCAAAACGTGGGTCTATACCAGGAGAAGTTCCAGCAACAAGACCAATGTTAGCATTTGGCGCTATTGCCATAACTGTAGCGTTACGAACTCCATTTTTTACTTTAGCGCGCAATTTATCCCAGTCAACAATTGGATTAACAAGCGCTGCGACTTTTGGAACAGTTAATTCTTCTCCGCGTTCGTATTCAAGAACAGCTAATGTGTCTACTGGTACCATACCGCGTGACCATCCTGAACCAGGGAAATTTTTATAAGCTCCGCGTTCCGCTGCCAAGTTTGCAGATTCATCAATTGCGCAGTATGAAATAAATTCAAAAACTTTGTCAGCAACATCATAAGCTTCTTGATCTTCGTAAGAAAATCCCATACGCTCGATTGTGTCAGTGAATCCCATAAGACCCAGACCTACAGCACGGTTCTCACTGTCTGCACGCTTAGCTTCTTCTATCGGCGGCTTGTTTACGTCTATAAGATTATCTAGCTGACGTGTAGCAAGACGAGTAGATTCTTCTAGCAATGGCCAATTTATTTCTTTGCCGTTAAGATGTTTTGATAGATTGATTGAGATTAAATTACAAACTGCTACATTATCACGGTCAGTCGGCAATGTAATTTCAGTACAAAGATTAGAACAGTGGATTGTACCAGTATTATTGTTTAGAGCGCGAGCATTAATAGTATCTTTCCATGTTAGCCATGGGTGTGAAGTAGTCTCAAGCATTACAATAATATTTTTGTATTGTTGAGATGCTGGCATTTTCTGCCATAGCTTGATCTCACCTGCTTCTGCCATAGCGCAGTATTCATTATAGCGCTTTGAAAAAGCATCACCATAAAGTTCGTTTAAATCTTTTACATCTTTAGGGTCAAAAAGATACCAGTCTTGTCCGGCATTAACACGACGCATAAATTCGTCAGATATAAATACAGCAGTGTTGGCAGTACGAGCGCGACGGTAGTCATCCCCAGCATTTTGCTTTAGATCTAAAAAGTCTTGGAAATTAAGATGCCAGTTTTCCATGTAGAAACATAGTGCCCCCTTTTTCTTTCCTCCGCGTTGTACGGCACGAACTGCAGAATCTATGATATGTAAAAATGGAATTGGACCACTTGAAGCAGTGTTGTTAGATGACAAAAGACTACCTTCTGCACGAAGTTTTGTGACAGACAGACCAATACCACCTGTTGCTTTAGAAAGAAGTAAAACGTCAGAAACTGTTTTACCAATGTGTTCCATGTCGTCATGAACTTCCATTAGATAACAGTTGGACAAACTAGATTTATTTGTACCCGCGCCGATGTTTGTAGACCCAGCAGAAAGATATTCCAATTTAGACATCTTTGCATAAAACTTTTCTGCCCAAGTGTTTGGATCTTTTTCTACTACAGCCATAGCCATCGCGATACGCATCCAGAAATATTGAGGAGTCTCAACTGCATGACCATCTTTACCTTTTGTAAGATAACGATTTTGCATAGAAGAAAGACCTGAATAATAATACAATTCATCAAATGATGTATCCAAAACTTTTGATAATCTATCTAGATCAAACTTGGATGCAAGATCTGTATGAAGCATCCCAGCTTCTACACCTTCTAAAATAAACTTTTTAAAACCTTCACTGTGTAAATCTGCAAAGTGTTCTTCGTCGTATGTCCCTAAAACTCTTTTATAGATCACCTTTAATAGAAGTCGTGTCGCAATTTTGTCGAATTCTATGTCTTCTTGGGCATTTTGGAGAGCAGCGTTAATTGTAGCAATATCAAGTTCGTCTGTCGTAATACCATCGTATAGAGTCAGCTCTGTTTCAGAAGCTATTTGCATTACTTTTGAAGTAATATCAGTAAGACCACTAGCTGCTCTTTCAATAGAGCGGTTAATATGGTCAGCATTGAACGGTTCTTTTGTACCGTCACGATGGGTTATATTGATCGACATAGGACTTGTAAAATTATATTAACGACTAATACGGACTTATCCGCTTGGACTATCATAATACCAAAATTTGACCCTAAAAAGAACAGTGGATAACCAAAAATTTAGACTATTTAGAGCTTTTAAAACCAGTCTGGCTGCGCGTCAATATGCCAAGCTAAAATGCTTTCCGTGGAAAGCATTTTAGAGAGATATTTTTTATAAATTCTAGATTAAGAAAACAAAATCTGAAAAATTTAGAACCAACCCAAGAGAAATGCAAATGTGAAGAGCACACCTAGCACACCTAGCACAGGGTGTATCTTCCAAAGTATAATATCAGCCACAATAATTAGTAAAAAGTATATGTAACCGATGCTTTGAATTGTAAGTAGGACTTTTGAAAAAAACATATTATTGTTGTGTGTCTGTTACTGAAGGTTGAGCTTCTAATTCAAGAGGTTGGGCTTCTGGCAAAATAGAGCCCCCTACTATTTCGGCTGGGACATTGTTAGACCCACTTAACTTTTTGTATATTAAGACCTGAGCAATAAGCACAGTTGGAATAGCCCAAAATAGTCCAATAATTAAAGCTATAATACCCAATATAACTATGCACCCCATTAAAATACTTAACCAGAATAAACTTAAAAATTTACCTTTTGTTAGACCCCAAGAATATTTAACACTTTCTACTGCCCCAGCACCAGTATCTAAAGCATAATATTTAGCAAACATGAGTCTAATACTAAAATATACAGCTAGCAAAGCAAGCGATAGAGTTATCAAACTTAGTACAATCGTCGCTGAGCCCCCACCACCAAGAGTAGAAAAGAATGAACCTACGCCAAGAATAATAGCTGTTATTAAAAATGGTGCAATAGCTAGACCAGCTAAAATATTTGCCCATAGCATTTTTAGACCGTTCTTAGGCCAAGTAAACATGTCACCTATTGAAACATCTTGTCCGGATAAAATCTTAAATATTGCTCCATACATTGCAATAGTTACATAAAAAGTCCCAACGATACTAATAAGAGATAAAAGTGATGAGATTGGACCATTGGTATCTTCAGGCGAAATAGCTGATAGAATACCAAGAGCAAGCACCACTACAAAAAACTTTGCAAAGTACTTTTTAGTACTAGCAAAAGCAAAAGAAAAAATTTCTTTTGAGTCTAAATTAATATTATTTTCCATATACACAATTATAACATGCTAATAAAAAACAATAAAACCCCACAAGGGGGTTATTGTTTAGTCAACTATTTGGATTCCCATAGAGCGAGCTGAACCAGCAATGATTTTAACTGCACCTTCTAGGTCTTTAGCGTTTAGATCTTGCATCTTTCTCTTTGCAATTTCTTCTGCTTGTGCGCGAGTTATCTTACCTGCTTTACTTGTTCCTGTTTTACCAGCACCTTTTTCAAGTCCGGCTGCTTTTAGGATCATACCTGTAGTAGGAGGAGTCTTGATTACGAATTCGTAAGTACGATCCTCATAAACTGTTAGTTTTACACCAACTGTTTCTCCTGCATATTCTGTAGATGCTGCATTGAATTTTTGACAAAATTCAGCGATATTTACACCAGCTTGACCAAGTACTGGACCAAGAGGCGGCGCAGGTGTAGCTTTACCTGCTGGAGCTAAGAATTTTACATTCTTTATTATTTTTTTTCCTTGTGCTGCCATAAAATTTATTAATTATTTTGTCGCCCCGGGAGAAGCGTGCTCGCGACATATATTTCGAGCCCCGGAAGCTGGTCTGTTAATCTATTATATCTTCTTTATTTGTAAGAAATCTAGTTCTACTGGAGTCTCGCGACCAAACAGTGAGACCAAGACTTTTACTTTACCGTGTACTGTGTCTACTTCGGAAATAATACCTTCTAAATCTTTAAATGGACCATCATTAATACGAACTGGTTCATCTACACTGTACATAGAAGTATATTCAGCAACAGTGTCTTTATTTATAGTTTTAAATAGTGCGTCTACTTCGTCTTGTCGCAGCGGCACTGGGTTAACCCCTGCCCCTACGAAACCAGTAACGCGAGGAGTGTTACGAACTACATACCAAGAATCATCTGTTACAATCATGTCTACAAGAACATATCCTGGATAAGTTTTTTCTTCTACTTCTACGCGCTTACTTCCTTTGATTTTTATCTTCTTTTCTGTAGGAACAACAACGTTAAATATTTTTTCCTGCATTCCCAGAGAATCAATACGCTGTTTTAAATTACGAAGAACTGCATTTTCGTATCCTGCGTATGTATGTACTGCATACCAGTTACGATTTCCTTCACCTTGTTTTGCCATATATGTAAGTGTAATTTAACTATTAAATTCCTAAAGCCTGAGCTAAACCGTATTTAAAAAGAGAATCGAAGACCCCAGAGATATACCCAATAAGAACAGCCACAACTATAACAATTGCGGTATGGGTAAATGTTAATGGCCACTTTGGCCAAACAACATTTTGTAGTTCGACTTTAGTTTCCTTTAGATAATTGGTTATTTTCTGCATAAATGTCTAAAAATTCATTTAAGAATAATGGGCAATTTTAAAAGCCCCTGGGGGCCTTATAAACAATATACTACCCTGTTTAGCCCCAAAAGTCAAACCGGTCTAAATCTCTAAATTTAGACCAATAAAAAGCCCTGATTTTTAAATTCAGGACTTAAAATATTATATTTATATACTAGAGAGTACACCATTTCCGGCAGGGAGAGGACGCTCAGATTTTGGATCAAAAGTGCATATATATAAACTTGGTTTATTCCCAAAACTACACAAAACATGAACGAAACAAGGCATGTGAGAAATTGTTTCGTTCAAATATATATACACTCCCTTGTTTTCATTCACGATAACCCTGGCTTTTACCAGCTCAATAGCTAATAATATCCCTTGTAGATAATCAACTTGTAGATAATTTTGCCACATTTTACCTTCACTGATAACCTTGGCGTGAGTTAGCTCATTATTAAACTTATCGAGATATCCAGTTACAGAAACAAGATTATTACCCTTTTTAATATTATCGAATTTTAAACCGGTATCTATGTGTAAATCAGCAGGCTCAAAGTGTTCAGCCAATAGATTATAGAGTTCTTTTACTGTAAGGTCTCCATTCAATATTGGAGTAGTAACCACTACATCTGTGCGAATAAATAATCCATATACTGATGCAAGAACAAGACCATTGTCTTTGTTAAATTGTGCTTTTTCTTCAGGACTTAGCCCATTATAAGCTTCTGTTAGGGTTTGAATATCACTCATATTTGTATAAATTTATTAAAGTGATTATGCCAGATTACATACAAAAAGCAAGAGCACCTTTAAAGGTGCTCTTGCTTTAGTTACTTTAGAATTTAGCGGATTTCGTAAACAATAGTTACGTTAGAACTGTATTTGTTCTCCCCTGTTGGCATTTGTGGCGCAACAGAGTCCATTGCCATGCCTGCTTTCATAGTTGATTCAGTACGGTACATCATTGGGTAAGCTCCACCATTTTCAGAGAAGCTTTGGATATCACCAAGACGAACTCCTAGTTGTTTTGCAAGTGTTGCTGCTTTTACTTTGGCATCTACAATTGCGTCTTGGCGAGCTTTACCATTTGCTTCGTCTTCGTCAGCTAATGTAAAGTCTGGACCATATACATTACTAGCTCCCCATTCTGCAAGCTTTGCTGTAATCTCTCCTGCATTATCTAGATCTTTAACTTTTACAGTTACACTTTGACTAAATGTATATCCCGAAATCTTTGGATTTGAAACAGGACATTTGTAGCCATAACATGGAGCTGCGTATTCGTATTTTGGAGAAATAGAAAGATTTGTAGTTTTCAAATCTTTTGTATCACTCATACCATAATCTTTCTTCAAAGCATCGATTATTGTATTGATAACTGTAGCGCCTGAGTCAGATGCCTCTTTTTGAGTCTTACCATCACGCTCTACTGAGAAAGAAAATGTTGCAGTATCAGGCACTGCAAAAAATTCTCCTGTCCCAGATACTGTAATAGTAGCTGGCATCTCATTTTTATAATTAGTATCTAAACCCTTTTTTGCACCAGCTAAAAAGAATAGACAAAGACAAACTACTGTCGCAATGACTAAACCTTGAGCTAATTTTTTATTTTCGAACATATTAAACATAAATCTGTATAATTACCTTTTATGTTTCTATTATAACACAGGCCTAAACCCGGTTATCTATATCAGAAGTAATCTTGCCATCCGTCAAGAAAATGGTCCGATCCGCTAATTTTGCGTATTCTGGCTCGTGGGTAACCATAACAATAGTTTGACCTTCTTTATTTAAGTCTAAAAATACCTTGATGATCTGGTCAGATGTCTCAGAATCCAGGTTGGCTGTTGGCTCATCAGCAAAAAGAATACTAGGAGTATGCGCAATGGCGCGAGCAATAGAAACACGTTGTTGTTGACCACCAGATAATTGTGAAGGTAGATTATGCATTCTATCTGAGAGCCCTACTTTTTCTAATGCCTGCATAGCTTTTTCTGTTGCGGGCTTGTAATCGTAACCGAGCATTAGTAATGGGACCATTACGTTTTCAAGCGCTGATAGAGACGGCAAAATTGCATAGTCTTGGAAAATATACCCCAAAGTCTTTAGGCGCATATTCCCTTTTTGTTTTTCGTCGAGAGTATGAGAATCAACTCCATTTATTATTATTTCGCCGCGTGTTGGATCATCTAGTAACCCTAGCTGGTAAAGTAATGTTGATTTACCAGACCCAGATTTTCCTGAAATAGTTAGGAACTGCCCGTCAGGAATAGTAAAAGATACATCTTTTAATGCTGTTATAGGAGAATCTCCGTTTTCAAATATTTTATATAAATTCTTTATTTCTATCATATATTTGTTATCTTCCTAGAATTGCTCCTAGTGTATTTTGCTTGGCAACAATACGCGCAGGAATATACCCAGCAATAATTGTAGTTATCATCAATAATAATACACGCTTCATTGTACCTGGCACTGTTGCAACAAGAATACCGTCAGAGAATGGGAAATCTATTGGGTTTGCAGCAAAACCTGGTTTTATAAAACCAAAGACAAGTATTACTCCAACAAGAGAACCCAGTGCAGCGTAGAAAACAGATTGGTACATGTAAGAAAAAATTATTGCTCTTCTTGTAATACCTATTCCTTTTAAAATACCAATAAATCTACGGCGTGTTATAGCGTTAACAAAAATAACAATAAATATTGTAATAGATGCCACAATAAGACCAATAGACGATATTGCATTACCCAGTATCGCAAAAGTTTGTTGAATATCTTTCAGAAATTTTGGCTGCGCTTCTACTGATGTTTGGATACGAGCATATTCCCCAATACCAGAAGACACTAAAGCATTTTTAGCTAAATCTTCATTAACCCCATCATTTAAAGTAATCGCAATTTCGTTATAAGTAAGAAGAGATGAACCAATCATTTTTCGTAATTCAGACTGATTCATAAATACACGAGCATCTACTTCGTTAACTTTAGATTTTAAAAATCCGCGTACAATAAATTCTTTTTCACTATCCCCAACTTTTATAGCAACAGTGTCTCCAATTTTAAGACGCTTGATGGCAGTAAACCCTGGAAATTCAATAGGTGTTTCTTCATCATAAAGCAAACTCTCTCCTACTAAGACACCGTCTGGATCGTTTGAAGATAAATACGTACCTTTTGTAATAGCTGTAGAAAGTTTAGTAACTTGGTCTTCTTCTTCTGGAATTATACCTACAAGTCCTGCACCAACCGCGTTAGGTAGTTCATCTTTTAATAAAGTCTTTCTAAATTCTGCAGTTACCTTGCCAGAACCAGTAACCCTGGCGCTGTATTCTTTTAACCCTGGAGTATTTTGTACTACTTTTTCTACTTCAATACTCTGGTCGATATAGTCACGATTTAGAAATGAACTAATAAAAATATCGCCTGTGTTTCTTTTTTTATTGGCATCGACAGATCCCTGAATAAGACCAACAAGAATCCCTGATACAACAACCAAATTTAAAAACGTAAAAATCATCACAAACACAATTAAAATTGTAGTCCATTTGTTTGCGCGCTTAACATCACGCTTGGCTAAAAACCAGCCAACGCGCATATCGTTTTTTATAAAATATGATTTTTGTGTTTTGTCCATCCGATCTTTTATTTCTTTTATTTTGTTTTAAACAAAACTTTTTCAGTGCCAGATAGGCCAGTCAAAATTTCAGTTAAACCTCCGTCACCTTGAAAGCCAACAGTAATAGGATTATTTGTAGTCTTTGCTGACTTTTCGTTAACAACTTTCATTACATATTTACTCCCATCTTCGTTTATATAAATAGTTCTATTTGGAACAACTACTACGTTTGCTTTTTCTTGAATCAAAATAGAAAGATTTGCAGTAGAGCCATTCTTGATCTTGTCTATTCCTGTAACTATTTTAGCTTTGATTTTGTAATTTACAATATTACCATCTTTTGTAGGTGATCCGTCAATATGAGTAACTTCTGCCATAAATATATCACTAGATCCAAGTGTGTCTACAGTAAAAGTTACAACTTGGCCAATTTTAATTAAGCCAATATCTGCTTCATTTATATCTGCTTCTAAAAATAGACCTCCTTTGTCTTGCAGAACTATCGCTATTTTTTTAGACTCTACATTTTCTCCAGCACTAATATCAAGCTTTGTAATATAGCCCGCCATTGGAGCGCGGATTATTTTATCTTCGTATACTCCTTGCGCTGCTTGTACGCGGCCTTCTGCTATTAACACATCAGCTTCTTTAGCCGCAATGTCTGATGGACGAGCTGCGGCCTTTTTTAAATCTAGATTCGCCTGCGCGCTATCTACGCTAGCTTGCGCAGTTTCTAATGCTAAAGATCTTGTTTCCATAGCACTATTTAAACTACTAAGATTAGAACTATAAGTAGAACTTGCTGTATTTGGAATTTTTACTTTCCAAGTTTCACTAGAGTTAGACGAAGCAGATAAAAATTGAACATAAAGACCCTTACTACCTAATGCTAATGGACCATTAGTAATAATAGGTACAGAGCCAGAATCTCCACTGGTAGATGTGTAAGATGCGTAAATACCATCACCAGTAGGATAAACATTTATAGTATATTCATCATTAGATTCACCAGAATAAGTACCGCTAATTGTTGGAGCTGAAGTTGTGGAACTAGATAGACTAGACACAGCAACAAGACCGCTTGAATACAAATTAGCCTTGGCATTTTTAACTAAAGTATTTTGCAGTTTCTCTGTATTAGTATAAGAGCGCTTTGCGTTTTCCAGCGTAACCTGCGCAACTTTTACTTCTTCAGTAGTAGCGCCTTCTATTGTTCTTGCCAGTGATGCTTGTGCTGCTTTTAATGCGCCATAAGCTTGGTTTAATTGGCCAAGTTCTGACCCAGCATTTAGACTAGCCAATATTTGGCCTTTGTAGACTTTTTGTCCCAAAGATACATTAACACTGCTAACCCGCCCTGGGTTATTAAAGGATAATTCTAAATTCACTACAGATGTAACGTCTCCTGTTGCTTTGACAGTCTTTTGCAAGTTTTGAACTTTTACTTCTTCTACTATTTCAGTCTTTGGGTCAAAACCATTAGGTATTAGCTTGGAGATTGCGATTATTAGGACAACCGCAATTACGGCTACCATTTTCCATTTTTTCTTTAAAAAGTCCAGTTTAGGGGCAAAAAAAGAGATCAATTTATCTTTCATACCCTGTTATATTACCACATTTTAGCCATATAGCAAAAACCCCGTTTTGCGGGGTTTTTGTAAATATTTTTGAATTATTTGCGAGCTGCAACAATATCTTTTTCTACGTTTGGTGGAACAATATCATAACGAGAGAATTCCATAGTAAATGATGCGCGTCCTTCGGTCATAGAACGAAGTGAATTAATATATCCGAACATTTCAGACAATGGAACAATAGCGCGAACAACTTTGTTCATACCACGGTCTTCCATTCCTTCTACTAGCCCACGTTTTGATGACAAGTTTCCTGTTACGTCTCCCATGAATTTCTCAGGAGTAA
>CAYJCX010000001.1:0-9115 GCA_964368775.1 uncultured Candidatus Saccharibacteria bacterium | reverse complement strand
CCACGTTTTGATGACAAGTTTCCTGTTACGTCTCCCATGAATTTCTCAGGAGTAACAACTTCTACTTTCATCATTGGTTCTAGAATAACAGGACGAGCTAATCTACATGCATCTTGGATAGCCATTGAAGCTGCGATTTTGAAAGCCATTTCATTCGAGTCAACATCATGGTAAGAACCATCATATAGTTCAACTGAAACGTTAACCATTTTAAATCCTGCAACAACACCGCGGTCCAAACCTTCACGGAATCCTTTCTCACATGCCGGGATGTATTCATTTGGAATAGCACCTCCTTTGATTGTGTTTACGAATTCGAAATGGTCATCACGCTTTGTATTCTTTGGCAAGTTATCCTTATCAACAGACATGTCCATTGGCTTGATACGAATACGAGTATGTCCGTAGTTACCACGTCCACCAGATTGCTTGATATATTTACCTTCTGCTTCTGCTGGATTAGTGATTGTTTCTCTGTATGCCACCATTGGTTTACCAACGTTTGCTTCTACTGAGAATTCTCTCTTCATACGGTCAACAATAATTTCAAGGTGTAGTTCTCCCATACCTGCAATAATTGTTTCGTTTGTTTCTTGATCAGTAGATACTTTGAATGTTGGATCTTCTTGCGCAAGACGAGACAATGCCATACCCATTTTTTCTTGGTCTGCTTTTGTCTTTGGTTCAATACGAAGTGACACAACTGGTTCTGGGAACACAATACGATCAAGTTCGATTGGTGCTGACTCACTACAAATTGTGTCAGATGTAATTGTGTCTTTTAGACCTACAGCAGCTGCAATTTCTCCAGCGAAAACTTTTTTAACTTCTTCGCGATCGTTTGCATGCATACGCAAGATTCGGCCAATACGTTCTTTACTACGTGTACGAGGATTGTAAACATAAGACCCAGATTCTAGTGTCCCAGAATAAACACGGAAGAATACTAGTTGTCCTACATATGGGTCAGAAGCCAATTTGAAAGCAAGAGCCGCAAAAGGTTCTTTGTCGTCGGCGTGACGAACCATAGGAGTGTCATCGCTTGGGTTAATACCTGGAATTGGTGGGATATCAAGTGGTGATGGCAAATAGTCCACAACAGCATCTAGCACTAATTGAACACCTTTATTTTTCAAAGCACTACCAGCAAATACTGGGAAGATTTCGTTAGCGATAACAGCTTTGCGTAATACTTCTTTTAGTTTAGCTACTGGAATTTCTTTACCTTCTAGGTAGTCATTCATCATAGCTTCATCGTTTAGCGCTATCTTTTCGATAAGCTCTGCACGATACAAATCAACATCAGCCATCATATCAGCTGGTATTTCAGTTGCTACAACTTTGTTTCCCATTTCACCTTCGAATTTGTAAGCAGTCTTAGTTAAAAGATCTACTACACCTTCGTGGTTTTCTTCTAGCCCAATTGGTAATTGTGCGCGTACTGCTTTCTTTGAAAGACGATCAAGAATAGAAGCGTAAGATTTTTCAAAAGATGCTCCTGTACGATCAAGCTTGTTAATGAAACAAATACGAGGAACATTAGCTTCGTCAGCATAACGCCAGTTAGTTTCAGATTGTGGTTCTACTCCAGCAACACCGTCAAACACAACAACAGCGCCGTCGAGTACACGCAAAGATCGTTTTACTTCTACAGTAAAGTCGATGTGTCCTGGTGTATCGATGATATTGAAACGAACTTTTTTAGTTTTGTCTCCTGGTGCGTATGTTGGGCTCCAGAAACAAGTAACAGCCGCACTGGTAATTGTAATACCACGTTCTTTTTCTTGTTCCATCCAGTCTGTTGTTGTCTCACCATTGTGAACTTCACCGATCTTGTGTGATACTCCGGTATAGTAAAGAACACGTTCTGATGTAGTAGTTTTACCAGCATCGATGTGCGCAATAATTCCGAAATTACGAACCTTTTCTAGTGGGTAGTCTCTATTATCCATATATACTAATTATTTGATTTTATTTTTATAAAATTACCAAGCAAAGTGAGCAAAGGCCTTGTTAGATTCGGCCATTTTGTGAGTATCACTGCGTTTCTTAACAGCGTTACCTTCGTTCTTAGAAGCCAAGATTAGTTCATCTGCTAGACGCTCTGCCATTGGCTTACCTTTTACAGCGCGAGCTGATGTGATGATCCAACGGATTGCTAGTGCTTGCTGACGTTCTTTTCTTACTTCACGAGGAACTTGGTAGTTAGCTCCACCAATACGGCGAGAACGAACTTCGATAAGTGGTGAAGAATTTTTAATAGCAAGGTCAAAAACTTCCAATGGATTTGGGTTACCAGTTTTTTCTTTTATAATATCAAAAGCTCCGTAAACGATAGTGTTTGCAGTATTTTTCTTACCATCAAGCATGATAACGTTTATGAATTTAGATAGTTTTTCTGAATTATAGTTACGGTCTGGACCGACTACATTTCTATTTGTTACTTTTCGTCGCATAATTTCAATCTAAAATATTATTTTTTCTTAGCGCCAGTGTCAGCCCCTGCTTTAGGACGCTTTGCACCGTATTTACTACGCTCTTTGCGACGCTTGTCGACTCCTGATGCGTCAAGACGACCACGAACTATGTGGTAACGTACTCCGATAAGGTCCTTTACACGTCCACCGCGGATCATAACCACAGAGTGTTCTTGTAAATTGTGTCCCATACCAGGAATGTAAGCTGTAACTTCCATACCGTTTGTTAAACGCACACGTGCGATTTTACGTACAGCGGAGTTAGGCTTTTTTGGAGTTGTAGTAGTAACTTTTGTACATACCCCACGCTTAAATGGAGATGGGTATAATACAGGTCGATTATGAAGTTGGTTGAATCCGCGCGCTAAAGCCACGGCTTTCGATTTTCTCGAAACCTTCACTCTACCTTTTCGAACTAGTTGATTTACTGTTGGCATTTATTCTTAAGTACTTTTACCCGCCAGATATTCGAATAACCGTACACTACTATTAAAACGCGCAATGCGCGCTTGTGCATACAAAGTAACATAAGAAGGCGTAAATAGCAAGAGAAATCCCTCTACTGAACAAGTAGAGGGATCATAGGGAGAGGTTTAGTTAATTTTATGTAATTCTATATCGAAAATTAGGGTTGAACCACCTGGAATTGGGCCATAATCATTAGGTCCGTAGCCAAGACTGGATGGTACAGTCAGACGGCGTTTTTCGCCTACTTTCATGCCTAGTAGGCCTTCATCCCAGCCTTTTATAACCATGCCTCCATCAACAGTAAAAGAAAATTGCTGCCCACGCTTGTAAGATTCGTCAAACACCGTTCCATTTGTAAACATACCGCGATAATCAACACTAACAATATCTCCAGATTTTACAGGAGACCCTGTTCCCTCTTTTTGGATTTCAATAACAAGACCACTGTCTTTTTTAATAATTTGCGCTGCTTCCATTTTATTTGTGTCGTTCTTACCTAATAATTCTGAACCTGTTGGTACAGTATTTACGTTAACTTCTGTAATTACTCCATTTTCTATTTGTGGAGCTGGTACGCTTTTGCCAAACTCTTTATACCCCCAAACAGAAAGTACAATGATTAAAATAACAATTACAACCCCAATTATAGTGTGTGCATCTTTTTTTGTTTGCATAAATAAATACTAGTCTAATGAATTATTCTTGTCCAGCATCACTTTTAACTAATTTAATAACCCAGGGGAATATATATTCTACAGTAATAGCAAATACAATTACCAAGGCCATTAATAGTACGTATTCCATCCGCAAATAAGCCGCAGCAAATAAAGCCAAAGACCCTACTAATATTGCGCTATCATGGCGGTTATAGACTTCTGAGATATAAGATCTAATATGAGCATGAGGTAAAAATCCAAATCTACCTAGTAATGAAAATAGTAAAGCAACAACAACCATAGCAATAACAGTAATAAACAAAGTTATAATTGCCCCAAATGGCAATAATGCAACTAATGCTGCAAAAGGAATACTAGCACCAATTATCAAGAAAACACTCATTGTTAAGATTGACTCAGCTTTAACTAAAACATGTTCTTCTGGATTTTCTGCTCTGTCACGCATTGTTACTAATAAACCCATAATACCTGCAGCAATAAAAGGATTAGCCCCAACAATTAAAGAAATTGCTAAAACAATAGAAAGCAGTGTTAAAGTATAAAGATTTTCTTTATTAGATTGTCCTGACATAACCCACATTTTATGATGTCTATGCAATAGATACGCACCAAGAAGACCAACTAAAATTCCATAAACGCTGCTAGTTATTGCTGAACTATATATAGCAATATTATTTGAAATATTTAGAATACTGTCTGGAAGAATTCTGGAACTAAAAAGTAAGAAGTTATAAATAATCACAAGCAATGTCATATCGTAAGAAAATCTAACTGTACCCATATTAGACAATAGTCGCCCAGGAACGTGAGCCCCTAAAACCAAAAGCATTGCAGAAATAGAATAATTCATTGCAATGGAAAGATCTGGGAAAAACATTTTTAAACAAAAATTGGTAACAATAAAAAGAACAATAGCTACCAGTATCCCAGAAAATATGTTTTTCCAAAATATTTTTCTTGGAGCATTATTGTCTACCATTAAACCTCGGCGAAATACTGCAAAAGCAGTAACCGCAGTACCCAGAACTAAATACAAATTACTGTTTATCGTAAACAATGTATTCCATAAAATATACCCTGAAACACCGAAAATAAGAGATGTGACTGCATATGGAATATGCAGATGTTTTTTAGCTTCTATTGAGATATAAAAAACTAAACCCAAAATACCAACTAGCACAAAGATATTAAATAAAGTGCTTTGGTCTAGCATTGCAAATGATCTAACTATTGGACCATACAAAAATGGAGCCATTGCTAGCAGAAACGCTGTTATGCCTATAATAAACAAAGTAGCTATTTTACTATCCATTGTGCGAAGTATATTTTTCATATGTCTATATTATAGCAAAAATAAAGACGTTATGGTTACCCATAACGTCTTTATTAACACAAATTGATCTATTTATTTTTCAATAAATCTCTTATTTCTGTAAGCAAAGCTACGTCTTGCCGAATAGCTGCTGGAGATGAATCTACAGGCTTTTCCTTTTTCATACGGTTTATTGTTTTAATCATTACAAATAATGCTGCCGCGACAACCAATAGATTAAATATTGCTTGCAAGAAATTACCATACATTACATTAGCACTACCTACTCCAAAAGAAAGAGTAGTGAAATCTAATCCCCCGATAATTATACCCAACAGCGGCATTACAATATCAGTAACAACAGAGTCTATAATTTTACTAAAGGCTGCACCAATGATAACCCCAATAGCCAAGTCCATTACGTTGCCTTTTAAAGCGAAAGCTTTAAATTCAGAAATGTAACGCTTCATAAAAATATTTTATTTAATAAAATTTACCAACCAAATAAACATTGGAGAAACGACTACAAATGACAACAATGAAATACCAGATCCAAGACCAAACAAAACCCATTTAGAAGTAGTTGATTTATCTGACCAAATAGCAGCGCTAGCTTTTAATGGCATAACCATAAAGAACCAGAAAATTGCTGCGAATATTAAAGAAGAGATATAAGTAACTGCCCCTGCAATACCAAGTATTGTAAAGAAACCGAAGAATAGAACAAAGTTCATCAATAGTTCAAGAACAACTGAAATCATCATTGATTTCTTTGCTTCTTCTGTTCCTGCAAGCATTGGATCAACACCCATTGCCTTCATGTAAGATTTACTAAAAAGAGGACCGTACCAAATACTTTCAAGGACAGTTGCAATAACTGCACCAATAAAAGGTATAACAAAGATTGCTAAATTTTGTGACATTTTATCTGTATATAATTAATAACGAATATGAATATAGTATAACATATAGAGACCACTGTTTGTCTATATTGTAATAAATTAAAAAATCTAGCGTATTAATAAGTGTACCCCTGCGGTACGCATAGTAATCGACAGGCTAATTACGAAAGGCGCTCCGCATTGCGGAGCGCCTTTAGCCGTATTATCCAAATAATTCTCCAAAAACCTCTGGTTTAAATTTTTTAAGGTAAGCTTCTCTTTTTGTTTGAACCTTATCAAAGCTAATCCCATATGAAGACACAAAGTTTCTTATTTTTTCAGTAGCTTCTTTAATTTTAGATTCATCTGAAACCAAAAGTTCAATCTCAACCATCTTATAACCAAAATCTAAATTATCTATATCTATAGTAAAATCTTCTTTTTTATACTTTTTTCTATTATTTACATATTCGTAAAAAATAACCATATCTTCTCTGGTAAAATCTTCTAAATTTTTATTTGTGTTGAAATATTTTTTTATTTCATCTATGTTTTCAATTTCTTCTTTTACCTTCATATCCCCAATATTCTTTTTGATCTTTAGCTCAAAGTCCCCATTACGATTTCTTAAATACACACCATTTTTATGTAAAGAATAATCTGGTAAGTCAAAGTACTTATCATTAATTATCTTATCCCCGAGAAATTCTGCACCATCAAGTAATTTTGACATCTGCTCTTCTGTAGGCTGAAAGTTTTGTTCTACTTCTATTTGCATATTATTTTATTAATTAGAACTTCTTTTAA
Organism: uncultured Candidatus Saccharibacteria bacterium; assembly: GCA_964368775.1. Taxonomy (GTDB): domain Bacteria; phylum Patescibacteriota; class Minisyncoccia; order Phycocordibacterales; family UBA9973; genus 2-01-FULL-33-17. The sequence continues at coordinate 2,493 of CAYJCX010000001.1, read as the reverse complement.
ATACCGGTCGACTAATTCCATATTTTTAATTTCATCAATGGTAAGCCATTTAAAATCTGTATGTTCATCACTTAGAACAACATCACCATTAGCTGCACCAGTATATGTCAGTCTAACAACATGATTATCCTCTTTTAGAATATCCTGAGCAAAAATCAATTGAGGTTCATCTATTATCCCTAACCCTGTTTCTTCTTTTACTTCACGTTTTAAATTTTCAATTAAAGAGAATCCTGGGTCAATTCGTCCACCAACAATATCCCATTTATCTTTTACACTGGGGTATTTTTCTAAAGACCGGCAAACTATTAGATATTTATCCTGATCGTTCTTTAGTAGAATTTTTACCCCAACTTGTAGATTCATACTATTTAGCTCTTAGTGCTTTATCAATTTTACGAGCAATAGCAATCATGTCTTTTTCTTTTTTGCCGCGAGTAGTTTCCGCGCATGTTCCAAGACGAATTCCGGATGGGTCCATTACGCTGCGAGTGTCCCCTGGGACTGTGTTCATATTTACAATGATTCCAGCCTTTTCTAGTTTTTTACTTGCGTCAGATCCAGATACGCCAGCGCCACCAAGCCATGTGTCTACCAGTATTAGATGAGAATCAGTACCGCCAGAAATAACACCCCAACCAAGTTTTTCTAATTCTTTTGCAAGAGCTGCTGCATTTTTTACAACTTGCTTTGCATAAGATTTAAATTTTGGTGTGTCGGCTTCTTTCAATGCCACCGCCACGGCTGCAATAGTATTTTCATGTGGGCCGCCAAATAATCCTGGTATTACTGTCTTGTCTAATTTTTTATCAAGTTCTCTTTTGTCTTTTTTTACAAACATCAATGCGTGACGTGGTCCGCGCAAAGATTTGTGTGTAGTAGTCATAACACTGTCAGCATATGGGAATGGTGATGGGTAAACCCCGCCAGCCACAAGCCCTGCAAAGTGAGACATATCTACATGCAAAAGCGCACCACACTTATTAGCAATTTGACGAAACTTTTTAAAGTCTACAAATCTTGGGTACGCTGTAAACCCGGCAACTATTATGTCTGGTTTTTCGCGCATAGCTAATTCTTCCAAAGCTTTGTAATTTATCATTTTTGTTTTTGGGTCCAGCTCAAATTGAATAGGCTTCCACAATTTTCCTGTCATAGACAATGGGTGCCCATGTGTAAGATGTCCGCCGCTGGTTAATTTCATTCCCATTATTTTTTTTGTTGGCTTACCATCTGTGCCAAACTCTGGCGGAACCATTGCAGAATAAATTGCAAAGTTTGCAGGAGACCCAGAAAGACCTTGCACATTTACATGCCAATCTTTTTCTTTTAAACCAAAAAGTTTTAGAGATCTCTGAATACAAAGATTTTCTACTTGGTCGATAATTTCATTACCCCCGTAGTAACGGCGGCCGGGGTAACCTTCGGCGTATTTGTTTTGTAATACTGAACCCAATGCATCTAATACATCTTTGGAAACAATATTTTCTGACGCAATAAGATTAATAACGCTCTTTTGTCTTTTGTCTTCAGCTAGAATAAGCTTTTCTATTTGTTTGTCATTCATCCGCCTAAACTTTCCAACTTATCAGGTATCATATTTGAAGATACAATTTTGTAGGAAAGATAATTAATTTTATAAAATTTATTTTTTAGAAAGTTTTGGCGGATACATATCCGTACCAAAATAGTTTTCTAACATCTTTTTTACTTGGTTTCTGCCCCAACCAGTCTTAAGCCACTTTTCTCGAGTAAAAGCATCTTTTTTATTTAAAAATGCTTCATAATGAATTAATGCATACGGTATGTTGTTTTTTGTTGAATACACTAAACCCTTGTTGTGTTCTTTTACCCTTTTAGGTAAATCGCTCGTACAACCAACATATAATTCACTATCTTTTTGACTTTGTAAGATATAGACATAAAACATGTGAGGTAAAAAGTTAAATCATAAAGGAAATAAGGATATATTCTGATATGTGGCATTATAACATGGACTTCTCTTGTCTAACAGTGGAATTCTTAGGATCTTGTGCTATATAATTAACTCATGATTTCACTTATTGCTGCAATTGGCCAAAACCGAGAACTGGGTAAAGCTGGCCAATTACTATGGCATTTGCCTAAAGATTTTAACTATTTTAAAGACCACACCACAGGCACTATCATGATAATGGGGCGTAAGACTTTTGAATCTATCGGTAAACCACTGCCCCGCCGTAAATCTATAGTTATTACTAGCCAGGACGACTGGGCATATGAAAATGTAATAACAGCGAAAAATATAGAAGACGCTATAGAAAAAGCAAAAGAATATCAAAAAGAAAATTCTGAATTTCAGAACGAAATTTTTGTTATAGGCGGCGGAGAAGTTTATCGCCAAGCAATGGACTATGTAGATACATTATATCTTACCGAAGTTAATGGGGTCTTTGCTTATGCGGATACATTCTTTCCTGAATGGGACAAAAATATTTTTAAAGAAATTTCCCG